>NZ_AYMF01000017.1:0-136309 GCF_000633435.1 Achromobacter sp. DH1f | reverse complement strand
GCAGGTAGGCACCGCCCAGGTAGGCACCGCCCAGGTCGGCACCGCCCAGGTCGGCACCGCTCAGGTCGGCACCGCCCAGGTTGGCAGCAGCCCCCGCGGCCTGCTCCAGCGCCACGCGGGCAATCAGCCCGCTCTCGGTGCCTTCGGGCACATCAGCCGTGAACAGCACGGCGCCAGTCCATCTGTTTTTGATCTCGTGCTTCAAGGCTCTCTCCCTGTCTTCTCACCGGGTGGTGAGGTGTTGGGAGAAATATAAGGCATGCCTAATAACAATTCAATAGGCATGCCTAATTTTATTTGTAACGAGCAAAGAAAAACCGCCTAGAGGCGGCTGGGTGGGATAGTAAAAAGCCACCCGGAGGTGGCTTTTTTGGCAGGCTATGCCGTATTTTCAGGGCGACAAAAATCTATCGGGCGTTGGCCGAATCCAAATTGGGCTAGGATTCGTCTCTTCATCGAAAGACACTCTGGCTTCACATCCTTGCCTTCTGCGGCGTCTTGCTCATCCTGGCAAAGTTGGGTAAGCCCTCGTAGGTGCGGAGGTTCATCACTTTCCACTACATGGAAGTCGTGCCGAAGCCGCTTCACTTCTTCTAACGTTCCTTCAGCCAGCACAGCTTGGGACAAAAGGGCGTTAAAGCGGTTGGCCAAACTTCCATGGTTGCTAGCCATGCCAGGGCAGTCCACTACGATGGTCGCGATGGTAAACACGCCACTGATGATAGCGGCAGCCAACGTAAACGCGTTGGCGTCGAACCCAATAGACGCAAGCGCAATCAACGATACTGCTTTTGATGACGCGTCCAACACACGAAAAAAACTCTCACGCTTGCGGTGATAGCTAATACTGAATTTTGCGTCGTACTGGATATCGTCGATTGTGTCGCTCATCCGCCTATCGTCCGTTAGAACCACCCCCAGATCCGCCGCCGCTGCCTCCACCATCACGGCGGGGTTGAACGCGCGAAACGGTGGTGTCGCTTCGTTCTATTCGTTCCTGTACCTTTCCTGGAATGTAGATCGGGCGGTGGTCTTGCCCCAGCCCGCTGTCGCGGGTTGGCACTGGGGGTTTGGTGTTACCGCCCGAGCCGGGTTTCGTTGCCATTATTGCCTCTCCTGTATGAAAACGCTATCGGCGTGTTCGGCGCCTGTTGTTGAACTTCCAATTCATGTATCGCACGTCATTGCGCAAGCATGGTTCCGCTTGTGTTTGCGCCTGACGGCATTCACGGCTCGCCTCGTCATCCCGAATCCTGGCGCTCATAGGGCGGCCGTCCTCGCAGTCCGCCGAGCGCTATCGCAACTGGGGCGGCTCCCTTCGATCAGGTCTGCGACGATTCCGCATGACTGTAGGTTCGGCGTCCAAGAAATCCGGCACACTGTAGGCGCTGAAGCTTCGCGCTGGATGAGGCATGGCTGGTGGTGGCGATTCCTGTTCATCCAGGAATGCTCTCCGAAATGCCATCGGGTTGGATATGCCTGTGATAGGCGCCCGGGGGGACCCAGCTCCCGCCAGCACGATTGATCCGAAATTAAAAATGCGGCCCAGGATGCCCTGGTCGACCTGCACACTCTCAATCTTCTTGAGACTGAGCTCTACTGTGCTTCGACTGATGAATCCCGTCTTGGATATCACTCTTCGATTAGTGATGGCCAGCTCCGTAGAGATGTACCGGATGTAGAGCAATAGAAAGACGAGTAGCCCGAGGCCGTACGCCGCGATCAAGATCGTGCCAACGATGATTGACGGGACCATGCACCATATGCTCAGTTGTCCCTGGTAGACAACATGCTCGTTGGGCATCAGGCTCTTCTGGACGTAGCTCATTGCTGTTGCCTTCTATGTAGTGGAACACAAAGAATCGTTTTTCTCATTCCGTCACATCTTGGTTAAAAGCTCTCCGCAACAGGGGACAAGCGATAGGTGCCGAGGATCAGGCGGCTTTTTCCTCACCGATGCTTTTGGCCGGCGGCGGCTCCCCGTATGCATCAACCTGGCGCGCGACCCATTCTTCGATGCCGGCCCGCTGCGCCTCAGACAGGGCGAAGTACCGGTGTTTGGATATTTTCGGGAAAGGCCAATCGGAATCAAGCCTCCGTTCTTTTGGCAAAACCCCGTCAGCCAGCCATGCCTCGCTCACGTTCAAGAGTTGGGCGACGGTAACTAGATTTGCGCCCTTGATGTTTTTGGTTTTCCCGTTCAGCCAGTCTGCGACAGAGGGAGGTTTGATGCCTGCCGCGCGCGCGACTTGGACCTGCTTTATGCCGGCCGCGTCCATTGCCTCTCTGAGGCGTTCCGCAAGAGTACTCATTCGGCAATCCTAATGGGAAGTGAGTTAGGCATGCCTGTGTTTTGAGTTAGGTGAAACTTGACTGTAAGTAAGGTATGCCTAATAATTGGTGCATGGATACCAAACACCCCGACTCCGACATCATCGACCGCCTGGGCGGTACGGCGGCCGTCGCCCGCCTGTGCAAGGTCAAAGACCCGTCCGTTTCGGACTGGCGAAAAGGCGGCATCCCGTCCGCGCGGCGCATGTTCTTGGAAACCATCCGGCCTGACGCGTTCACGCCGCCTGAGCCCACCTCCGCCCAGCAGGAGGCGGCGTAGATGGATGCCTTTCTTGCCGGCATCGGCGCCGCCGTGGTGGGCGCCGTCATCGGATTCTCGGCCGCGAACGCTGCCATTACGTGGGTCGAGCGCTGGCTCGCCCGCCGGGAGGCGGAATGATGTCGGATTCGTCATTGGGGCCACGTGAAGCTGACCTTGCAGCTGGGGCATTCGAGGTAGCGCATGCCGCCCAACAAGCTTCGACGCTGCAGGACGACCTTGTCCTTTCCGGGCCCGTCGAAGCACTTCTGACAGACGTAGTGATCCGGCTCCGTGAGTCCTGGGTCGCCGGTCCCGCTAAGTGCTGGGGGGGGATTCACCCGATAAGCGAATTGGCCGTCACTGATGGCGACAAGCGTGTAGCGGCCGCGCTCTGCGAGGGCTTCTTTCAGTTCTCGCAATTCCTGTGCGGTTTGGAATTTCTCTTGCTGCAGCGTGTTCAAGGTACTGCTGAGTTCGAACAGACGTTGCTGGGCGTCGAAAAGCTTTTCGTTCATGGCCACAACTACTTTTTTCGCCTCGGCCGCATTGCTGAGGCCGAGCGCATTCTTGCCCAGATCGATGGCTCCATTGATGGAGCTGACAGCAGCAGCGATGACAGAAAAGTCCATTCGGGTTCCCCCAACGTAGAAAAGGGCTGTGTGAGAACTCCCGATTCTACGTTGCGTGGGAACCACGGCGGGGAGGGAGCATGACCTCATCAATGCACCGTCGCGCCGATGCGGTCGTCGGTGGCCCAGGCCATGCGGTCGCGCTCGATGCGCAGCTCTTCAAAGATGGCCAGCACCGCGGCTTCGCTCGGGTCCACGAAGGTCCGGCGGGCGATGTTCTGGGCGTTCTGCAGCAGCTTTTCGGTCTCGGTCATTTCCCTTTTTCTCTTTCTCGTCATGGATGTATCAGATGAGTACCCAGCCAGTTTCCCCTGAGCAGCTTGAAAGCACACGCAAGACCGCTGCACGCCTTCACGGCGAGATCTTGCGGCGGCTTGCAGAGTTCACCCAGGACCGTGCAGCCGATTTCATGGGCACGTCCGCCAGTACCGTGAGCCGCGCCAAGCAGGATTTGGAGCAGGTGTGCCAGCTGATGGCGGCGATCGGGATGCAGGTGGCGCCGCTGGACGCCGTGGTGGTCGACCGCGAGGACCTGCAGGCGTTCAAGCGCATGGCCTACAAGTACCTGCAGTCGGACCTGGAAGGCGAAGGGAGAGCCTGACATGCGCCAGCGCCTGCACAACCCCCGCACGTTCCTGCTGGTCGGCGTCAGCCAACAGGCCGCCGCGCAGACGTTCCTGGCCAACTTGCCGCTGGATGCCGACGAGCCACTGGAAGTGGTGGTGCGCGAGCGCGTCAGGCCGCGCAAGATGAGCCAAAACGCCCTGATGTGGGTCGGGCCCCTGGCCGACATCGCGGAACAGGCCTGGGTGCATGGCAAGCGCTTCACGGCCGAAGCCTGGCACGAGCATTTCAAGCGCGAGTTCCTGCCCGAAGAGTTCGACCCCGAACTGTGCCTGGATGGCTACGTGAAGTGGCAGATCACCCCGCGCGGTGACCGCGCGCTGGTGGGCAGCACCGCCATGCTGACGGTCAAGGGCATGGCCCAGTACCTGACCCAGGTGGAAGCCGCTGGCGCCGAGCTGGGCGTGGAATTCCGCACACGAGAGGCCCGCTGATGCTGCGCCGCTCGCCCCTGACCCGCAAGACCCCGCTCAAGGCCACCACCGGCCTGCAGCGCACCTCATTCAAGCGCCACGCGCCCAAGAAGCGCACGGGCCACGAACCGAAGTACCTGGCCGCATGCCGCGGCGAACCTTGCTACCTCCAGATCCCGGGCTTGTGCCGCGGCGCGTGCGAGCGCGACACCGTGGTGCCGTGTCACGCGAACTGGAGCGACTACGGCAAGGGCATGGGCATCAAAGCCACCGACATCTACACCGTTCCCGGCTGTGCGCGCTGTCACGCCAGCCTTGACCAGGGCATGACCCTGACCAAGGCCGAAAAGAAGGCCACCTGGGAATGGGCCTACACACGTTGGGATGAGGCGCGCACAAAAAAGCTGGGCCTGCAGCTCGGGGAGGCCCTGTGAATCAATCCCGCAGTTTGGTGTTGTCCCACTTCTTGTTCACAGAAATCGTCAAGCGCGACGCTTCCATGTGGCCGTCGAACATGAGGTCGTCCCCAGCTTCAAACGTCAGGCCGCTGATCTTGACCTTCACGCCACTGCCGAGCAGTTTTGCCAAGCCATCGCCCAGCGCTTTTTCGATTGAACTGATGGGGTGGTCCTTGAGGACGTTGTCAGACATTCGAGACTCCTTAGTTGGGTGGACGGTTAGTTTCGCACAGCGTGGCGGTATGGAAGGGCGCTTATGAGCTACGAGGTCATGAAGGCCTGCCGGCCCCTGCAGATGCCTTCCTCGCCGAAGGCGGTGTTGATGGCGCTGGCCGACTATGCCGATGAGGCCGGCTCGGCCTGGCCGTCGATCCCGACGCTGTGCGAGTACACGTGCCTGTCCGAGCGCACCGTTCACGCCGCCATCAAGTGGCTGGAACAGGCCAAGGTGGTGGTGGCCGACCGTGCCAATGGGCGCCATACAACCTACGTTGTAGATGCGAATTCCTTCCAACAACCCCTGCAGCAGCTGCACCCCCGCAGCAGCTGCACCCCCGCAAATGCCGCAGTAACCACCGCAGCTACTGCGGGGGTACCCCCGCAAATCCCGCAGTCACCCCCGCAGCAGCTGCGGTCTAACAACCAAGAACAACCAAGGGAACAACCAGGAACAACCAATAAGCGCGTGCGCAAGCCGAAGGACTCGGGCTTCGACGCGATGACGGTCGACCTGCCGGACTGGCTGCCAACGGAAAGCTGGGAACGCTGGGTTCGCCACCGCGTGCAGCTGAAAAAGCCGATCACCGAGGAAGCCGCGCGCCAGCAGATCGAGGACCTGGGCACCTTCCGCGGCCAGGGCCACAAGCCGGACGACGTCATCCGGCACTGCATCGGCAAGAGCTGGCAGGGCCTGTTCCCACCGAAGCAAGCCTTCGGGCAACGCGCGGCGCCCGCCGTGAGCGAGGCAGATCGCCGTAAGCAGGAATTCCTGCGCCTGGCTGGGCAGGGTGGCCAGGACAACTTCACCTTCGACATGGAGCAGGCCTGATGCACAACCGCGACGTCTCCGCCTTCGCCGAGCTGCTGGCCGGCGTCTTCGATGCATACAACCGGCTGCCACCGCAGCCGACCACACAGATGCTCTGGCTGCGCATGCTCGAGCCCTACGAGTTCCCAGCGGTGAGCGCGGCGTTCTCGCAGTACGTGGCCAACGAGGCCAAGTTCCCCCCGACGCCGGCGCAGATCCTGGCTCTGCTTGGGCACGGCACAGGCGACAGCCGGCCCACCGCTGACGAAGCATGGGCCACCGCGCTGTTGTCGCGCGACGAGGCGGAAACGGTGGTCTGGACGCTGGAGACGGCCCAGGCTTTCTCCACCTGCCGCACAGTGCTGGACCTGGGTGACGAGGTGGGCGCGCGCATGGCGTTCAAGGGCACCTACGACCGGCTGGTGGCGCGGGCCCGGCATGAGCGCCAGCCGGTGGCGTGGCAAGCATCCCTTGGTTGGGACCCCGACCGCCGCGAGCGCGCGCTGACCGCCGCCGGCACGGCTGGGCTGCTGGCGGCGCCGCACGTCGCCGCGCTGCTGCCGCCGCCTGATCCTTCGGGTGGCCTGGGCGATGACGCAGTCGCCGCCGAGAACATCGCGCGCCTGCGCGCGCTGGTGGCCGGCGCGCTGTCCCCGTCCGAGAAGCGCCGCCGCGAAGCTGAAGCGACTAGCCAGGCCGAGCGCGACCGCTTGGACGCCCTGAAAGCGCAGACCGCCGCGAAAGTCGCCCAGCACCAGCAAGGGGCCCGTGCATGAGCGCCTACGCCGAAGCCAGCGCCGCCGTGGGCGGCAATGAAGGCGGGGGCTATGGCATCTGCGCTGCCTTCGGCTGCTGCCTGCCGGGCACGATGAGCGCCAGCACCCAGGGCGCCAAGGACTGGCACTGCCGCCTGCACTTCGGCGCACCTCGCTCGGAATTCGACGACATCAGCGCCCGTGCCCAGAACCGCAAGGCCCTTTTCACCGCCGCCTACTGGCTGGTCAACCGCCCCAAGGGCGACACCGTCAGCCGCAAGGTGCTGGACCGCATCGAAGCCCTGGGCCGCGCAGACATCCTGGCCAGCGCCGCCAAAGCCGAAAGGCTCACCGCCTACCACCTGGGCGCCCACATGCTCCGCGTCCTGGGCGACGAATGCCGCCAGCCTCAGGCGCACATGGGCACCCCCAAACCCGCCGGCCAGGGATCGACCTGGTTGGATCACAACCAACCCGAGGAAGCCGACGCATGACCGCTTCACACAACCTCACCGAAGCCTACGACCCGATGGCCGGCACGCTGGCGAAGCGCGCCGAAGTTCTGGCCATTGCCTGCGGCGGATACGCCGTAACCGATTCGGACAGCTTCGCGCGCGCGGTGGCGCTGACCCTGCCGTACCCGATCAGCGCGAACCGCTACTGGGCCAGCCGGACGGTCACGCCGCGGGGAAAGCCGGCGTTCACCAGCACCTACGTCACGCCCGAGGCCAAGGCCTACAAGGCGCAGGTGCAGAAGCTGGCGCTGGTGGCCGGCGTGCGCAAGCCGATCGCCGGCCGGGTGCGGGTCGAGTTCACCCTGTACCCGAACCGCCCGCAGGACTGGCAGAAGCGCATGCGCAAGGATGGCGCGGCCTGGGACGACACCGTGCAGTGCCTGGACCTCGACAACGCCCAGAAGGTCGTGCTGGACAGCCTGAAGGACGTGGTGTTCCAGGATGACGCCTGGGTGCGGGAGATCAGCGCCCGCCGGGCCGAGCCGGATGAGTTTGGCGCGCGGCTGGTGGCTGTGGTCACGCCGCTGGCCGTCGAGCAGCCGCAGACCGACCTCTTTGGCGCCGTGGCGCAGGAGCGTGCAGCATGATTCCGCCAAAATCACTTGGGTGTACCAGCATCGGTGGCAACGCTACCGTCAGCGGGCGATTCCGGCGGAAGATATGCATCAAATTTCTCGGCGCGCGCAGAACTTGCTTCTTCAACGAGTGCGTCACTGGCCGCCCTTACTGGCGCCAAATACTTGGCGAGGAGTTTGATGGTATCCGCCCAGCTATTGGGATTGATCGCGAACATCCTTACGTGATTAGCGATCATTCCCAAATTTGCTGCCATTGCTGGGCTGTAGGTGAACACCTTCTGAAAATCGATCGAATCAACAGTGGCTTTGATTTCGATGTATTTGTTCCGCAGTCCAACGCTGTCGCCAGCGCTACTCTTAGTTTTCCTAGCGATCTCCGAAAGCTGGAAGTTGATTATCCCTACAAGGCCAGGAAGCGTCGCTACGTACAACTCTGCAGCCTGTTGCTCACGCGCTTCCAATCGAAGGTTATTTGCCGATGCGACACGAAGGGCAACTACAGCAGCAGCGAACGTTGCGACTGCTGTCACCCATCCTATCGTGATCGAACTTGTCAGAATATTGCCCAAGCCCGCGCAATAAGCTCCGATGAAGAAAAGCACAAGAAAAAGGATGAGGGTGCCGGCAATGAGCGGACTCCACTTGAGATACAAAGCCGCAGCGTCCCGGCCGAACTGACGCAATTTTTCCATGTTGGCATCCTCTTCATCGAATTGAGCGAGGGCAATGTAACCGAAGCAATGGGAGGTCGGCCATGACCTGGGGCCGCCAAACCGAGCGCGGCGACCCGCTCAAGGTGCTGGAGCGTCGCCAAGAACCGCCGCCAGCCCGCACGTGCGCGGGCTGCACAGAAATCCGCCTGATCACCAGTCCCTTCGGCGGCCGGCGCGTCCTGCGCTGTGCCCTGGGCGAAGAGATCGGCCAACGTTGTTCGAAGTACGAGGAGCATACCGCGCCATGACCATTCCCAAACTGCTGCTGGACCGCCTGCCGCTCGATTTCCACGAGCGCCTGGAGAACTGGGGGGAGGTGATGCGCAGCCGCGGCGGCTACGGCGTGTCGCCCACCTACGAGATCTGCCGCATGTTGGCCAAGAAGGCCGGCAAGCTGGCCGAAGCGGAGGAACCGCAGGAGGAGCTGGACGAGGCCGACGCTGCGTTCATCGAGGCGGCGTGGCGCAATGCCGTCTACCGGATGTTGCACCAACACCGCGAGCTGCTGCGGGCCCACTACGTCCAGCGCGCCTACTGGAAGGCCACGTGCCGTGCCCAGGGCATCAGGTTGCGCGAGTACGACGACATCCTGGTTCGCGCCGTGGGCAACTTCGAAGATTTTGTTGCGCAGTACGCAAGCCAGGTGCATAATCGGCGCCAAGACAACCTGACTACCGTCTAACGACGTGACCCGATGCCCATGGCGGGCGTCGTGCGTCCGCAAGAAACTAGCCCCGAGCGAAAGCCGGGGCTTTCTTCATGGAGCTTTGGATGCTTTTGGCTGTGTTTCTCAATGTGGTCAGCTGCATCAGCGCAGGGTTAGCTGCTTGGTTTTGGAGGAAGGCCGCCACGGCTTCGGTCAGTCCGGAACAGGCCGAAGCAGCGGAACGCTTCGAGGTCACGTTAAGCCGAGATCCCAATGCTGGCGATTGGGCCAGCGCGTCTGTGTTGCCCAAGGACGACAAAGGGAAGTTCTATTCGCTCGCGGAGACGCTTGCCTTGCAAGGTCGCTGGAATACCCGTGCAGCACTTTCCGCTTGCGTTGCCGCAGTCGGCCAGGCGCTCGTCTATCTTCACGGTTTGATCACGGCGTTGTCGGCCACGTAAGTCCTCCTTGTCAAGAATCCGCTTTGAGCCGCCTTCTGGCGGCTTTTTTGTTTCCAGAGAGCAGGGGCCAGAGAGAACCGTCCGCCGGGCCGCATGGGCACCGGCTGGCAGACGTCACGCTCCGGCCTCTGCTCTGTGGGAACAGCCGCCGCAATCGACCAGACAGCAGTGAGCCGCCGCGGCCGCTGCGCGCGGGGATGACCCCGTACCGCTGGCTCCGACCGGCGCCGCCCGTGAAGCCCCTATCGGTCCAACCAGCGCACATGCAGGTGCGCTAAGGGGTGGGCCCCACAACCGATAAACGATTTAAGCTTGGCCCGAGCCTGCCGTGCCTTGAGCGATTTCGAGGCGAAACGCGAACCAATGAGCAACGAGTAGAAACGCTGCCGTCAAGCTAAGAGTCGTTACCAGCATCCAGACCGGGGATATCGAAAAGTAATCCTTGGCTGCTTGAATGGCGGCTACGGCACAGCCCGATCCAAGCCCAAGAGCGACCGCCAGATCGATCGAAAGAAGTCGTTGTCGATGTTTGGAACGACGGGGAGCTGCCTTCTTAGGCAGCTCCCCCAATGCATCGTCAATGGAAGCTGCCAGATCATCATGACCTGCGAGCCCGTTTAAACGCGATCTCAACCGCCTGAGAATGATCGTGGAACTCGCGTTGTATCTCGCTGGCATGAGTGACAGCTCATAGACCGCAGATATTTGCAGATCAATAAACGGTCCCCCGGCTATGTCGTCGACCAGAAGTTGACGGATCAATTTGTGGTAGTGCGCAGTCTGCGATTCCTCGAGTTCGCGCCGACGTACGTCCAGATACTGCTTTGCGGTGAAGGCGAAGATGATGACTGCAATGATCGGAGAGATGTAATCAGGCAAGGGAACTCCATCCGGTTATTAGGTTTCGGAATGTATCATTATATTGGGGACGTTAGATGGGACGACCTTCGAAGCTGACGGACGCCCAGTGGGAGACGATTGGCAAGCGTTTGCTCGCCGGTGAATCCACGTCGGTGCTGGCGCGCGAATTTGGCGTTAGCAAAGGCGCAGTATCAAGTCGGTTTTCAAAACGCACGGAAACGATTAAATCCGTTGCTAATCAACTGGTTGCGGCTGACCGAGCGATGGCGAATCTGAACGTTTCTGAACAGATAGCCGCCCGTTCACTTGCCGATGACCTGAAGGCGATATCCGAACACCTTGCCGGTGCCGCGCGCTACAGCAGTGCCACGGCGCACCGCCTGGCACTGATAGCGCACACCGAGTCCGAAAAGATCGACGACGCCGCCCCGACCAATACTGAGAGCGTCGAGGCGCTGAAGGGTGTGGCGCTTCTGACCAAGATGGCCAATGCGTCCAGCGAGATCGGCATCAACCTGCTGCGGGCCAACAAGGAACAAATCGATGGGATGAGCCGCAGCGACGACGAAGCGCCGGCGGGCCTGGAACACTTCTATGGGGATTCAGTCGCCTAAACCAACGCTCAACCCAGCACTGCGTGAGTTCTGGACGCGCCCCGCGCGCAACCGCGTGCTGCACGGCGGGCGCGCTTCAACAAAGTCCTGGGATGCGGCGGGTTTCGCGACGTTCCTCGCCGGCCAGTACAAGCTGCGCATCCTGTGCGTGCGGCAGTTCCAGAACAAGATCGAAGAGTCGGTCTACACGCTGCTGAAGACCCAGATAGAGCGGTTTGGGCTGCGTTCGAAATTCAGGGTCTTGGACAACAAGATTCACCATCGCAAGACCAAGACGGAATTCCTGTTCTACGGCCTGTGGCGGTCCATCGACGAAATCAAGTCGCTGGAAGGCATCGACATCCTCTGGATTGAGGAAGCCCACAACCTGACCGCTGAGCAGTGGGAAATCCTGGAGCCGACGATCCGTAAGGCTGGGTCGCAGATCTGGATCATTTTCAATCCGAAGCTGGCCACTGACTTCGCATATAAGCGTTTCGTGCTGAATCCGCCGCCCAATACGGTGGTGCGCCAAATCAACTATGACGAGAACCCGTTTCTCTCGCAGACGATGCGCGACATCATCGAGGCGGCGAAGGAAGAGGACTACGACGAGTTCGCCCACATCTATCTGGGCGTGCCGCGCGACAGCGACGATGGCGTCATCATCCGCCGGGCGTGGATCATGGCCGCGATCGACGCCGACAAGAAGCTTGGCTTTGAGGCCGCCGGCGACAAGCGGATCGGCTTCGACGTGGCCGACGACGGCGACGATAAATGCGCCAACGTCTTCGCGCATGGGTCGGTGGTCTCGTGGGCCGACGAGTGGAAGGCCGCAGAGGACGAACTATTGAAGAGCTGCACGCGCACCTACTCGGCGGCGCGCGAGCGCGGCGCGGGCATCACGTACGACTCCATCGGCGTCGGTGCTGGTTGCGGCGCCAAGTTCGGCGAGGTCAACGAGGCGCGGCGCCAGGAAAGCGACAACCATCCGGTGCTGTACGAAAAGTTCAACGCTGGTGGCGCGGTGTTCGAGCCGGACGAGGAATACATGCCCGGCACGACCAACAAGGACATGTTTTCGAACATCAAGGCTCAGGCCTGGTGGCAGGTGGCCGACCGGTTCCGCAACACGTACAACGCCGTGCACCGTGGAGAGAAGTTCGACGTCGATCAGATGATCAGCATTTCGAGTGATTGCCCCCACCTGGAAAAACTGATCGATGAGCTCTCAACGCCCAAGCGCGACTACGACCAAAACGGTCGAGTGAAGGTGGAAAGCAAGAAAGACCTGGCAAAGTCGACTCGCAAAGGTGGGCCGGTCAAGTCTCCCAACATAGCGGACGCGCTCATCATGTGTTTTGCGCCCCGCGATCGCAGCCTGGAAGTCTGGGCGCGACTTGCTGCATAAGGAAAACCATGGGCCGTCGCTCATTCGGAAAGGTCGCGGCGCGTAAAGACGCCCCGGCCACTGTCACCGCGCCGGCCCGCGATTCCTTCGCCAACATCGAAGCGCGCGTCGGCATCCAGACGAACAATCAGGCGTCCCAAGGGCGCTACACGTTCGACCTGGTCAGCCGCAACCGCATCCAGATGGAGGCGGCCTATCGCTCGTCCTGGATCTGCGGGATGGCTGTTGACGCCGTCGCCGAAGACATGACCCGCGCCGGCATCGAGCTGGCAAGCGACATTGACCCCGACGACGTCGAGCGTATCCAGTCGACCATCGAGCAGTACCAGGTCTGGGACGCGCTGTGCGATACCGTCAAGTGGTCGCGGTTGTACGGCGGCGCCATCGCGGTGCTTTTGATCGATGGTCAGGACGTGAACACCCCGCTCAAGCTGGACACCATCAGCAAGGGACAGTTCAAGGGCCTGCTACCGCTCGACCGCTGGCTGGTGCAGCCGTCGCTGACCCATCTGGTCCGCGAATACGGGCCGGATCTGGGCAAGCCGGAATACTACGACGTGCTGATCGCCGCGCCCGCCCTGGCAGGAAAGCGCGTGCACTACAGCCGCGTGATCCGCCTGGAAGGCCTGAAGCTGCCGTACTGGCAGCGCATCGCGGAGAACCTTTGGGGCCAGTCGGTGCTGGAGCGTCTGTGGGACCGCCTGCTGGCGTTCGACAGCACCACCGAGGGCGCCGCACAGCTGGTCTACAAGGCCCACCTGCGCACCTACAAGGTCAAGAAGCTGCGCGAAATCCTGTCCATGGGCGGCCCGGCCGAGGCTGGCTTGATGAAGCAGATCGACTTCATTCGTCGCTTTCAGTCCAACGAGGGGATGACCCTCATGGACGCTGAGGACGAATTCGAGGCGCACCAGTATTCGTTCGCCGGTTTGGACGACGTCCTGTTGCAGTTCGGCCAGCAGATCTCTGGGGCGCTGCAAATACCGCTGGTCCGCCTTTTTGGGCAGTCCCCCGCGGGCCTGAACGCCTCGGGTGATTCAGACCTGCGCACCTATTACGACAACGTGGCAAACGGCCAGGACAAGCAGCTGCGCGCGGGCATGAGCGTACTGCTGGAGGTGATCCATCGGTCGTCGCTTGGCCGGCCGCCTGACGACAAGTTTGGTTTCGAGTTCCGATCCTGCTGGCAGCTGACCGACACCGAGAAGGCGGCGGTCGCCAAAGACGTCGAATCCGCCGTGGGGGATGCCTACGACAAAGGCATTATCGGCCGCAAGACGGCGCTGTCTGAGCTGCGCAAGTCGGGGCACAAGACAGGCGTCTTCACCATGATCACCGAGGAAGAAATTGATGCCGCAGACGACGAGCCGCCCGAGCCTGGCGAAGTCGACATACCTGGGCTCGATATCGGCCAGAACGGGGGACAAGCATCAGGGGCGCAAGCAGCCGCGCCGGCGTGACCCGGTCAATGCCCGGCGCGCGGAGGTCCAGTTTTCGGCACAACTGAAGAAGGTCGCCCGCAACATTGGGGCGATCATCGACGGCTTCCCGGCTGGTGACCCCGCCGCAGTGCCGCCCATCACCGCGATTCTGGAGTCCTACTCCCGGGCCTTGGATGAATGGGCGCGCGGCGCGTCGCTGCGCATGTTGACAGAGGTAAACCGGCGCGACCGTGACGCTTTCCTGGAGCGCAGCAAGGACGTATCGCAGGCGTTGCGCGCTGAGATCCGCGGCGCTGACACCGGCCGCGTCATGCAGTCCCTGCTGGCTGAACAGGTCGAACTGATCAAGTCCCTGCCGCTGGAGGCTGCTGAGCGCGTCCACAAGCTGACCATAGAAGGGTTACAGGACAGCACGCGCGCCGCCGAGATTGCCGAGGAAATCGGCCGATCCGGCGAGGTTGCCGAAAGCCGAGCCATGCTGATCGCCCGGACCGAAGTGGCCAGGACGGCGGCGAAGCTAACCGAGGCGCGCGCACTTTCAATCGGCAGTACGCATTACATCTGGCGGACGGTCGGTGACACCGACGTCCGATCCGGCCACCGGCACATGAACGGCAAGATTTTCGCCTGGAACGATCCGCCGATGGTGAACGAAGGCACGGACAAGCGGCCCGTCTGGATGCGGCACCACCCGGGCGAAATCTGGAACTGCCGCTGCTATGCCGAACCTATCTTGGCAAAGGAATGAGCATGCACACCACTGACCGAATGGCCAGCGGCTTCTACACGGTCGAGCGCCTGGGCGCGCGGCAGTCCGTCACGAATGACGGCTTCCTGCTGTGCGAGGGCGTGCCCATCGCGCGCATCGGCGAGCTGCTATATGCCGACGGTGAAGTTCCCGTCGAGCCAGGCCGGGACGGGATCATCCGCATCGAACGCACGCCCGATGAGGTATTCCGGCCGGAGACCCTGGCCAGCTTCGAAGGCAAGCCGGTCACGATGGATCACCCGGCCGAGTTCGTGACGCCGGACACCTGGCGCCAGTTGGCGGTCGGCATCACCCAGAACGTGCGCCGCGGCGAAGGGCTGGACGCGGACTATGTCCTTGCCGACATGCTGATCACTGATCGGATGGCCATCGACGCGGTTCGGTTCGATCCCAAGGAACCAGGAAAGAAGCCGCTGCGCGAGGTCTCGTGTGGCTATGACGCGGACTACGAACAGGTTGAACCCGGGCGCGGGGTACAGCGCAACATCATTGGCAACCATGTGGCGCTGGTAGAGCGTGGCCGCTGCGGCCCGCGTTGCGCAATCGGAGATAAGGAAATCGATATGAGCAAGAAAAAGATTACCTGGGACCGCATCCGCGCGGCCTTCAAGTCCAAGGACGAGGCCGCGCTGGAAGAGGCGCTGGGGGAGGCTGAGACCGCGGACGATGAGTCCGAGGAAGAGCGTAAGGCCCGCGAAGAAAAGGAGTCTTCCTCGAAGACCGGCGACAGTGCCACCCTGGCCGCGATCCAGAAAACGCTGGACTCAATGAGCAAGCGGTTCACGGACATGGAATCCGAGATCAAGGAAATCAAGGAAAAGCAGGACGACGACGGCAAGACCGGTGACACGGTGCTGGAAGCCGAAGAAGCCGAGCACAACGCCGCGGCCAAGGGCGAAACCTACACCGGCGACATGGCCACGGTTCGCTCCGGCGCCGAGATCCTGGCACCCGGCATCAAGCTGCCCACGTTCGACAGCAAGAAGGTCAAGACGGCCGACGCGGTGTGCGCATGCCAGCGCAAGGCCCTGGAGACGGCCTATGCGACCGACGAGGGCCGCGCCGCTATCGATCCATTCCTGGCCGGCCGCGCTCCCGAGTTCGGCACGATGGACGCGTCGTCGGTATCCACGATCTTCAACGGCGCGGCGGCACTGCGCCGCCACCAAAACAACACGTCCGGCGTGCGCAGCGGCATCAGCACGCGGGATTTCGGCCGGCCCTCCACGGTCAGCAGTATCAACGAGCAGAACCGCAAGTTCTGGGACGCCCGGACGGGCAACTAATAAGGAACCACCATCATGGTCGCATTTGTCTATCGCATGCCGTCCGGCATTCCGGGCGATGTCAGCCGTAAGGAAAACTCGGTCGTCGAGACCCAGATCCTGAACGCCTCCCTGCCGTTCTCGGCCTATGGCCTGGTCGGCAAGATGGCCGCGGGCAAGTTCGTGCCCTTCGCTGGAGGCGAGGCTGCCACCGACGCGTACGGCGTCTTGGTCCGCCCGTTCCCGACCAATTCGGGCACCGACGGCCTGGGAGTGGCGACGCCGCCCACGTCGGGCCCTGGTGACGTCCTGCGTCGCGGCTATATCACCGTGAAGCTGAACGGCGGCGCCACCGTGGCGGCCGGCAGCCAGGCGTACATCCGTGTCGCAGCAGCAGCCTCCGGCAAGCCTCTGGGCGGCTGGGAAGGCGCGGCGGACAGTACCAACACCGTCGCGATCAACGCCATCTTCCTGTCGGCCGCTGATGCGGACGGCAACGTCGAAATCTCCTTCCGCAACTGACCCCCATCACGGGAACGGGCCACCTACGGGTGGCCTTTTTTTCGCCCCTACGGAGCAAACATGAACCTGAGCAAAACCGAAATGGCGGCCGTGATGGATGCGACCCGCCGCCTGAAGCGTGCCCGCACCACGGACGGCATGATCACCTTTGACCGCCAGACGATCGATTCGGCCGGCGCCTTCCTGATTGGCGAACTGGAACGCCTCGACCAGACCCTGCACGCGCCGCTGGCGGCCGTGACCTGGTCCCGAGACATCGACCTGCGCGAAGATGTGTCGATCGCTGACGAAACCTCGTCGTTCACCAATTCCAGCTTTGCCGCCGCTGGCGGTCCTTCGCCCACCGGCAAGAGCTGGATCGGCAAGGACGCCAATTCGATCCAAGGCCTGGCCCTGGACATCGGCAAGACGGCCGGCCCGCTGACCCTGTGGGGCATGGAGCTGGGCTGGACCATCCCGGAGCTGGAATCGGCGCAGAAGCTGGGGCGGCCCGTCGACCAGCAGAAGTACGCCGGCATGCAGCTGAAGCACAACATGGACATCGATGAGCAGGTCTACATCGGTGATGCCACGCTGGGCTTGTACGGTCTGCTCAACAGCCCGAAGGTGCCGGTTTCCAACGCGCAGACCGGCAACTGGGCCACCTCCACGCCGCAGCAGAAGCTGGACGACGTGAACGAGCTGCTGAACAGCGCCTGGGCGGCGTCTGGTTACTCGGTCTGCCCCAGCGAATTGCGGCTGCCGCCCGTCCAATTTTCGCAGCTGGTCAGCACTCTGATTTCCAACGCCGGCAACATTTCGGTGCTGGAATTCCTGCGGCAAAACAGCCTGTGCAACAGCCTGAACGGCCGTCCGCTGAACATCCAGCCGATCAAGTGGCTGTACCACCGCGGCGCCGCCAATGCTGACCGGATGATGGCCTACACGAAGGACACGCAGCGCGTGCGCTTCCCGCTGGTGCCGCTGCAGCGTACTCCGTTGGAGTACCGCAGCATCTACCAGATGACGACCTACTTTGGTCGGCTCGGTGCCGTGGAGTTCGTGTACCCGGAAACCCTGGCCTATCGCGACGGCATCTAAGGAGAACGGCATGCCGAAGATCTACGTCAACCGCGAATTCACGCTGCAGCTGGGCGGTGAAAGGCGGCATTTCACGGTCGGCAACCACTCCGTGGACGCCGAAACCGCGAAGCACTGGTATGTCCAGGCCCACATCGGCGACGAGCCGGCGATGGATCCGGACACCAGCGCCGCGGCGGAAGCGCTGCTGGCCGACCTGCAGGACAAGGAAAAAGCCCTGGTGTCGCGCGCCGGCTCCCTGGACGCGCGTGAGACGGTCATTGCCGACCGCGAGCAGGCCGTCCAGGCGCGCGAAGCCGACTTGGCGACGCGCGAACAGGCTCTTGCCGACCGCGAGCAGGCCGCGCAGAATGCCCAATCCACCCCCAAGGATGACGCCAAAGCCTCGGGCAAGAGCACCAGCAAGTAAGGACCAACCATGGACGTAGCAAAGTTCCGCCAGGACTTCCCTGAATTCGCCGACACGACCGTCTATACGGATGGTCAGGTGTCGTTCTTCGGCGCCCTGGCGGAATCCTTGCTGCCCGAATGCCGGTGGGGAAACCTGTGGCCCTATGGCGTCGCCTTGTTCACCGCTCACCAGCTCGCGCTGGCCGCGCGCAGTCAGAAGACCGCCACGGCCGGCGGCGCGCCGGGGGCTGTGACGGGGCCGATGACGGCCAAATCGGTCGACAAGGTCAGCGCCAGCTATGACGCCGGCGTGGTGACGCTTGATGACGGCGGATTCTGGAATGCCACGACCTACGGCACTCAGCTGCTGTTCTATGCCCGCATGGTCGGCGCGGGTGGTGTCCAACTATGAGCATGACCGTGACGACCGACAAACTGGCGCAGGTGCTGGCCTCCATGGCGCAGTTGGTGAAGAAGGACGTGCTGGTGGGGATCCCCGACAGCGCGCCCGAGCGTGAGGAAGATACGCCGCTGTCCAACGCCCAGATTGGATACATCCTGGACAATGGGAGCCCGGTGGCGAACATCCCTCCTCGGCCCTTTTTGGTGCCTGGCGTCGAGAACGCCCAGGATGAGATCGTCGAGGACTTCCGCGGCGGGGCAAAGGCTGCGCTGGAGGGAAGCCCCGCCGGCGTCGAACGCGCTCTGGTCCGCGCCGGGTTGCGGGCGCAGAACTCGGTGCGTGCAAAGATCCAAGACGGCCCGTTCGAAGCCCTGGCGCCCCGCACGCTTGCCGACCGCAAGAAGCGGGGCCGAACCGGTGAGAAGCCGCTGCTCGATACAGGGCAGCTCCGCAACTCGGTCGTTTATGTTGTCCGCAAGAAATAGGTTCAACGATGCCTTTCCTCGATGTATCCGACGTGCTGCTAGACCCGGACTTCTTCGACTCGCTCGTCTGCACGCGCAACGTTCAGACGGTCGGGGACGACGGCCTCGCGGTGAATGTGGGCACGGACACGCCGTTCATCGGGGTGGTGACCGGCGATTCCGGCGATATCATGACCAGGATGGCGACGGGCTCGCGCGTGAAGGGTTCGATTCTGGTGGTGACGAAGTTCCGCTTGCTTGAGGGCGCGCCAGGCATCGATGCGGACATTGTGACGTGGGATGGCTCGCGGTACACCGTGACAACTGTCAACAACTACTCGCGGTATGGCGCCGGCTTCGTGGAGGCCTACTGCGACCTGATGCCGCTTCAAGGGGCTGGCAATGGCTAATTCCTCGGCAACTGGCGGATATCTCGCACCGGCGGTGGTATCGCCTCCCCTGACAGACCTGGACCTTGATCTGGTCTTCCAGGCATACGTCAAAGGGATCACGGGACTGCCGGGCGCCCTGGTAAGACCGCGCTGGCAGCCAACCGTACCGAAGGATCCGGAGATCGGCGTGGACTGGTGCGCGGTGGGCGTAACGCCGCGCACGCGCTCGCAGGACTATCCGGCCATCCAGCATGACCCGTCCGGGGACGGCCACGACCGGCTGACACGGCATCAGGAGCTGGAAGTCCTGGTGACGTTCTACGGGCCCAACGCCATGCGCTATGCGGACCTGCTGCGGGACGGTTCGTATATGCCCCAGAACGGCGAGCAGATCAGCGTGCAAGGCATTTCGTTCGTCGAGGCGGGGGATGCCATTGCAGCGCCAGAGCTGGTCAATCAGCGTTGGCTGAAGCGTTATGACCTGCCCATGCGCTTCCGCCGTGTGATCCGCCGCGATTACTCAGTGCTGAACCTGCTGGGCGCCGAGGCAACCATCCAATCGGACACGGGGCCTGGCGCGGAAGTCGTCGTACCGTAACTGTTCGAACAGAACCATTTCGAGCCCGCCACCGAGCGGGCTTTTTCTTTTCCGGAGTCATCCATGAGCCAAGGGCTTTCCATCAGCCGTATCGTCAAGGTCGACATCGTCATGTCGCCGCTCGCCGCCGGCACCCGTGATTTCGGCGCGCTGCTGCTTGTTGGCTCGTCGCCGGTGATTGACGTAAACGAACGCATCCGCGAATACTCCGGCATCGACGACGTGGCCAACGATTTCGGCACCACGGCGCCTGAATATCGTGCCGCAGTACTTTTCTTTTCGCAGTCGCCCCAGCCGAACCAGCTCTTTATCGGGCGGTGGGCACAGACGGCTGCCGCCGGCCTACTGCGCGGCGCGATCTTGTCGCCCGGTGACCAGGCGATGTCGAACTTCACGAGCATCACCACGGGCTCGATGAAGATCTCGATTGACGGAGCCGAAAAGACGGTTACTGCTGTCGATCTGTCGGCCGAGACGAACCTGAATGGCGTCGCCGCCAAGGTGACGGCAAAGCTGACGGGTGCCACGATGGTATGGGACGGCGTTAATAGCCGTTTCGTGGTGACCAGCGCCACGACGGGCGCGACGTCGACTGTGGGTTATGCGACGGCCAATACCTCGGGGGCTGACATCTCCGCGCTGCTGGGCCTGACGCAACCCCAGTCGGCTGTGCCGGTCCCGGGCATTGCCTCGGAAACCTATCTGGACGCAGTGCAGAAGCTGGCCGACAAGTCCAACGACTGGTACGGGCTGCAGGCGGCCGCCACCGGTATCACCGATGACGCCCATCTGAGCGTCGCAGCCTATATCGAAGCGGCGTCGCCCACCCGTATTCATGGCGTTACGACCCAGTCGACCGCAGTGCTGGATCCGACCATCACCACCGACATTGCCAGTCGGCTGAAGGCGGCCAAGTACAAGCGCTCGTTCTGCCAGTATTCGTCGTCCAGCCCGTATGCCTCGGCATCGATGTATGGCCGCGCCTTCACGGTCAACTTCCTGGGCAACCGGACCACGATCACCCTGAAGTTCAAGCAGGAGCCGGGCGTGACGGCGGAAACGCTGACCACGACGCAGGTGAACGCCCTGGAGGGCAAGAACTGCAACGTGTTCGTGAACTACGACAACGACACCGCCATCATCGAGCAAGGCGTGATGGCCAACGGGTACTTCTTCGACGAGGTGCACGGTACGGACTGGTTCCAGAACTACCTGCAAACGGCCCTGTACAACCGGCTGTACACCAGCACGACCAAGATTCCGCAGACCGACGCCGGCGTCAACGACCTGCTGACGGCCGCTGCCGCCGCCGCCGACCAGACGGTCGCCAACGGTCTGGTGGCGCCTGGCGTGTGGAATGCGGACGGCTTCGGGAATCTGAGCCGCGGCGACACGTTGTCGAGCGGCTACTACCTGTATGCGCCGCCCGTGGCCACCCAGTCCCAGGCTGATCGCGAGGCACGCAAGGCGCCGGTGATCCAGGGCGCATTCAAGCTGGCGGGCGCAATCCACAGCGTCGACGTCATCGCCAATTTCAACCGGTAATCGGAGCTCGCCAATATGGCTACCTATTCGTTCATCGACGTACAGGCCACGCTGGCCGGCCCGACCGGTGTGGTCAACATGGGGTACGGCGCCGCCACGGCGGAAGAAGGCATCACGATCGCGGCGGCTGCCGACAAGAACACCATGACCATCGGTTCTGACGGCGAAGGCATGCACAGCCTGCACGCTGACAAGTCCGGCCAGATCACGGTGCGCCTCTTGAAGACCAGCCCCATTAACCAGGCGCTGATGATCCAGTATGACGCGCAGACGCTGTCCAGCACGCTGCACGGCAAGAACGTGATCACGGTGCGCAACTCTGTGTCCGGCGATATCACCGTCGCCCGCGGTGTCGCGTTCAAGCGTGCGCCGGACCTGACTTACGCCAAGGACGGCGGCATCGTCGAATGGCAGTTCGACGCGATCAAGATCGATCGGAACCTGGGGACTTACAACTGATGGAAATCACTTTGAAGGGCCAAAACTACCGGTCGGGCCGGTTGAGCGCCATGCAGCAGTTCCACGTCGCGCGACGCGTGGCCCCGGCCCTGACTGGGCTGGTAGCCGCCCTGGGCGGCACGGCGCCGTCGCAAGAAGACTTCGCGAAGTCGTTGGCCCCTTTGGCCGACGCCGTCGCGCAGATGCCGGATGCGGACGCGGAATATGTGCTTGGCACGTGTCTGGCGATCGTCAGCCGGCAGACGGAGCCGAACACATGGGCACCGGTTTGGCGAGGCGGCCAGCCGGCGTTCGATGACATCGACCTCGGAACGATGCTGCAGCTGGCCGCGAAGGTCATCCAGGACAACCTGGGAAATATTTTCGGCGCACTCCCCGCGAGTCTTCCCGCCAAGTAGCGGGTTCGGGAGTGCGCTGGGAGTCGCTTCCAGGCGGTGAGGATTGGTTGTTGCGCCCGGTGATCAAGGGGCTGTGTCGATTCGAAAGCCTGAAGTCTGGCGAAATCGACCTGGCCGACATTGCGCTGATGAACGACGCGCTGGACGTGATGGAAGAAAACCGAGCGCACGCGCGGCAAATAGAAGAGACCTGATATGGCAGCCAGTGCAGATGTGATCAAAGAGTTTCTGGTTGGCCTCGGCTTCAAGATCGACGAGAAGGGCCAGAAGCGCTTTGTCGACACGATTGGCGCCGCTACGGTGCAGGCTGTTGCGCTGGGCGCCGCCACTACGGCTGCGGCCACCGCTGTAGTCGCGGGCGTTGCGAAGATCTCAGACAGCCTGGAGCAGCTGTATTTCGCCTCTCAGCGCAGCAAAGCGTCCGTCGAGACCATCCAGGCTCTGGACTTCGCCGCGCGCCAGTTTGGCGCAGGCGCGCGCGATGCGGTGGAATCGCTGGGCCGCTTCATGCGGTCTTCGCCGGGCGCCGCATCGTTCCTGCATGGCTTGGGCGTGCAGACGCAGACAGCCAATGGCAAGTTGCGTGACACCGGGGAGATCCTGGCGGATCTTGGCGCACGTCTCAAGCAGATGCCCTATTACCGGGCTAAGGCGTATGCCGACTTTCTCGGCATCGACGAGCGCACCCTGATGGCGTTGCAGGAGGGGCTGGGCGAGTTCAGCAGCCAGTATCGGGAGATGCTGCGCGCTGCCAACCTGGATTCCGACAAGGCTGCAAAGGCCGCGCACGGGTTCATGGTCGAGCTGCGCACGCTCGGTGCGGCAGCGGACATTCTCTTCAAGAAGGCCGGGTCGGCGCTCGCGGGCGGTCTGTCAGATGAGATTCGACGTTTTCGCCAGTGGATCGTCTCGAACTTCGATGACATCAGCAGCGGCATCGTCAAGGTAGTCCAAGTGTTGGTCAAAGCAGGCGAAATCCTGCTCGGTATCGCTCGGCGGATATGGGACACCGGCCGCACCGTCGTGGAATGGTTCCAGAACGCAGACCAATCGTCGAAGGATCTGCTGAAAACCATCGGGCTGATTGCTCTCGCCTGGCAGGCGCTGAGCCTGGCTATCACGACCTCGCCAGTCGGGCGCGTCCTCGCGCTTGTTGGTGCTCTGGCGCTTCTGTTTGACGATTACCAAGTCTGGAAGAATGGCGGAAAGTCGCTGATCGACTGGGGAAATTGGACGAAGGAGATCGACCAGGCCGTCGCGGCTGTCGATAAGCTAGCGGATGCTCTGAACAAACTGGCGAAGCTCCTGGGCTTCGACGACACGAAGAAGTACATCGACAGCTCGATCCAAGAAGCGAAGGACCTCGCGGGCATTGCCGAGAGGTTCTTGTCTGGGGACGGACCAGGCGCGATGCGAATCATTCGGGAGCGCCAAGCCCGGAATGCCGCAGCGCCTGGCGCCGGAGAGGCTCGCGGTATCAGGAACAATAATCCGGGAAATCTGAACTACGTCGGGCAACGTGGAGCCACGCGCGAGAACGGTGAGGGAAGGTTTGCTAAGTGGAAGACCGCCCGCGAGGGTTTGCAAGCTCTCGCAAATCAATTACGACTGGACGGATCAAGAGGGCTGGATAGTCTTCGAAGTTTGATCAGTAAGTACGCCCCTCCAGGGGAGAACAACACCGAGGCCTACATCCAGTTTCTGTCTGGCTTCATGGGTATAGATCCCAACGAGCGCTTTGATGTACAGACGGACCCGGCGGCCCTGTCAATGCTGATGCGGGGGATTATCCAGCACGAGAACGGATACAACCCGTATAGCCGTGACCAGATCGACGAGGCAGTCGGATCGTCAGGACTCGTAGGCGGCGCCGGCGCGCAGGTCAGCCAAAAGACGGAAATCAACATCCACGGTGTGTCCGATCCGCAGGCCGCCGGGCAGGCGGTAGCGCGGGAGCAGGGTTCGGTGAATGAGCGCTTGGTGCGCAACCTAAGAGGGGCGGTGCAGTGATAGGCGAAATTCTTTCGGACATCTTCTTGCGCACGCCGAGGGCACTAGGGGACATCATCCCCCAGGTTTCCCTTGAAGAGGTACACCGCGACGAGGTCGCCATCACCGACCATCCGGTCGAGCAAGGCGCGTCAATCGCAGATCACGCTTTCAAGATGCCGGCGGAGCTGGTCATCCGGTATGGGTGGTCCCAATCACGCGACATCTTGGACATCATCCGGGACGGTGGCCTGGTGAGCGTCGATGAGGTCTATCGCCGGCTCCTGGAAATGCAGGAACAGCGGCAGCCCTTCGACGTGCTCACCAAGCGCCGCGCCTACAAGAACATGCTGATCCGGTCGTTGCAGGTCACCACGGACCAGCAGACCAACGATATCTTGGTGGTCCAGGCGCAGCTGCGGCAAGTGATTATCGTCCAGGTGACGACTGTCAAAGTGCCTCCGAAGGTGGCCCAGGCATACCCAGTTGATACGGCGCCGCCCGTGGATTCTGGGGTCAAGCAGCCCAAAGAGGTCAACGAGAGCATTTTTTACAAGGCCGGATCGATCGGCGCTGCGATTGGACTATGACTGTTTACGAGATACCTCTATCCGCCGATTCCCAGCGGTTCACGATCACGCTCACGGGCGTGATTTACAACCTGGCGCTGACATGGCGCAGCGGCACTGGCTGGGTGCTGGACATCGCTGATGCGAACTCGGCGCCGTTGGTGTCCGGCATTCCGCTGGTGACCGGTATCGATCTACTCGGGCAGTTTCGCCACCTGGGGATCGGCGGCCGGCTGGTCGTGCTTGTGGAAGGCGACATTTCAGCCGTGCCGTCCTATGAAAATCTGGGCACTGGCGGAAAGCTGTACTTCATCACTGCGTGACGTCAAGCACTCGGTCAACGTTACAGAGGACCGGTGCGAAGTGGTGTGCGGTATGCCAGGAATATAGAGAAGCACAAGAAATACTTGCGCGTCCCCCCGCGACCTTCTTTACGAACTCGCGTTGGGAGCCATCAGAGATCGCCAGTTGCACTATGCCAGTAGCTTGAGGAGTGTTGCCGATATCGGTTGTGGAGGGAATTACTGAAATTTTTCTGTCGAGAATCAGTGCTGGGTACCTGACTTCGACTTCCTTTCCCCGTTGGATATCCACTCCGGTCAGCATTTCCAATCTGCCAGATAGGACGATAGGTTGGTCATAGCTGATGCTCTGGGCGTGCGTCGCGGCCATGGTCGTCGACATGGCCAGTGCAATTGTGATCAAAATAGTTTTCATGGAGTTCCCAGATGGCTGATCAATGGCTTCGCCAAGCGCAGCTGATTGTAAGCGACGATGTAGGCAATGGCCTCGATGTGTCTGCACTGAGGATCAGGTTCGCAGTATCTCGAGGCGATATCCGCACCCCGCATCGTGCGAGCATTCGAGTGAACAACCTGTCCAGTCAGACGGCGCTCAGGGTCAGGGACGAATTCACGCGCGTGCAGCTGCAGGCGGGCTATCCCGGCACGCTGAGCACAATCTTTTCTGGTGACATTGTTCAGAAGCGGCTGGGACGGGAGGACGCGCTGAATACGTACCTCGATCTGGCCGCCGTGGACGGCGATAAGGCATACAACTTCGGCGTCATCAATACGACGCTTGCGGCGGGCTGGACGTTCCAGGATATGTATGAGGCGATTTTGAAGGCGTTGAAGCCTTATGGAATCAGCCCCGGCTTCGCACCGGAGTTTCCGAGTACGGCGGGCCCGCGCGGTAAGCCGATGTTCGGCATGGTGCGGGACCACTTGCAGGGGCTAGCGCAAGCGCTGAACAGCAGCTGGTATGTGCAAGACGGCAAGCTGAATATTGTGCCCCTGTACGGATACATCGACGGCGAGGCGACTGTCCTGACGTCAAAGACGGGGATGGTGGGCATGCCGCAGAAGAACTTGAACGGTGGCATCAGCGTGCGGTGCCTGCTGAATCCGTCAATCGCGCCGGGGCGCCTCATCCAACTGGATAACGCATCGATCCAGGATGCAGTGATATCCGTCGATTACACGGCGGTCAATTTCGTCCCCCAGACGGACGCTGATGGGTTCTACCGCGTGCTTGCGGTGAACCACATAGGCGACACCAGGGGCCAGGAATGGTATTCGGAAATCGTCTGTCTCGCGCGTGACGATCCACGGCCGCCGAATGCGGCGTTATTGGGGTTTGTGAATGGATAGCCGAGAGCGGTATAGCGACCCCGAGGAAGCCTTGCGCGCGGCCTTCAGGGGCATGCGCGCGGGGGTCTGGACATCCCTCCCGGGCATCGTTCAGGGGTTTGATGCAGCAGAGGGGACGGTCTCCGTCCAGCCCGCTATCCAAGGCGTGCAACAGGCTTCTGACGGCGGAGTGGCGGCGGTGGAGTATCCGCTTTTGGTTGATGTGCCGGTTTATTTTCCGCGCGGCGGCGGCTGCACGCTGACCTTCCCGATTGCTTCGGGCGACGAGTGCATCGTGGTTTTCTCCGCGCGCGCGATCGATGCGTGGTGGCAATCCGGCCAGGTGCAGGCGCCGACAGAGCCGCGCATGCATGACATGGCCGACGGATTCGCTCTGGTGGGACCGTTCTCCCAGGCGAGGATGATCAGCAACGTCAGCACCACAGCGACGCAGTTGCGAAGCGATGACGGATCGACCTTCTTCGAACTGAATCCTGCGACGCAGAAGATCAAGATCGTCGCGCCTGGCGGCCTAGATGTCACAGCCCCGCTGTCGACGTTCTCGGGAGCCGTAACGATCAATGGCCTGTTGACCTGGACGGCCGGCATGATCGGCTCGATCGCCAGCGGGGTCGCCACGACGATCTCCGGGGCGATCAACTTCATTGGCACTCTGACGTCGAACGGCAAGGTGATCGATGACCGCCATACCCACAAAGGCGTACAGACGGGCAGTGGTAGTTCCGGCTCGGTGAACTAGGAGCGGTGATGCGATATCGAAAACTGACGACTGACGGAGATTACTCCTTCGGCCAGAAGCAGGCCGACTTTTACCGGGATTCTCCCGAGGCCGTCGGCCAAGCCGTGCTGACGCGCCTGGAACTGTTCACCGGCCAGTGGTTTCTGGATAACACCGAGGGAACGCCCTGGCGCACCGACGTGCTCGGCAAGTACACGCAGGACAGCTATGACAGCGTCATTCAGGCGCGAATTCTGGATACCCAAGGGGTCACCCAGATCGATGCCTATTCAAGCACCAGGAACGCCGACACGCGCACGCTATCCGTGGCCGCGACCATAAGCACGGCCTACGGCCAAACCACCATTACGACGACACTATGATCACCAGCACCGCCGCGGTCATTTCCGCCACCGGCATTTCGGCGCCGTCGTATCAGGAAATCCTGGACTTCTTGAAGGCGCAGTATCAGGCCATCTTCGGCGCCGACGTCTACCTGGAGCCGGACAGCCAGGACGGTCAGTTCCTGTCGATTATTGCGATGGCGATCAACGACACGAACAACGCCGCGATCCAGGTCTTCACGTCGTTCAGCCCGTCCAGCGCCCAAGGAATGGCGCTCTCCAGCAACGTCAAGATAAACGGCATCGCGCGCGCGGTCGCTTCGTTCTCGTCCTGCGACGTGGTCATCGTCGGCCAGGCCGGGACGATCATCAGCGGCGGCGTGGTTCAGGACGACCTGTTGCAGAACCGATGGAATTTGCCCGCAACCGTGACGATTCCGCTGTCTGGGCAGATCACGGTCACTGCAACGTGCGCTGCTATTGGCGCGGTCAATGCGGCCGCCGGTTCGCTGTCGAAGATCGCCACCCCGACGCGCGGCTGGCAGACGGTGACCAACCCCGCCGCCGCCACGCCTGGCCAGCCTGTCGAACGGGACGGCACGCTGCGCCGGCGCCAAGCGGTATCGGTGGCACTGCCGTCGCGCACAGTGCTGGAAGGCACGATCGGGGCGGTGGCGGCGGTGGATGGCGTCGTGCGATATCGGGCCTACGAGAACGACACGAACGCAACCGATTCCAACGGCATCCCCTCGCACAGCATTTCGATGGTCGTGGACGGCGGTGACGCGCAAGCGATAGCCAACGCGATCGCGGCGAAGAAAACCCCTGGAACCGGAACCTATGGGACCACGACTGAGATCGTGACGGATATCTACGGAATCGCGCATTCGATCCGCTTCTTCCGGCCTGCGAATGCGCCGCTGACGGCGGCCGTGACCATCAAGGCGCTGACCGGGTATTCGACGACGGTGGGAAATGCTATCAAACAGGCCATCGCGGATTACGTGAACGGCGTGCAGATCGGCGGCGGTGCCAGCGGGTCAGTCGAATGGGGAGACGCGATTACTGCGGCAAACTCCGTGGGCGGCGGGGTGGTCTTCAAGCTGGCAGCACTCACGCTCAGCGGTCCCAGCGGCGCGGGATCTCCCGATGTGGCTCTCGCATTCAATCAAGCGGCCAGCATGACTGCGGCAAACGTGACGCTCACGGTGACCTGATATGGCAGATGTCGAAAAGTACCTGAACCTGATCACGGCCTTCCATCGTGGAAAGCCGAAGTTCTCGGCGATGGTAGAAGCGGTCGCGCAGTGCTTCGTCGGAGCGCAGGACTGCTATGGGACGATGGTGCCGGCGTACGACCTTGATGATGCGGTCGGTGTGCAACTAGATGCAGTTGGGGAGTGGGTGGGAATTTCGCGCAACGTGCGGACCCCACTGGAGGGTGTTTATTTCTCGTTCGATGTCGCTGGCTTGGGCTTCGAACAGGGCGTATGGCAAGGCCCGTTCGACCCTGATACAGGCGTCACTTCCTTGGACGATGAGACCTATCGGGTCCTGATCCGCGCCAAGATCGGAGCCAACCACTGGGATGGAACGTTGGAAGGTTCTGCTGAGATCCTGAATTTCATCTTTGGTGGCACCAACACTTTCGTATTCATTCAAGACAACGGAGATATGTCGATCGATATCGGTATCGCCGGTTCGCGTCCTTCTGCGGTATTTCTGGCTTTGCTGACAGGCGGATACATCCCGATCAAGCCCGAGGGTGTGCGCGTGAACTACTACATCGTTCCCGGTGTGGAAGGGCCCTTGTTCGGCTTTGATGTGGGAAATCGGTACATCGCGGGCTTCGATATCGGAGTCTGGGGCGACCTCATACAACCATAGGAGATGGCAGTGGCTATCAATCAGATTCTCCCGTTCGGGACTGGTGCCGGAGCGAATGTTATGACCCCTGCGGACTACGCCGCGCTTTTGGCGCGGGCCTCAGGCTTTCAATCCGGTGTGGCCAAGTCTAAGGAGGTGAACACGCCGCTTCGGCAATCTGCCTTCGTGGCTGCGATGATCGGTCAGTTCATCGCGGACAAGGCGGGAGTCGACGTTCTTGACGATGGTGACTTACCTGGCCTGGTTGCAGATTTTTTGTTGGCGCTCAATGCGCAAGTGCAAGCGCGAGTCGCTTCAACCGCCCAGGCCCAGGCGGCGACGGACGATACGGTGCTGATCTCGGCGAAGAAGCTCGCTGACGCGTTTTCCGGCCCCAACCAGTCCTTACTCGCTAACGGGTTTCAGCGTCTTCCCGGAGGCTTAATTCTGCAATGCGGGGATGCGCTGGTGTCTGCGAGCAACGTCCCGACGGTCGTCAATCTGCCGATTCCATTCCCGGTCGGGGGGATGCAGCCGATCTGCTGCCCCGGAGGGTTGGTGGCGTCCGGTGTCTCGTTCGGGGCGGCGATCACCAGCACTAGCCAGGTGACTCTGTGGCAGAGCGGCACCAACCCAATCACCATGCGCTACTACGCCCTTGGGCGTTGACCGGAGATCTCCATGCAATTTTTCTATTCCGCATCCGCGAATGCTTTTTTCCCTGACGGATTGCGCGCTGATTACGAGAGAAGCGGAACTTGGCCTTCTGACGCGGTGGCTGTGCCGGATGCCCTTTATATGCAATTTGGTTGTGGCGAGGTGCCCCACGGCAAGATCCGTGTGTCTGGTTCTGACGGGATGCCGATGTGGGGTGACGTTCCGCCCCTAACGCCGGAACAGGCTCTGGTGGCAGCATCGACCAAGTTGTCGTCGTTGATGGCGCACGCGACCGCAGCGATTGCGCCGCTACAGGATGCCTCGGACCTCGGCATCGCGACGGATGCAGAACTGCAGGCGTTGACAACCTGGAAACGGTACCGAGTCGCCCTCAGCCGGCTCCCCAGTCAAAAGGGCTTCCCGCTCGACGTTGACTGGCCCGAGCAACCTAAATAGCACGCCCGCTTCGGCGGGCTTTTTTTCGTCCATAGGGGACTCGCTTGAACCTCCAAGACTTCGACGCCTTCGCAGCAAAGTTCGCCGGCATGCTGGGTGCGGCCGTTTCCATGCGCTACCTGCAGGGATCTTGGCCTGCTCGGCTGAGCATGGCCGTCAGCGGATCGTTGGTGGCGTATTACACCGCACCGTACTTGTCGCTGCTGCTGGGAATTCCGGAAGGCCTGGCCGGATTTCTTACTGGCATGTTCGGCATGGCCATCGTGTCGCGCGCCTGGGAGGCCGTCCAGGCAGCGCCTATCGGTGCACTGTGGCAGGCCGTGATTGACCGCGTGCGCGGCAAAGGGGCGTGACATGGACAGCACCATCTACTTGACCCTCTGGGCCGTGTTGGCCTTTGTGAGTTGGCTCATCGTCGCCGGCGGCGCGGTGCTGGCCGTCTTCTCGCGCTCTATCAAGGACACCACGTTGGAGCGGATCGGCTTGGCCGCGGTCAGCCTGACCGCCACCGGCGCCGCGTGCCGGATCTTCATGGCCGGCTGGGCCAGCGCCGGCGATGCCGCGCTTGCCGCGTCGGCCGCCTTCTACGTTGCCGCCGTGACGGCAAAGCACATCAGGAAACCCTCGCTATGACCCTGGAGACCATCACTTCTGACGCCATCAACCCGGCGCTGGCGCTGCTGCCGGCCGGCATGGATACGCCGGCCGCGCGCGTCATGCTGCTGGCGATCGGCCTGCAGGAAAGCCGCTTCGTGCACCGGCGCCAGATTGGCGGTCCGGCGCGCGGGTTCTGGCAGTTCGAGAAGGGCACCCGCGCCAGCCGCGGCGGCGTGTGGGGGGTGTTTCTGCACGCGGCGAGCAAGGATCACCTGGCGGCGTTGTGCAAGGCTCGCAGCGTGGCCTGCGACCCGGACGCGATCTATGCCGCGCTCGAATACGACGACGTGCTGGCGGCCGGCGTCGCGCGGCTGATGCTGTGGACCGATCCGAAGGCGCTGCCAGCGATCGGCGATGCCGACGCTGCCTGGAATCTGTACCTGCGCACGTGGCGCCCGGGCAAGCCGCATCCGCAAACCTGGCCGGATCTCTACCGCCAAGCTGCCGCGCAGGTGCTGCGGTGAACCCGTTCCTGCGCATGGCTCTGCCCTGGATCGGCGGCGCCGCGGTCCTGATGGCGATCGGAGCCTGCGTGGTGCTGTACGGGTCCAGCCGCTACGACGACGGCGTGGCGAAGGCCAACGCTGACCACGCCTTAGCCGAGCTGAACGAGTTCAAGACCCAGACCGGCCGTCTGGCCGGCATCGCCACCACCTTCGAGGCCAGCGCGGCCGAGCTTCGCACCGCCGGGCCCAAGATCATCGAGAGGTATACCCGTGTGGAAGTCCAAAGCCCTTTGCCTGCTGGCTGCCGTATTGACGCTGGCCGGCTGCAGCACATCAACGAAGCCGGCCGCCTGGCCAATACTGCCGGCCAACCTGGCCCAGCCGTGCCAGCCGGTGGCCGAGGTGACCAGCGATAGCTGGGACGACTTCGCCCGAAGCTATATGACGTTGGCGGCCCTGTATGGGGAGTGCGCTGCGCGGCATCGCGCGGTGGTGGGGGCCTGGCCAGACTAGCGCGGCGCCATCCCCTTGCGCAGCTTGGCCGGCGCTTCCAGCAGTTCTGCCGTCATCTGGTCCATTTCCACCACACAGGGCTCGGTGGCCAGGCCCGCCAGGAGCTCGTCGTAGATGTCCCCCATCAGCCCGGCTGGCCGCTTCAGGTCGCCGGACACCTGATGCAGGCGCAGCAGCATCGAGCGCATGCGCTTGACCTCCCATAGGAGGGCCAGCACATCGGCGTTCCACGGCTGACGCTCGCGGATGGCGCGCAACTCGGAATGGGTGAGGGGGGCTTTGAACGGCATGGCGGAAAGCACTGGTTGGATGAACAGTGTAATCCGCAATAATTGGGGTCACTTCATAGGGGTTGCCGCGAGCCGGTCAGCCGGGAAGGGCGCCAGGAAATCCCGTGTCGCATCGGCCGGCGCGGTGAGCCAGTCGCCGTAGGCGCCCTCGGGCAGGATGACGACCATCCGCTTTTCCTTGCCGGCCTGGTGGTAGTCCCGAAATAGCGGGTCCTGGTCGGCGTTGATGGTGAGCATGGTGTAGCTCTCTTGCACCTGGCCGGCGGCGTCGCGCCAGCGGTCCCACAGGCCGGCGATGCCCAGCGGTGCGCCGTCTGCCCGGGTGAACCGGGTGGCCACCGCAGTGCCCGACCGCCAGTCAGGTTCGAAGATGGCGTCGGCCGGGATGATGCAGTGCTGCCCGCGACGCCACGCGTTGCCGAAGGTGAACGACTTGGCCGCCGTCTCGCTGCGGGCATTGAACGTCGACAGCTTGCCCGCTTTGTCCAGGCCGTCGGCCTTGGTCATAGCGCTGATCAGGCCCCACCGGCCCACCACAGCCTCGCGTTCGGGCACCGCGTCGTCGCCGGCATCGTGCTCGACCGGTCGGCGGATGAAAACGCCCGGGTAGCGCGGCCACATGTCGTACTTGGCGCCGGCCGGCTTGGTGGGCACGCCGAACTTCTTGAGCAGCAGCTCGGCGTCCTTCAGGGTTTGGTAGTGGCTGCACATGACACCCTCCCATGGGAAGGGCCAGTATAGGGGTGAAATCTGCGGTGGCGGCACCCTGGAGAACCGCATGAAACCGTGGTTGAATTTCAGGGCCATGCCACCAGTTTCGCCCGGAGAACCGCATAAAACCTAGGAATTACGCAGGATTGTGATTCCAGTTGTCGTGGGTTCGAGTCCCATCAGCCACCCCACCGAATTCAATGAAGAAAGGCGCTTTGGTCAAACCAAGGCGCCTTTTTTATTGGTTTTTCTGTGTCGGATGTCGGTGGCACAAGGGATTGGCCTTGCCCTCAGATAGCGATGTTCTTGAGCAGCTTGTGTTCGAAGATGGCGCTGTACAGATCCGCGTCGTTGGCGAAGCCCAGCTTTTTCATTGCGGTGGTTTTCTGCGTGCTGATGGTCTTGATGCTGCGGCGTAGCTGTTCGGCGACTTTTCCTACGGGCAGTCCCGAGGCGCACAGTCTCAGCACTTCCAGTTCCCGGGGTGATAAACGCTCGATCGGATGCGGATCGAGTCGGCTGTTTTTGTACGACTGCAGAATTTTTTGAATGATGGGTGAGCAGTAGGGCTCATCGTCATCGAGTGCGTGCAACGCGTTCTCGATATGTTCGAACGAGTCCATTTTGCTTAGCAGTCCAGACACCTGCAATTCGAACATTCTATGGATCAGCAGCGGGTTGTCGATCATCGTGAAAATTATGACTCGAATTTCCGGGTAACGGCGGCGTACGAAAGTGAGCAAGGCCAGGCCGTCGGGATAAGAGCTGTTCGGCATTGAGTAGTCCGCAATCAACACGTCGCACGTGTGCCTGGTCAGCGCATCTATCAGTTCCCTGCCGTTGGAAGCCTGCGCCACCAATTGACACCCAGGAAGGTGGCTGATGGCTAGGCGAATTCCGGCCAGGATAATTGGATGATCATCAGCAATAACGAATTCGTATTTCACGGTACAGCTCCGCTTGCTTATGGTAGGGCTCCTATCATGCTGCTGGCCGCAAGCGGATGTGCGGAAATTATCGTTGTTTTCAGAATATTCCTATTGGTTGTTACATTGACGCGGGCGTGATGAAGGTGCCGACTTTGGCTCTTCAATAATGCGGCGTCGCGTAATTTAGGAATCCTCTTGGCTCAGCGGACGGATGGGTTGAACTATATTTCCGTTGCCGGTGAGCCCTTCAAGAAAGCCTGGGCTGGCATCTGAAAATACCGAAAATAATTCCGCCCGCGCCGCAGCGGCGCTGCGTGAAATGTGCAGCCGGATTGAATGCTGGTCGGTATTTTCTTTGTCTGGATTCAACGGGGAAAAATCGATCATGAAGAACTTCACGAATTGCCTGGTGATTGCCGTGGGCGTCAGTGGCGCTTTCGCTGGCGGCACGGCTTGGGCGGCGGACGGCCATATCAGTTTCCACGGCCAGGTGAATACCTCGCCCTGCGCCATTTCCCCAATCAGCCAGAACATGACCGTCAATATGGGCAGTTGGAACACCACGTCGTTCACCGCCAAGGGCTCCAAGACCACACCAGCCAAATTCACCATCGGTTTGTTGCGCTGCAGTGGCGACAAGACCGCGAGCGTGCGCTTCGATGGCATCTCCGACGCCGACGGCAATCTGCAGATCGGCGCGGGCGAAGTGATCTCCTCGGTCGCCAAGGGCATCGCGATTCAAATGCAGGACTCCGCTGGCTCTGCCATTCAGGTGGGTTCCAATTCCGGTGACTACAGCGTGCTTCAGGGTGACAACCACCTGCAATTCCAGGCCGCCTACATTCAAACCGCCGACATTCCGGTGGGCGGCGGCCCGGCGGTGACGGCGGGCACTGCCAACGCCACCGTGCAATTCACGGTGGCATACCAGTAAACCCGGGCCCTCGGGCGGCGTATTCTCCTGGCCGGCAGCCTGCCGGCCAATCTTAAAGACTGTCAGTGACTGCGCATTGCGATGCGCAGCGGGACAGCTATTGCCTGCTTATTTTGGACGGAACCAACATGCACCAAGCGCGCCTTCTGATGTTCTGCATTGCCGGGGGGCTGTTCTTGCCATTGATCAATACGGCTGCGGCCGCGGTGATGGTGGGGGGGACGCGGGTGGTCTTTGAAGAAGCAAAACAGCAAGCTTCGGTTTCCATCAAGAATGACGACAAGACGCCGTACGTGGTTCAGGCCTGGGTCGATGCGGGCGAGGGTAACAATCAGACCCCTCTTTTCGTCACGCCGCCGCTGTCGCGTCTGGACCCTGGCAAGGAAAATATATTGCGCATCCTGCGAGCCGGGGATGGCATTCGCCAGGATCAGGAATCGGTTTACTGGTTGAACGTAAAGGAAATTCCGCCCAAGACCTCGGAGGAAAACACGCTCCAGATCGCCATGCGGACTCGCATCAAGCTTTTCTACCGTCCAGCAGGTCTGTCTGGGCAAGCAGATCGGGCGCCGTCCCAATTGCGGTGGTCATTGGTACCCAGTGCGCAAGGGGGGCGGATGGCGCTCAGGATCGACAACCCTACGTCGTATCACGTCACCATTGCCACGCTCAATATCGTCCACGGGGCCGATCGGGAAGAGTACAAGCCCGACATGATCGCGCCGTCGCAATCGTTGAACGTGCCGCTTAAATTCGCGGTGCGCAACGGGACCACCCGCGTCACTTACACAACGATCAACGATTTTGGGGCGATGACGCCGAAGACGTCGTTGGTGCTTGATGCACAGGGTCGTCTGATCGCCGGCGACTCGGCGGCGGACGCGCCCGGGCGTTGAGCCGCCATGACTATGAGCTCTGTCGATGCGGCATTCGCCTGGGCGGGAGGCTGGGCCCGTCGCGCCCCATGGTCAAAGTGGGTCGGTTTATCGCTGGTGGCGACCCTGGTCGCGCCGACGGCAATCGCCGCGCCTGATCCTGCCGCGGCCACGGTTGTGTCGGACGATGTGCAATTCAATTCGGGATTCCTGGAAATCAATGGCGCGCAGTCCGCCGATCTGTCGCTGTTCAGCAAAGGCAATCGGGTGCTTGCTGGTATGTACCGCGTGGATGTCCTGGTCAATCAGGTGCTGATGGGGCAAGAAGAGGTGCGCTTTGTCACGGCGGGGCAGGGCGATGCGCAACCCTGTCTTACCCGTGGCCAACTCTTGGCCTGGAGACTGAATATCCAGGCTTTCCCGGCTATTGACGCTGTTGCCGAACTCGATTGCGTTGATCTGCAGAAATCCATACCTGAATCAATGATCGATTACGACGCGGCGGCACAGAAGCTGTCTATCAGTATTCCGCAGGCGGCAATGATTAACCTGGCTCGCGGCAGTGTCGCCAGGGAGCGCTGGGACAACGGCATCAATGCTGCGATTCTGAATTATCAATTGAATTATGCGAATAGCAGTGGAAGCGATTATTCGGGCGCTTCGGCCGGGAATACCTATTTCGGCGCGGTGCGCGGCGGTGTGAATCTGGGCGCCTGGCGGGTACGGCATTTTTCGACCTACAACCGGGACATGATGGGGGCCTCGACCTGGCGTGCGGTGGAAACGTATGCGCAGCGAGACATTGGCGCCATCCGTGGGCGTCTGCTGTTGGGCGACGGCACGTCGCCCAGCGATATTTTCGATGGCATCCAATTCCGCGGAGTTCAGCTCTCTTCGGACGACCAGATGTTGGCGGACAGCCAGCAGGGCTATGCGCCCGTCATTCGCGGCATCGCGCAGTCCAATGCCAAGGTGGCGGTGCGTCAAAACGGCTACATCATCTACACCAAATACGTGGCTCCCGGTCCGTTTGCGATCGACGATCTTTACCCCACGGCATCCAGCGGCGATCTGGAAGTGGTGGTAACCGAGGCGGACGGCCGCGAGACCCGTTTCGTGCAGCCGTTCTCGGCGGTGCCCACGTTGCTGCGTGAGGGCGTTTGGCGCTACAGCGCCACCTCCGGTAAATACCGGTCAGGCTATACGCACGCCAGCCAGCCGAGCTTCGCGCAGGCCACGGTCGGGCGAGGGCTGCCTTATGGCTTTTCCCTGTATGGCGGCTTGATCGGCTCAAGTGCGTACCAGTCCGGGCTGGTGGGCGTGGGCAAGAACCTGGGCGACTTCGGCGCTGTGTCTGTCGATACCACCCGGGCGCGCGGCAAAGCGCAGGGCAGCAGCTGGTCTGGCGGGCAATCGTTGCGCTTGCTGTATGCGAAGTCCTTCGCCGCGATCGGCACGGATTTTCGCCTGCTCGGCTATCGCTATTCCACGTCGGGCTTTCGTACGTTCTCCGAGACCGCGGAGCCGGGGGCGCGCAGCGCCGACGGCACGCTTCATGAAACGAACCGACATGGCCGGCGCGGCCGCATCGAAGGCCAGGTCAGCCAGCAACTGGGCGGGTGGGGCTATGCCTATGTGACCGCCAGGAACGAAACGTATTGGCAGGGCGGGGCCGCTGAGCAGACGCTGCAGCTTGGCTACAACACGGCCTATAAGCAGGTCGCGATCGGGGTGTACGTCAACTACTCGAAAATGGCTGTCGAGCCGTCGAATCGGCAATTCATGCTGACCCTGCAGATTCCCATCGGTTCGACCAGGGCGACTGCGCAATACAGCCTGACGGCCGACTCGGGCGGACGGATGAGTAACCAGGCCACCGTCTTCGGTTCCGCATTGGATGACAGCCGGCTCTCGTATTCCGTGACGGGCGGACAGTCCAATGAGGGGGGCGGCCCGAATGGCAGCGCATCGGCCAGTTATCAGGGGCGCGCGGCTCGGGTGGATGTCGGACGCTCGCAAGGCCGCGGCTATGGACAGACCACGCTGGGCGTCCAGGGAGGGCTGGTGGCGCATGACCGGGGCGTGACCTTGTCGCAGTATCTGGGCGAAACGGTGGCGTTGGTCGACGCGCCTGGCGCGGCGGGCGTAGGGGTGGATGGCCATACCGCGGTGCGCACCGATGCGGCGGGACGGACCGTGGTGCCGTATGTGCAGCCCTACCGCAGCAATCGTGTTGCCCTGCAGACGGAAGACCTGGGGCACAACGTGGATGTCACGAATGCCGCGGTTGAAGTGATACCGACGCGCGGCGCGGTGGTGCGGGCCAACTACAACACTACGGTCGGCTATCGCGTCATGCTCGATATCCACGACGCGCACGGCAATGCGCCGCCTTTCGGATCGTTGATCGCCGATGCCAGCGGCAAGGAGGTCGGGGTGGTGGGGCAGGATGGCCAGGCCTTTATTTCAGGCGCTGCGGAGCAGGGTGCGATTCACATACGGTGGGGGCAGGCCCAGGGAATGCAGTGCGACGCGCAATACGCGTTGAAGAAACCAATCGATGAAGGCGTGCGATTCCAGCGCGCTGATGCGATGTGCAAGTCCGCGATTGATTAATCATCTCTTTAAGGAAAAGCATCATGACCATAAACACCATCATTGGCTCTCGTCCTTTCCAGGCGGCTGCCGCCGCGTGCGTACTGCTGGGTCTTTCAGTGCCCGCTCACGCTGAAGTGGTGAATGCGCGCTTCACTGGCAAGATCCAGGCCGCGTCATGCTCCATCGTGAATCCGGTCATCAATGTGCCCTTGGGTACGCACAACACCAGCGAATTCGCGGCGCCGATTGGTTCTGTCGTGTCCGACGTTCCATTCACGCTGGGCATCCGTTGTCCCACTACCGCTGTCCAGGTGCTGGTCACGCCTTCGTCGACAAACATCGTGGATGCAAGCAACGGTGTTATCGGCGTCGCGGGTGGCGCGACCGGCGTGGGTATCCAGCTGCTCAACAAACAGAAGATGCCGGTGAAGCTGGGGGTTGTCGATGATCAGGGCAAAGGCCATGCCTTGACCTGGGATATGCAGTATTACGCCCGCTATTACCGAACCGAAGCGAACATCGGCACGGGTGACGCCAACGGTTCGGCCACGTTCACCGTGACGTACCGATAGGCCCAGTGACTGTGCGCCGTCCGTTCGCAATGACAAGCCCGAAACCTGTCGCCTGGTTGCCCTTATGCGTGAGCGCTGTGGTCGTGTGTAGCGTGAGTTTCCCAGTGCCGGGGTGGGCCGCTCCCTTCCATTGCGGGACCCAAACCGTGGGAGTGTCGGTGACCCGGCAGACGCGAACGGCGGTCACTTTCTTGCTCTCGCAGCCAAGTTCGACGGACGGTGCGCAGTCGTGGGTCACGCTCTACACGGCAGACAACCGCATGCTGCGTTCGGCCAATGGCGCGGCTGTGCAGTGCCAGGTTCGCGGGGGCGGTTCCTGCTCTGCGGTTTACCGCCCTGACAGCGCGATGCGTGGTCAGGTCTGGGCGGGCGCTTCGGCGCCGGTCAGTACCGATTATCCGGCCTCGCATTCGTGGTGCAGCGGGCCGGTGAATATCGACATCGACCCCACGCCGGCCGGGTGCCATGCGACGGCAGGGGCGGACAGAACAATTTCGATCGGGCAGTTCACGGTTGACCACTTTCGCAGCGTAGGCGCCACAACGCCTGCCAAGGTTTTCAACCTGGGACTTTCCTGCGTCGCCGGCACCCATGTCGGCGTGACGGTGAGCAGTGACAGGGTGGTGGACGCCAGTCGCGGGCTGTTGGGGGTATCGGGTGGCGCCGCAGGGGTGGCGATCCAACTGCTTGATGGGGCCGGCAACGCGGTGCCGTTGGGCACGATGATCGACCGCGGCAGCCACGGGCCCGGGTGGGACCTCGTCTACAGCGCGAGGTACTACCAAGTGTCGTCCCGTGTCACGCCGGGCGATGCGAACGGCATGGTCACGATCACGCTCCAATACCGCTAGTGCATCTAAATTTTTATTAATAAAAATTAAATTCATATATGAAATAAATAGTGGGCCCTTTTGAGATGAATGACTAGGTAATTACCCGTTGATTTAGGGATAAATGCCCGAAATTTGGGCTTTCCCTATGGTGTTTTTTTATGAAAATTGATTTCATTGGAAAAACAAAGCGCGGCCTGATCGCGCGCCACAACGGAGACAACATGAAAATCAAGCGTTCCATCGAACGGATTCCCGGCGGCATGATGCTCGTGCCGCTGCTGCTCGGGTCCGCGCTGCACACCTTCTGGCCCGACACCGGCAAGTATTTCGGCTCGTTCACCAACGGCCTGATCACCGGCGTCGTGCCTATCCTTGCCGTCTGGCTGTTCTGCCTGGGCGCATCCATCAACCTGCGCGCCACCGGCACCGTGCTGCGCAAGTCAGGCGCGCTGATCGGCGCCAAGCTTGGCCTGGCGTGGGTGGTGGCTCTGCTGGCATCGCACTGGCTGCCGGAAGGCGGCATCGCCACCGGCTTTTTCGCGGGGCTGTCGGTGCTGGCGCTGGTGGCCGCGCTGGACATGACCAACGCGGGCCTGTTCGCGTCCTTGATGGAGGAATACGGCACGCGCGAAGAGGCCGGCGCATCCGTCTTGATCGGCATGGAATCCGGTCCGCTGATGACCATGATCATCCTGGGAACCACGGGCTTGGCCGCGTTCGAGCCGCATCACCTGGTCGGCGTCGTGATTCCGTTCCTGATCGGCTTTGCGCTCGGCAACCTGGACGAAGACCTGCGCGATTTCTTCAGCCGCGGGCCGCGCATGCTGATCCCGTTTTTCGCCTTTGCGCTGGGCAACACCATCAATCTGTCCGTCATCCTGGATACCGGCTTGCTGGGCATCGTGGTGGCGGTGGGCGTGATGCTGGCGTCGGGCGTGGCGCTGGTGATTTCCGACATCCTGATCGGCGGCGGCCGCGGCACGGCGGGTGTGGCCGCGTCCAGCACGGCAGGCGCCGCCGCGGCCACCCCCAGCCTGGTCGCCGCCGCCGCGCCGCAGTTCCAGCCGTGGGCGCCGGCAGCGACCGCCCTGGTCGCGGCATGCGTGGTCATCACCGCCTTGCTCGTGCCCATGCTGACCGCCTTCTGGGCCAAGCGCATCGCCCCGCGCGTGCGCCGGGGCAAGGCGCAAGCCGTGCCGGTGATGGGGGCCAGCGGCGTTTAGTGTGCCCGGGAAGGCGGGATGCTCGGGTTTCCCGCCTTCCGCTCGGGCACGCGGATATCGATCATCATCCAGAAGCCGGCTTTGTAGTCAGCGTGCATTGACCAGCAGTCTGGACTCGATGGGGCGGGGATGTGCGTCGCATCTTCAAAGAAATACGCTTGCACGGCTTCCTGAGCCGCTTGGGCCATTCGCCTGGGCACATAGCCCAGGCATCAGGCCTTCAAGTGCTCGTACAGAATAGTGGCCCCGATCCCGATCAGCGCCAGCCCACCCAGCACTTCTGCGCGCTTGCCGGCGACGTTGCCGACCAGACGGCCGATCATGACGCCCAGGGTCACCATCAACATGGTGGCCAGGCCGATGGCCAGCGCGGTGACGACGATGTTGTTGTCGATGAAGGCCAGGCTCACGCCCACCGCCATGGCGTCGATGCTGGTGGCAAAACCGGTGGCGGCCAGCAGCCAGAACGAATGGCGGCCGACGGGGGCGGCTTCTTCCTTGTCGGCGCCCAGGCCATTGCGGATCATCATCGCGCCCAGGATACAGAGCATGCCGAACGCAATCCAATGGTCCCAGTCCTGCACGAACTTCGCGGCCATGGAACCCAGGGCCCAGCCAATCACGGGTGTGATCGCTTCGATCACCCCGAAGATCAGGCCGGTGCGCAGGGCTTCGGACAAGCGGGGTTTATGCAGCGCAGCGCCTTTGCCGACCGCGGCGGCGAAGGCGTCGGTGGACATGGCGAAGGCCAGGACGATCGTGGAAAGGGCATTCATGCGAGAGAAGCTCCGACCGGGCGAAACGCATAGACTTTTTCCCTATCGCCCGGTCAGAAGCTACGGAAAAGTCCATGGTCTCGCCAAACCGTATCGGTTGTTTGCGCCATGGCCAGGGGGGCCAAGAATGTTGACGCAAACGCTTCCGGACGGGGCCGGAAGAGGCTACTCCCCAAAGAGGAACGCCAGTTTACCAAAAGGCGCGTGGCACGGGTGTGACACAGCCAGGCGCCCGGCTCAGGTCAGCCGCGCCCCATTGGGTACGTTCAGTTCGGGCGTCACCAGCACGGTGTGATCGGCGTCGTCGGCCAGCCCCAGCACCAGCACTTCGGAACGCACCGGGCCCACCTGGCGAGGCGGGAAGTTCACGATGCTCAGCACACGCTTGCCCGGCAGGTCTTCCAAGGCGTAGCGGCCGGTGATCTGCGCCGAGCTTTTCTTCACGCCGACGCCGGCGCCGAAATCGATCGTCAGCTTGTAGGCCGGCTTGCGCGCTTCGGGAAACGGATCGGCAGCGATGATGGTGCCCACGCGGATGTCGACCTTCATGAAGTCATCGAAGCTGACGGTCGGGGCGGGCGGCGTATTGGGGTCTTGGGTGTAGTGCATGGCAGGAATTCTAAGCGAGGTCGATGCCGCCGCGCGTCACCGGCGCGGCCAGCAGGTCCTGGACGCCGACCACGGCGATGCGCCCGTCTATCGTGCCGATCGCCAGGCGGTCGTCGCGAGCGTCCAGGGCGTAGATGACGGTGGCGGCGCCTGCCATGCGGATCTTGGTATCGAGCCGCACGCCACCTGTCAGCGCGTCGATCAGCATCAGCCGGCCATCCAGGAATGCCGCGATCACCAGGCCGGCTGCGGCCAGGATCATGGTGGGCGACGCATGGGTGGCGTGGCGCCATGCCAGCACGCCGCGCGCCAGGCTCTTGCGGTAGATGAAACCGCTGTATGTGTTGTCCACCGTGGGGCAATAGTGCTTGCCGGCGATGATGACGCCCGGGCCTTGCTCATCGTCGACATACGCGCCGCGGCATTCCATGGCGTGGCTGGCGTGCGTGCCGTCGGGTTGCAGCAGCGGCCACAGGCGTTCGATGCGGCCGTCCGGGTGAACGATGCACAGGTGCTTGCCTTCGTGCGAGCTGGGCGGCGTGCCCTGCACGGCGAACAGGTGGGGGGCGCCGTTGATGCCGACGTAGTGGTTGAAGCAGTCGTAATGGCCGACGTCCAGGCGTTGTTCCGTTGTCAGCGTGGCATCGAGCTGGACGTCATGGGCGCGCGGACGCGTCGGGCCCATGCGGTCCTGGCGTCCCAGCACGCGGCCGTCGCTGGCAATGGAAAACGTGTATTGGCCGGCGTAGTCGCGCAGCGCGACCAGGGCATCGCCCTGCAGCGCATACAGACGGGAATCGCGGCGAAACCGGTCGCCGGGATCGGGTGGGGCGATGGCATGCACGGTGATCGAGGCGGCGCGCAGGATTTCCGCGCCATGGCCGCCGCCTTCGTGGTGGGCGATGAGGCGGCCGTCAGCGGCGTAGAGATCCAGCAGGCAATCGTCGTGCGTGGCGACCAGCGTGTCGGCATCCCGCCACGCCAGGTCCCAGATCGCGCCGCGCAGACCCAGGTCGGGCAAGGCCAGCCAATCCGCCAGGCGACGGGCGGCATCGACGTCGGGCGTGACGGCGCCGCCGCTCGTGGCGGTGGCCGGATCCAGCGTCAGCGTTGCGGGCGACCGCAAGTGCCACGCGGCCTCCGAATCGTCCACCTGGATGGGGAACAACGTGTCCAGCACCTGGTTCCAGTCGCCGTCGGCATCGTATTCCTGGTCGCCCCATTCTTCGTCCCAGGGCCGCACCCACGCCACGACATGGCTGCCATCATCGCTGTAGCGGCAGCGCACCACTTCGGGAACGGCCGCGTACGGGCGGCGGCTTTTGCCGCTTTGCCAGTTCCAGAAGGCCAGATCGCCTTCGAACAGATAGCCGCCGTCGTAGCTGCCCGCGCCGATCACGACGACAGGCTCGGTGGGGTGAAACGCCACGTCGTTGACCGGCAGGCGCAGCGCGTCGTACACCGCGAAGGGCGTCGTCTCGCCAAGCCGGTACAGGCCCACGCGATAGCGCAACGCGGCGCCGCCATAGGCAGCCCGCGCGCGCGGATTGGCCAGCAAAGGAAACACCGAAGCCACCGCGGCGATATCGCCGGCGGGGTTGAAAAAGACGCCGGTGATCTTGCCTGCGCCGCGCAAGGCCGGGTTCATGAACGGGATCGGCGTCGCGTCCATGGCCGGGTTCAGGGCGAGCGCAGCAGCGGGGAATCGAACATCGCGGCGGGCGAGATGATCGGTTCATCCCAGGGGATGGCGTCGCCGTAGCGTTCCCGCATCTTGGCACGCACGGCGGGCGCGCTCAGGTCGAAGGTCTTGAGCGGCTGCAGTGCGCCGATTTCGACGCCGAGCGCACGCTGGTAGATTTTCCAGACGAGTTCCGAGCAATAGATCCTGTCGTCCGACCAACCGAACGCCGCGTCATAAGGCTTGCCCGTATACGTGGCGCCGATGGCGGCCAGGCGGTCGCGCCGTTGCGGCGTCAGTTGCGTGTCATCGCGCAGGCGCTTGACCACATAGGCGCCGCGTTCGCCCTGTGCGGCCCAGGCCGCCAGCGGCGTGTAGCGCACCGTAGCCGCGGCTTCCAGCACATAAGGGCGGCCTTGCCGAAGCACGATCATGCCCATGTGGCTGTAGGGCGAATGCGTGGCCTGCTGCACCGCCAGGCTTTGCGCGGAACGAGATTGCTGGAACACCAGGTCGCCCGTCTGGACGTCGGGGGCGGCAACGGCAGTCAGGGATGCGGCGCAGAGCGCGGCCGCGGCGGTACGGGCAAGCCAGTTGATGGCGAAGGAGCGCATGGGCATGTGGGCGGCGTTCAGCCGCGCATCATGGCTTGGCCGCGGCGCTGGCGGTTTTCTTGCTGCGCGGTTTGGCCGCGGGTGCTTTTTCAGCGACGGGCGCGTCGAACTCCTGCTTGTTGCGTTCGCCCCGCGGGGTGTTTTCCGGATGGGGCTTGGGAAAGGCCCAGGGCTTGGTCTTCTGATCCATTGCTAGTACTCCTTGCACAGGCGGAACAGTAGCATTTGCCGCGGCCGTGGGTAAGTGAGGGTTGACGTCAATATTCATCACATCGTGATATGAGGAAACGGGGATTCGCGGCGGCTGGCGGCGGGCCTTGAAAGGCGGCAGCAAGGTTGGCGCGGGCGCCGGCGGCAACGCCAACCGGCCAAACCGCCCCATGGCCGGCCATGCGGACCGGCTTTCTATGACCGCGGCGGCGGCGGCGGGTTCAATCGACGGCGGCGCGCAGGGTTTTTTGCGCGAGACCGCAGCAGGCCGCGAGGCCGCGGCGCGCAATTCTACCTTGGCTGCGAAAGGCGATGCGTCCGATATTGGCAATGACACGTCATGTCCTGCCGTGCTGCCGGATCCGTTCCCACCCGGTAGCCATCCGAAAACCCGAGCGTCTCATCCTTCCGCGTCACCGCTTGCATCAGCCGCACCCGCCTGGGCAGGACTACGATGGGGCCGTGCACATAGGGAGGAAACTATGGACACGACCAAAGAGTGGTACGCCGCCGTCAAGGAATGGCAGCGCGCGCGGGACGAGCTCACCGCCGCCGTCGCCGCGATCAAGTGGCCCAATCCCACGCCGGGATGCCTGGACACCTACGACCGCGCCTACGAACAGGAAACGTCTGCGCGCGAGCGCATGAACCAGGCCTACGAGCGCGTCCGACGATAAGCCCCGCGCGCAGTTGCTACACTGCCGCGCATGACGCAACCCTCATCCCCCCTGACGATCCGGCCGGCGCGCGCAGCCGACGCGGCCGCCCTCGAGGACGTGCTGACGCGTACCTATGAAGGCACCTGGCAGCCGCAGATGACGCCGGAAAAATACCGGCATTTCCTGGACTCGGGCAAGATCCCGCAATACGTCGCCGAGCGCGGCGCGCAGTTCCACGTCTGTGAGGTCGACGGCCGCGTGGCGGGCATGGTCGACTGGGAAAAGAACTTCATCTGGGCGCTGCACGTGCATCCGGACCTGCAACGGCGCGGCGTGGGCGCGGCGCTGCTGGCGCTGGCCGAAGACGGCATGCGCGCGGCCGGCTTCGCCGACGCCCGCCTGGAAACCGACACGTTCAACACCCAGAGCCGCGCGTTCTACCGCAAGCACGGCTACGCCGAAATCGACACCTATCCCGACGAAGAATGGGACAGCGGCTTCACCACGGTGCTGCTGGTGAAGGCATTGGCCGATATTGTGGCCCCATGAATTGGGGTTTATATGGCTCTGGCTATGGAGCCAGGCTGGCGCTATCGTGTGTTTTTCCCCGACACGACGCCTATTGCCGCCATGTACCTGCCGTCCGCTTTCCGTGAAGATTCGCTCGAGGTCCAGCACGATTTCATCCGCGCCCATCCGCTGGGCGTGATGATGACCAGCGGGGAGGGCGGGCTGATGGCCAACCACATCCCCTGTCTGCTCTATCCGGAAGGGCCGCACGGCGTGCTGCGCCTGCACATGGCGCGCGCCAATGCGCAATGGAAGGAATTGGCCGCGGGGGCGCAATGCCTGGTGGTGTTCCATGGCGCGCAGGCCTACATCACGCCGTCCTGGTACGCCACCAAGGCCGAGACGCACAAAGTCGTGCCCACCTGGAATTTCGTTGCCGTGCACGTCTGGGGCACGCCGGTGATCCACGACGATCCCGCCTGGGTGCGCGCGCAGATCGGTGCGTTGACGGACGCCCAGGAAAAAGCCCGGGTGCAGCCCTGGCGGGTCGAAGATGCGCCCGACGATTTCATCGCCGCGCAGATGCGCGCCATCGTCGGCGTCGAAATCGCCATCACGCGCATCGAAGGCAAATGGAAAGTCAGCCAGAACCGTACGCCCGCCGACCGCCAGGGCGTGGCCACGGGCCTGGCCGCCGAACAGGGTGACGCCGTCATGGCAGGCCTGGTGGCGCGCCGCGGCGGCCTGGACTGAACCGCCGCCCGCGGCCGGGCTGGGGCTCGTTGAATCTGGCTCCGCCCGCGCCGGCTGCGTGATGCCATGGCGGTCAGGCCATGGCGGGCACGGGCCGCCGCGCCGATGCCCCGCAGCCCCACGCCAGGCAGGCGATCGCCGCGGCCTGCACGCAGGCCGCCAAGGCCAGGAACCAGAACATCGACGTGCCTGCGTCCTGCGAAGCCGACCGCAGCACACCGAACGCGGCCGGCGCGAAGGCATAGGCGCCTTGCGATAACGCCACGATCAGCGGCACCACCCGCAACGCATCTTCGCGCGCGAATTCCGTCTGGGCGATCAGCGGCGGCAGCGACGTCGCGTTGCCGATCCCCGCGCCGAACAGCATCACGCCCACCCATACCGCCCACATATGGTCGGCGGCCAGCATCAGCACCAGCGATCCCGCAATCTGCACGCCAAACGACACGCAAGCCACCTTACGGCGATCTGCGGTGGGCGGCATCAGCCAGCCGACCAGGCTGCGCCCGGCGATGGCGCTGGCGGTGGCCAGCCCCATCGCGATGCCTGCGGTCTGCGCGCCCAGCAGCGGCGCCAACAGCGACAGCAAGTGCGCGATCAGGCCGATCTGCGCGAACAGCCCCAGCGCCATGCCGGCGCCCAGCGTCAGGAAGGCGCGGTCGCGCCACAGCCGGGGTACGCGGGCCAGCGTGTTGACCGCCGCTTGCGCGGGCGCGTCCGCCGCGGCGCCGTCAGGCAATTGTCCGAGTTGCTGCGGCGTGATGGAAAACACCTTGCGGGCCAGCACCGCGATCACCAGCACCATCGCCACGCCGACCCATAGCGCCGCCTGCGCAAAGCCGTAACCCGCGATCAGGAATACCCACAGCGGTGAAAACACAATGCCGCCCACGCTGGCGCCGTTGTAGGCCATGCCCAGCGCGGCAGGGCGGCGCCGCACGAACCACGGCGCGATGAGGGCATTGACTGCCGCCGCGCCCAAGGTCACCCAGCCCATGCCCGACAGCAGGGCGGCTGCGTACAGCTGCCACGGCGCGTCCGCCCGCGCCCAGCCGGACACGCCCAGCGCCAGCGACACGGCGCCCGTCAGCGTCACCGTCGGCAGGCCCCAGCGCCGGTACAGCCGCGGCAGGTTGGCCACCACCACGGTGCCGCACAGAAAATGCAGCGTCACGGCGGCCGACACCAGCGCCACGCTCCAGCCGGTGCGCTGCACCACGGCATGCAGGAAGACAGGCGGTCCGTAAAAGCCCACACCCCAGCCGAAGATGGCCAGCGCGAAGGTGGCATACAGGACGTTCCAACCGAAAAAACGCGGGGCGTTGCGCATGATGGGGGCCGGCGGCGCCGGCTGTCTTGTTGAGATGACTCGCAGTATGCTTGTCCCTGTACACAACACTTTGGTCTGGGCCGAATGATGGAATCCAAGTTCGCCGACATCAATCTCTCGGCCGTTGCCGGCGCTATCGCCGATCCTGCCCGCGCGCGCATGCTGTGCGTGCTGCTGGACGGCCGCGCACGCACCGCCACCGAACTGGCCGCCGCCGCCGACATCGGCGCGTCCACCGCCAGCAGCCATTTCCAGCGGCTGCGCGAACAGGGATTGGTCGACCTGGCGGTGCAGGGCAAGCATCGCTATTACCGCCTGGCCAATGCAGAAGTGGGCCAGGCGCTTGAAGCGTTGCTGGTCGTGGCGGGCGCCGAACGCACGCCCTTCAAGCCCAACACGCCGTCGGCGCTGCGCGATGCGCGCACGTGCTACGACCACATGGCGGGCACGTTGGCCGTGCGCATCCACGATGCGATGCTGGCGCGCCAATGGCTGGCGGCCGACGGCCGCGACTACGCGCTGACGCCATTGGGCGAGGCCTCGCTGGCGCAGGTGGGTGTCGACGTAGCCCAGGCGCGCCAGCGCCGCCGCCGCTTTGCGTGCGCCTGCCTGGACTGGAGCGAGCGCCGCTCGCACCTGGGCGGCGCGCTCGGTGCGGCGCTGCTCGATGCGCTGCTGCAACGCGGCTGGGTCGACAAGGACCTGGACTCGCGCGCCCTGTCGGTCACGCGCAAGGGCGCGCGCCAGTTCCCCGCGTTCTTCGGCATGCCGGACCCTGCGTCCGGGGACATGGCCGACTGGGCGCGTCCGGGCAATCCGGCGGCAGCCTAGGACACTTCAACACCTTGCCGCCCGCGTCGGCGGGCGGCACAAACACGGGTTTTTTCATCGGGCATTTGCCCTGTACAGGAGGTGGCCTTGCTTACGCTGGCCCTGCACGCTTTTCCTCGCGCCTTGCCTGTCGCGACGGAACTGCGCATCGACGTCAACCATGCCCCGCAAGAGGTGGACAAGGAACTCGATGCCATCTACGACCGTATGAATCGTCCTTCGGATCGCTTGCACGGATTGCAGGAGGTCCGTACCGACATCCCTGGCCTTGTGCTTCGCCATCGCGAAGCCGATGGCGAGTACTACGTGTACGTGGTGGACGTGCGGCGCGGCCGGCTGGCGGGCTATACGGTGTTCAACCGCTTGATCGAAGTGGGGCGGCGCGCCGACCCCTATGTGCGCGCCCCGCACTCGAAGTACGCCGCGCCCTACCAGGGCATGGGGTTGGCCACCGCCGTCTATCGCTGGGGCCTGGATGCGGGCCTGTGCATCATGAGCGGCGCGCGCCAGTCGCCTGCCGCGCACCGCCTGTGGCTGGGCCTGGCCCGGGACTATGAGCTGGGCTACGCCGACCTGCGGCGCAAGCGCCTGGCCTATTTGGGCCGAACGGTGGCGCCCACGGTACTGGCCGATCTGCATACCCGCATGTTCCTGCTGGGGCGGGGCTGGACCTTGCCCGATTATCTGGCTGCGACGGGCATGAACGCCGTTTGATTGCCTCGCGACAGTCCCCGAAATCGGTCCGAAATCGCCCGGAAACGCGGTGAATAGTGCGCTTTCGCAACAGCTTTAGGGAAATCCCCGGGACGGATCAGCCCGGCGGCCATCGGCCGCCGGCTTCATCTGGCTGTCAGCCGCGCCCTGCTTGCAGATCGGCGCCGCGGGTCGGTCTCGGGGCCCGAGCCACAGAAACGGGGACGCAACTTCTGCAATGCAACAATGTTTCCAGTAGATGCCCGGGTTACAAAACATATCCGAACTGTCATGAACAGCCGGGGTATGCTGGCTCGCAGAAAGAGGGCATCCGAAGTGCATCAGAACAATTTGATCTACAAGGGATACCGGCTGACGGCCAAAGTGTCCCGGGGCGCTGGCGCTGAGGTTCAAGCGTTGCCCAGCGGCCCTGTCTTCATCGCATCGGTCATGGTGGTCCAGGCGGGCGCGGTCCGCGAAGGCGGCGACGAATACCCCGTGCCACGGTTCGCCGAAGGCGGTTTTGTCTTCAGTCCGCGCGAAGCGGTGCATGCCGCCATCCTGCACGGCCGCGAGATCGTCGACGGCCTGACCAACATGCCAGCCTGAGCATTGCCAACCTGAGCGTCAGGCTGAAAATTCGGGTCTGCATCGCCGCCGGGCCGCTTGGCGCCGGCAGCGGTCTTGCGTCGTCCGCCTAGTCGGCGAACACGGCCTGCCAGTCGCGCGTCTTGGCCAGGGTCTGCACGGTGGCCGACTGTTCCAGGATGGTCACGGCCTTCTTGAATTCCTCGGCCGACGCGCCGTCTTCCAGAATCACCATGCGCGAGTTGCGCGCATCCGCCATTTTCACGTCCGACATCTTGCCGTGGGTCTGGTAGACCTGCGTCCAGTCCATTTTCTTGCCGGCCTTCAGCGCGATCGGTTCGATGTAGGTCAACGCCGTGCTGCCGGCAGCGCGCACCGCGAAAGCGAAGTCGGCGGTGTGACCGCTGCTGCCCTTGGCGCGCGCGCCCTTGACCATCCGGTTCACGCCCACCCCCGCCGCCAAGGCGCGGCCGACCTGTGCGCGAAAACGCAGCTGGCTGAAGCGGGGCATCCACTTGGCGCACTGGAACGACAGGGCCATGGCCAATTTCACCGCATCCCACAACGCTTCCTGCAACTGCTCGTTGGGGCCCGAGGCCACGATGGCGCCCGACTTGTCGAAATGCGCCAGGCTCACGCCTGGCGTCTCGTTCAGGATGTCGATGCGCTTGGCGGCCAGCTCGATGCCGTAGCTGGATGCGTGCATCGCGGTCTCACAGGCATCGGTGAGATAGAACGTGGCATCGTCCGGATGCGCGATGAAGAACGCGGCGTGCTGGCCGTCCAGGCCGAGCGTCATCGGCGAGATGGCACGGATGGCATGCTCGCCCGCCGGCAGGACGGTCCAGCCGGAGGCTTCCAGGAAATTGCTCATAGGATCAGTTCGATTTGTCGGCCTTTGAGGGGATGCGCGAATCCGCCGGTCAGGGTCAGGTTGGCCCGGGGCAGGAAATACTGCATCAACTCGCCGATCGTGTGCAGGGCGGGAACGATGGGCTCGGCATAGCCTTCGCCCTCGTTCACCCAGATATGTTCATGGCTGCGGTCCGCCAGCGGCTTGCGGTAGTGCGGCCGGCCTTCGCCCACCAGGCTGGTGTGGAACGAGTCGTCCGTGTCCACGCCGAACACGCGGTGCGGACCCACGAAGAGGCTGGCACAGAATGCTTCGGTCAGGAAGATGGTGGCCTGGCCGTGCACCACCGTGCGGGCGCCGCGGTAGGTGGCGCGAAAGATCACGTCGTCGCGCACTTCGCCCTTGATGCGGCAGGGGCTGGCGAATTCCATCCATTGGATGCTGCCGCCGCCCGGCTTGGGCACCCAGGTGATCTGCTTGATGGTTTCCTTGGGCTCGGCAAGGATCTCTTGCACCTCATCAACGGTGATTAGCGGTTCGAACTTGTTGGCCATGGAAACGGATCTAGTGTCTGGAAATGCGTCGCGCGGTTCGCGTCGCCGCGTGGCAGTGGCGGGCGCGCGGCAGCGCGAGGGGGGGCGGATTTTTCCCGGTCAGGCTGTCTGCAGTCGATAAAGCGTCCGGCCCAATGGGAAAAGCCCCCTTTCGGGAGCTGGTCCGCGCAGCGGGAACTGCGCGGGGCGTAATCTTACAAGATGAAGACGGTGCCGGTCTTGCGGCTGTATGGATATACAGGCAAAAAACGGCGCCTTGGCTGGGCAACGTCAGCCTGCGGCGCCGGGCCTGGCGCGGTCGGGCCGCCGGCTATCGGGATTGGCGGCCCCGCGTCCGGCTACAGCGAACTGGCGGCGAAGGTGTCGCATTGCTTCAGGCTGCCGCTGTCCAGGCCGCGCTTGAACCAACGCACCCGCTGGGCCGACGAGCCGTGCGTGAAGGCGTCCGGCACCACATAGCCCTGGCTCTGCTTTTGCAGCCGGTCGTCGCCGATGGCGGTGGCCGCGGCCAGCGCTTCTTCGACATCGCCGCCTTCCAGGATGTTGCGCGCCGCATTGGCGCGCTGCGCCCACAGCCCCGCAAAGCAATCGGCCTGCAGCTCCAGCCGGACCGACAGGGCGTTGGCCTGCGACGGATTGCGGCGGCGCAGGTTGTCGACCTGGTCCGAGATACCCAGCAGATGCTGCACGTGATGGCCGACCTCGTGGGCAATCACGTAGGCCTGCGCGAAGTCGCCGGGCGCTTTGAAGCGGTTCTGCAATTCGTCGAAGAACGCCAGGTCGATATACACCTTGCTGTCGGCCGGGCAGTAGAACGGGCCCATCGCCGCCTGCCCCGTGCCGCAGGCCGTGGGCGTGGCGCCGCGAAACAGCACCAGCTTGGGTGCCACGTACTGGCGGTTCAGATCTTTCTGAAAAATGGCGCTCCAGGTGTCTTCGGTTTCGCCCAGCACCTTGGACACGAACCGGGCTTGCGGGTCGTTGGCGGGCGGCTTGGTGGCGGGCGCCTGCTGCTGCGTCGGCGGGCCTTCGGCCATCTGCAGCACCACGCTGGGGTCGACGCCGAAATACATGGCCACCAGCGCCAGCACGATGGTGCCGATGCCGATGGTGCCGCGTCCGCCGATGCGCGGGCCGCTGGCGCGGCGGTCTTCCACATTGTCGCTTTCGCGGGAATCATCAAGGCGCATACTGTGTCTCCGGGCGGGCCGGCTGGGCCGCCATGTGTTGCTTCGCCGCCGTTGGCAGGGCGGCCTTCAAGAGTGTTAGGATAATCCCATGGCCCTTCATTTAGATATCCACCCCGCGAATCCCCAACCGCGCCTGCTCAAGCAGGCCGCCCAATGGCTGAACGACGGGGGCCTGGTGGCGGTGCCCACCGACTCCAGCTATGCGGTGGTCGCGCGCCTGGACGACAAGAACGCCGCCGACGGCCTGCGCCGCCTGCGTGGCCTGGACGAACGCCATCACCTCACGCTGCTGTGCCGCGACCTGGCTGAAATCGGCCATTTCGCCCGCGTCGACAACCGCCAGTACCGCCTGCTCAAGGTCGCCACGCCCGGCCCCTGGACCTTCATCCTCGAAGCCACCAAGGAAGTGCCGCGCCGCGTGTCGCATCCGTCGCGCAAGACCATCGGCATCCGCGTGCCCGATCACGCGGTCATGCTGGGGCTGCTCGAACAGGTGGGGGCGCCGCTCCTTTCCACCACGCTCATCCCCAAGGACGAGACCGAAGCGCTGAACGACGCCGAAGCCATCCGCGAACGCTACGATCATCAACTGGCCGCCATCATCGATGCCGGCGCCTGCCCGCATTCGCCCACCACCGTCATCGACCTCACCAGCGAAGAGCCGGTCGTGGTGCGCGTGGGCCGCGGCGATCCGGCCACGCTGGGCCTGGCCTGAATCCGCCCGTCATGCTCCACCGCCGGGCGCACAGGCGTCCGGCGCGCACGCTGCGATGTGCCCCATGCGGTGCATATCGTCATGCGGCTCCTCTACAATCCGGTTCGCCATGAACGACTTCATCCAAACCATCGCGGTCTACGCGATACCGGTCATCTTTGCCATCACGCTGCATGAGGCCGCCCACGGCTATGTCGCGCGCATGCTGGGCGACCCCACCGCCTATCAGGCCGGCCGCGTCAGCCTGAACCCGGCGCGCCACATCGATCCCATCGGCACGTTGCTGGTGCCGGCCGTGATCCTGCTGATGTCCAAGCTCATGGGCGGTTCGGCCATGCTGTTCGGCTGGGCCAAGCCCGTGCCGGTGGATTTCGGCCGCCTGCGCCGGCCCAAGAAAGACATGCTGTGGGTGGCGCTGGCCGGCCCGGCCGCCAACCTGCTCATGGCCATCCTGTGGGTGTTTTCGCTGCGCCTGTTCCTGGAATCGGGCATGCAGGAAACCTTCTGGTACGAAATGGCCATGGCCGGCGTCCAGGTCAACCTGGTGCTGATGGCGCTGAACCTGCTGCCCATCCCGCCGCTCGATGGGGGACGCATCGTTTTCAGCCTGCTGCCCAACCGGCTGGCCTGGCAATACTCGAAAATCGAGCCGTATGGCCTGGTCATCGTGATCGTCCTGCTGGTCACCGATGTGCTCTGGATATTGATGCGTCCGATCCTGGCGTTAGGAACGACAATCGTTCAGTGGTTTCTGTAGGAATTCGGCCAATATCCGTTAAACTCAGCGGTTTCATTGATTCTGGCCCTGAGGCATCCCGCCATGGGGCGTTGGAGCCCTTCATTTATGGCATCCCCTGCAACCGCCGCAGGCGTTAATTTCCAGGGCAGCATGGTGGCCCTCGTCACCCCGATGCAGCCCGACGGCAGCCTTGACTACGCTGCCTACCGGTCGTTGATCGACTGGCATATCCAGGAAGGTACCGACGCGCTCGTGGTGGTGGGCACCACCGGGGAGTCGCCGACGGTTTCCATGGAAGAACACGCGGAACTCATCCGCGTGGCGGTTGAACATGCCGCGGGCCGCATCCCGGTCATCGCCGGCGTGGGCGCCAACTCCACCGACGAAGCCATCCACCTGACCCGTCACGCCAAGGCGGTGGGCGCGCAGGCCGGCCTGTCCGTGGTTCCGTACTACAACAAGCCCTCGCAAGAAGGCCTGTACCGCCACTTCCGCACCATCGCGGAAGCGGTGGACCTGCCCACCATCCTGTACAACGTGCCGGGCCGCACCGTTGCCGACATGAGCAACGAAACGGTTCTGCGCCTGGCTCAGGTGCCGGGCATCATCGGCATCAAGGACGCCACCGGGGACATCGCCCGCGGCGGCCTGCTGCTGCGCGAAGCGCCTGCCAGCTTCCAGGTCTTCAGCGGCGATGACCCCACCGCCGCCGCCCTGATCCTGCTGGGCGCTCGCGGCAATATCTCCGTTACCGCCAACGTCGCGCCCAAGCTCATGCGCGATCTGTGCGCGGCCGCGCTCGCGGGCAATGTGCCCAAGGTGCGTGAACTAAATGCGCATTTGGCTCGTCTGAACAAGGCTTTGTTCGTTGAAGCCAATCCTATCCCCGTCAAGTGGGCGTTGGCCGAAATGGGCCGCACCGCACTGGGCTACCGGCTTCCGCTGGTTGAACTGGGGGCGCAGCACCATGAATCGGTGCGTCGTGTGCTCCAGGAAACGGGTCTGCTCTAAATATCGTGAGGATACGTATGAACAAGCGTCATGCCGGTCTGTCGGCATTGATGTCTCTGGTGTTGTTGGCCGGCTGCAGCGAGGTCAACCAATTCCTGGGCAATGAAGAATCCGTCAACTACAAGAGCGCCGTCACTCAGCGTGGAGAGCCTTTGAGCATTCCGCCTGACCTGACCCAGGCCGCCAGCGATCCGCGCTACCGCGCGCCCGCTTCCGGCTCGACGACGTACTCGCAGTTCCAGCAACAGGGCCAGGCGCAAGCCACCAGCCCCAAGGCCAGCAACGTGCTGCCCGGCCGCCAGGACATGCGTGTCGAGCGCGACGGCGACCTGCGTTGGCTGGTCGTCGACCGTGCCCCCGAAGATGTCTTCCCGCGTCTGGTCGACTTCTGGACCGAAAATGGTTTCACCGTGGCCAGCAACAACCCTGGCGCCGGCCTGATCGAAACCGACTGGGCGGAAAACCGCGCCAAGATCCCGGAAAGCTGGCTGCGCCAAGCGTTGGGCGCGGTGCTGGAATCGGCCTGGGATAGCGGCGAGCGCGAGAAATTCCGCACCCGCGTCGAACGCGTCAACGGCCACACCGAAGTCTACGTCAGCCACCGCCAGATGCTCGAAAAGCGCGTTGGCGGCGACGGCTCGCAAGTGCAGTGGCAGAACGGCAAGGAAGACCCGGGCCTGAACGCCGCCATGCTGGCGCGCATGATGGTCTACCTGGGCTCTGACGTCGACAACGCCCGCAAGCTGGTGCAGCAGGCTGAAGCCGCGCCGCAAAAGCCGGCGGTGCAACAGGACGTCCGCTCCCAGGGCGCGCTGCTGATCGTCAACGAATCGTTCGACCGCGCATGGCGTCGTGTCGGCGTCGCGCTGGACGGCGGCGGCTTCGCCGTGGACGATCGCGACCGTTCGGCCGGCGACTACTTCGTGCGCTACTTCGACACCGACACGGGCGAGAAGATCGACCAGCCGGGCTTCTTCAGCCGCATGTTCTCAGGCGACAAGAAGGCCGAAGCGCCGCAGTACCGCATCCATCTGACCGCCAGCGGCGACCAGACCAACGTGACGGTGCTCGATGCCAAGGGCGAACGCGACAGCAGCGCCACTGCCCAGCGTCTCTTGAGCGTGCTGAAAGACAAGATGTGATGCCGACCGCGGGCGCTGAGCTAGCGCCCGCCCGGTTCAAAGGCCCCTGCGTGGGCCTTGAATCTCGGACTCAGTCTTGCAAGATCCACCCCGATGGGGTGGATTTTTTTTGGCCTGCGTGGCGGCTCAACGTTCTATGGACGGCTCGGCATCGGCCGAGGGCGTCCGATAGACGGCGCGGCCCGTCTCGCGCAGCGCTTCCAACACCCGTTCCGTGGCGGGCGTGGCCAGCCGGTCGGTCGGCGTGATGATGCCGAAGTCGTCCATGTGGCAGGGCAGATCCAGCGGCAGGGTCTCGAGCATGCCATAGCGGGCATAGTGCTGGGCAACGTCCAGCGTCAGCACAGCCACCATGTCGGACTGCACCAGCATGCGCGTCAGGAACAGGGGCGCGGCGGTTTCCACCACCTTGTCCGGCGGCGGCAGGCTGGCGCGGCGGAACATCAATTCGAATCGATGGCGCAGCACGCTGCCCGCAGGCGGGATCAGCCACGTCCACGCGGCGGCCTGCTCCAGCGTCAGGCCGGCTGCGCCGGCCAGGGGATGACCCACACGCACGGCCGCACAGACCGGTTCTTCGGCCAGCGGCTCGTAACGCAGCTGCGTCTTGTCGTGTTCGGGCGATAGTCGGCCGACCACGATGTCCAGCCTCTCGTGCGCCAGGCGTTCCAGCAGGACATTGCTGCTGTCGATTTCCACCGATATCCGCAGGCCCGGGCTGCGCTGCATGGCCAGCGCGACGGCGGCCGGCAGCAGGCGCACGCCGGGCGAGGTGATGGCGCCGATGGCGACGCTGCCCATCTGTCCGGTTTTCAGGGCCTGCACTTCGGTGTGGGCCTGTTCCAGGCTGCCGATCGCCGCACGGGCATGGCGGATCATTGCCTGGCCGTAAAGCGTGGGTTCGATGCCGCGCGCCAGGCGCAGGAATAACGGTGCGTCGAGCAGGTCTTCCAGTTCGCGCAGCAATTTGGATGCCGCCGGCTGCGTCATCGCCAGGCGGTCGGCCGCGCGATGGATGCTGCCTTCGTCGGCCAGTGCCACCAACAGCAGCAATTGGCGTGTTTTCAGTCGGGTGTGGCTGGCTCGGATGGCGGCGTTATGCATGCGGGATAGGGGTTAGCACTGATGCCTGAATCGATATGGCTTCCGGCCAAGACTTCATTAGAAGAGTAGCAGCAATCTTCCTACACTGGCCCGCAGACATAACGACAACGCTTGGAGACATGCATGGCGGACCTCACCGCATCCCATCCCGATCCCGCGGCCGATGACGCCCAAGCCGAAGAAGCCGCGCCAAACGCGACCCCGAGGTTGCGTTCGACGGCCTGGTTCGGCACGGCGGACAAGAATGGCTTCATGTACCGCAGCTGGATGAAGAACCAGGGCATTCCCAATCACGAGTTCGATGGCCGCCCGATCATCGGCATCTGTAATACCTGGTCCGAACTGACGCCCTGCAACGCCCACTTTCGCAAGCTGGCCGAACACGTCAAGCGCGGCGTCTACGAGGCAGGCGGCTTTCCGGTGGAATTTCCGGTGTTCTCGAACGGCGAATCCAACCTTCGCCCGACCGCGATGCTGACGCGCAACCTGGCTGCGATGGACGTGGAAGAGGCCATCCGCGGCAATCCCATCGATGCGGTCGTGCTGCTGGCAGGGTGCGACAAGACCACTCCCGCTTTGCTGATGGGCGCGGCCAGTTGCGATGTGCCGGCCATTCTGGTGTCAGGCGGGCCGATGCTCAACGGCAAGCTGGACGGCAAGGATATCGGGTCGGGCACGGCGGTCTGGCAGTTGCACGAGTCGCTCAAGGCCGGCGATATCGACCTGCACCAGTTCCTGTCGGCCGAAGCCGGCATGTCGCGTTCGGCCGGCACTTGCAACACAATGGGTACGGCCTCGACCATGGCCTGCATGGCCGAGGCGCTGGGCGTATCGCTGCCGCACAACGCGGCGATACCGGCGGTGGATGCGCGTCGCTATGTGTTGGCCCATATGTCCGGCATTCGCATTGTCGAGATGGCCAGGCAGGGGCTGTCGCTCTCCAAGGTGCTGACCCGCGAGGCCTTCGAGAACGCCATCCGCACCAACGCGGCGATAGGTGGGTCGACCAACGCCGTCATTCACCTGAAGGCCATCGCCGGCCGCATCGGCGTGCCGTTGGAGCTTGAAGATTGGACCGCCGTCGGCCGCGATACGCCGACGATCGTCGACCTGATGCCCTCGGGGCGCTTCCTGATGGAAGAGTTCTTTTACGCCGGCGGTCTGCCCGCCGTGCTGCGCCGCCTGGGCGAGGCCGGGCGCCTGCCGCATCCCCAGGCGTTGACGGTAAACGGCAAGTCGCTGTGGGACAACGTCAAGGATGCGCCGCATTACAACGATGAGGTGATACGCCCGCTGGACAAGCCGCTGCTGCCCGACGGCAGCATTCGCATCCTGCGCGGCAACCTGGCGCCGCGCGGCGCGGTGCTCAAGCCCTCGGCGGCAACGCCGCGCCTGCTGCGGCACCGGGGGCGCGCGGTGGTCTTCGAAAACCTCGAACACTACAAGGCGCGCATCGTCGACGAGTCGCTGGACGTGGACGAAGACTCGGTGCTGGTGCTCAAGCATTGCGGCCCCCGTGGCTATCCGGGCATGGCCGAGGTGGGCAACATGGGGCTGCCGCCCAAGCTGCTGCGGCGTGGCGTCAAGGACATGGTGCGTATCTCGGATGCCCGCATGAGCGGCACCGCATACGGCACTGTCGTGCTGCACGTGGCGCCCGAGGCCGCTGCCGGCGGCCCGCTGGCGATCGTGCGGGACGGCGACTGGATCGAACTCGATTGCGAAACCGGCCGTCTGCATCTGGATATCGGCGACGCCGAATACGCGCGCCGCATGGCCGGCATCAGGCCGCAACAAGCGCCTGCCGAAGGCGGCTATCGCAAGCTGTATGTCGACCACGTGCTGCAAGCGGATGAAGGCTGCGACCTGGACTTCCTGGTCGGCTGCCGGGGCCACGCCGTGCCGCGCCACTCGCATTAGGGCCTGTGCGAAGCGCCTTTTGGCGCTGACAGGCCCGGGATCACCCACGGGGGCGACACGACCCCCGATCTTTCCCAAAACCATGGAGACAGACTCATGACTGAAGTCAGAAGCCCCGTGCGCGCAAGCACGGGATCCCCGCCCGACCGGAACGCCAATCCGCTTGATGAAGCGCGCATCATCCGCATGCTGACGCGCCGCCTGATTCCCTTCCTGGCATTGATTTACGTGGTGGCCTACATCGACCGGTCGGTCGTGGGGTTTGCCAAGCTGCACATGAATGCGGCCGTCGGCATCAGCGACGCCGCCTATGGCTTGGGCGCAGGGCTGTTCTTTGTCGGGTACTTCCTGTTCGAGGTGCCCAGCAACCTGGCGCTGGAGCGCTTCGGTGCACGCCGCTGGTTCGCGCGCATCCTGTTCACCTGGGGCGTGATCACGATGGCCATGGCCCTGACGGCCGGCGCGACCAGCTTCTACCTACTGCGCTTCCTGCTGGGCGCGGCCGAAGCGGGGCTGTATCCCGGCATCTTGTACTTTCTGACCAAGTGGTTTCCGATGCGGCATCGCGCGCGCATCATCGGCCTGCTGGTGCTGGCCCAGCCGGTGGCCCTGATCGTGACCGGGCCGATCGCGGGCCTGGTGCTGTCCACGCAAGGTTGGGGCGGCATGAGCAACTGGCAACTGCTGTTCGTGCTCAGCGGCTTGCCGGCCGTGCTGCTCTGCCTGCCCACGTTGCGGCTGCTGCCGGATTCGCCCGCGGGCGCCGCCTGGCTACCGGCGTCGGACCGGGCCTGGATCGAACGCGAATTGGCCGCGGACAAGGCCGCCTATGGGCTCAAGCCGCATGGCAATCCGCTGAAAGCGCTCAAGGACAAACGCGTGTTGCTGCTGGCCCTGCTGTTCCTGCCGTTTCCGCTGAGCATCTACGGCCTGTCATTGTGGTTGCCGACGATCATCAAGCAGTTCGGCGTCAGTGACGCAGCGACCGGCTTCCTGTCCGCCGTGCCGTACCTGTTCGCGGTGGTCGGCCTGTGCCTGGTGCCGCGCCACTCGGACCGCAAGGGCGAACGCTACTGGCACATTGCGATCGTGTCGGCGGTGGCCGCCGCGACGATGGCGTTGAGCGCGTGGGTGCAGTCGCCGGCTTGGCAGTTCCTGTTCATCTGCCTGACCGCGTTTTCGATCTACTCGATCCAGGCCGTCGTCTGGGCGTTGCCTGGCGAGTTCCTGACCGGCGCCGGGGCGGCGGTGGGCATCGCGATGATCAACTCGCTGGCCAACCTGGGCGGCTATCTGGGCCCCTACGGCGTCGGCATGATCAAGGATGCTACCGGCAGCCTGTCGGCCGGGCTGTATTTCCTGGCGGCCATGCTGTTGCTGGCCGTGGTCATGACCTTCGTGGTGCGCGCCGCCTTGCGCCCGGCGGCATCGCCGTCGGCCATCCCTTCCAACCATCCTGTCGATATCACCCCATGATCCCTAACCTTACCCGGCGCGTCCCGCGCTACCAGGGCATTTTCCCGGTCGTGCCCACGACCTTCACCGAGACTGGCGAACTGGATCTGCACAGCCAGAAGCGGGCGGTCGATTTCATGATCGATGCCGGTGTGGACGGCCTGTGCATTCTTGCCAACTTTTCCGAGCAGTTTTCGCTGGCCGACGATGAACGCGATCGCATCACCCGGACGGTGCTTGAGCACGTGGCAGGCCGGGTGCCGGTCATTGTGACGACCTCGCACTACAGCACCGCTATCTGCGCGCGCCGCAGCATCGAGGCCCAGGCCATGGGGGCGGCGATGGTGATGGTCATGCCGCCGTACCATGGTGCGACCTTCCGGGTGCCGGAAACGCAGATTGTGTCTTTCTACGCGCATCTGTCGGATGCCATCGATATTCCCATCATGATTCAGGACGCGCCCGCCAGCGGAACCGTGCTGAGCGCGGAATTGCTCGCCAGGATGGCCCGAGAAATCGAACAGGTTTCGTACTTCAAGATCGAAACGCCGGGGGCCGCGAACAAGCTGCGCGATCTGATCCGTCTGGGCGGCGATGCCGTGGAAGGGCCGTGGGATGGCGAGGAGGCCATTACGTTGCTGGCTGACCTGGCCGCCGGCGCGACCGGTTCGATGACGGGCGGAGGTTTTCCCGACGGAATTCGGCCGATCATCGAGGCGCATCAAGAGGGCAATGCGGACCTGGCTTTCGAGCGGTATCAACGCTGGTTGCCGTTGATCAACCACGAGAATCGCCAGGCAGGCTTGCTGGCCGCCAAGGCCCTGATGAAGGAGGGGGGCGTGATCGCGTGCGAGGCGCCGCGGCATCCCTTCCCCCCACTGCGGCCGCAGACACGCGCCGAGCTGATCGACATCGCGAGGCGATTGGACGCGGCGGTGTTGCGCTGGGGCACCTGGCGCTAACAGGCACCGTGCTTGGCAGGTCGGGCTTGAACGGTCGCCCAAACAAAAGCCCCGGCATCGCTGCCGGGGCTTTGTCGTACCTAGAGCGGGGGTTCTTCTCTAATTACGATGCGGGCGTGGTCGAGCCGCCCGGGCTGTTCGAACCGCCGCCAGGCGTGGTGCCGGGCGTGGGGGCCGGAGCCGGCGAGGTGGCCGGCGGGGTGGTGGAAGGCGCGGGGGTGCTCGCGCCCGGAGTGGGGTTGTTCGCGGGCGCCGGGGCATCTTCCTTCTTGTTGCAGGCGCTGAGCGACACCGCCAGCACCGACGCAATAATCAAGGTTTTGCTCATCATTTTTGGACTCCTGTAGATGACGACTCTTGAAACCCCGTCAGGGGAAACCAGAACCCAGGCTACAGGAAGGCGTAAGCCATGCGAGTGTGAAAATTAAAAAGGTCGCATCCCAACGGCAACAAACCTTTCTGCCACGTGTGATGTCTTTCCTTATGTGACCCGGCGCACAGACCTCATTGCGTTCTGTGCAACACAGATACGTATAGGTGTCTGGATACTACGAGGCCACGTAATGAATCCACCCTGAATCCAGCCAATCGGCCAGGCACGAGCGGGCTTCGTCAGACAGGCGTGCGCAGGCGGGGTCGGCGCAGTCCAGGCTGCGCGCATCGGCCAGCTTGCACAGCGCGGCCGAGGCCGGCGTCATGGCGGTTTCGCCGTTGATGAACAACTGCTTGCCGCGGTAGAGCATGCGGCTGCGGCGGTCCAGCACCAGCTTGCCGGCCGTGGGCCAGTCTTCTTCCAGGTCCACGTCCAGGCCTTCGGGCGCGTCGAAGACGCTGAGGTTGCTGGGCTCGGTCAGCCAGCAGCCCAGAAAGCGCGAGGCCAGCGCGTCGTCAAAGCGCAGCTTCTGCACGGTTTCCAAGGTCGCTTCGACCAGCGCGTCGGGCACCTGGGCCGGCGTCGTGACGGCGGCCTGGGCGGGGTCGCGGTACACGGCCGACAGCTTGGGGCCGGGCAGTGCCGGTTCACCGTAAGGTCCGCCCAGCAGGCCGACGCGCGCCATGACCTGGTCGGCCGCGGCTTCCAGCAGGCCGCGGGCCAGCGTGGCTTGCGTGGGGGCGCGAAAACCGATGGAGATGGTCATGCAGCCGTCGCCCGCGGCGATGCCGTCGTGCGCGGCCTGGGGCGGCAGGTACAGCATGTCGCCGGGGGCGAGCACGGCCTGTGCCTCGGGTTCGAAGCGGCTCAGGATTTTGAGCGGCAGGCCGGGTTCCAGCGACAGGTCTTTCTGGCGGCCGTAGCGCCACTCGCGTTCACCGGCGGCCTGCAGCAGGAAGACGTCGTAGCTGTCGAAGTGCGGGCCCACGCCGCCGCCGTGGCTGGCGATGCTGATCATCACGTCGTCCAGGCGCGCATCGGGAATGAAGCGGAACTGCTGCATCAATTCGGCCGCGGCGTCGCTGTGCAGGTCCACGCTTTGCACCAGCAGGGTCCAGTCGCCTTCGTTGTCTTTCGGCAGGCGGGCGAAGGGGCCGCTTTCCATCTGCCATTCACCGTTCTCGCGCCAGATCAGGCGCGACTCGACATCGTCGCGGCGGGCCAGCTTCTTGATGGCCGCGATGGTGACGGGCGGCTTGAAGTCGGGAATGGCCTGGCGGATCAAGAGCGGCTTCTTCTGCCAGTAGCGGCGCATGAAGTCGTTGGGGCTCTGGTTGCCCAGCAGCGGCAGGGGATGATCGAGGTTCATTGCAGGTGCTTTTTCAGGCGATAGAGGGCGTCCAGCGCTTCGCGCGGGGTCAGGCTGTCGGGGTCGATGCCGGCGAGTTCGTCGCGCAGGGTGTCCAGGGCCTCGATGGCGTCGGCGCGGTCGGCTTCGGCGTAGGCCTGCGCGTCGGCATCGGCCGCGGCCGAGAACAGGCCCAGCTGCGGCGTGGGTGCGCCTTGCGCTTCCAGGCGTTCAAGTTCGCGGGTGGCCTGGCGGATCACGGCGGCGGGCACGCCCGCGCGCTGCGCCACCTGAATCCCGTAGCTGCGGCTGGCGGGGCCTTCGCGCACTTCGTGCAGGAACACGATGCCGCCAGCGGATTCGGCCGCGGCCAGGTGCACGTTGGCCGAGGCGGGCTGTTCGGCCGGCAGGCGCGTCAGTTCGAAGTAGTGGGTGGCGAAAAGCGTCAGGGCGCGGTTGTGCGCCAGCAGGCGGCAGGCAATCGCCCAGGCCAGCGCCAGGCCGTCGTAGGTGGACGTGCCGCGGCCGATCTCGTCCATCAGCACCAGGCTGTTGGGCGTGCTGGCCGACAGGATGGCGGCCGCTTCGGTCATTTCCATCATGAAGGTCGAGCGGCCGCCGGCCAGGTCGTCGGCGGCGCCGATGCGCGTGAAGATGCGGTCGATCTTGCCGATGCGGGCGCGGGCGGCGGGGACGAAGCTGCCGATGCGCGCCAACAGCACGATCAGCGCCACCTGCCGCATGTAGGTCGATTTACCGCCCATGTTCGGGCCGGTGATCAGCAGCATGCGGCGCGCGGGGTCCAGCCGGCAGCCGTTGGGCGTGAAGCGTTCGATCGCATGTTCCACCACGGGATGGCGGCCCGCGTCGATGTCGATGTCGGCCTGCTCGGACAGTTCGGGTGCGATCCAGTCGTGGCGGCGCGCGTGTTCGGCCAAGGCGGCCAGCGTGTCCAGTTCGGCCAGCGCACCGGCGCAGTCGGATAGCGGCCGCACGTGTTCGGCCAGCACGTCGAGCAATTGCTCGAACAGCCATTTTTCGCGCGCGAGCGAGCGGTCTTGCGCCGACAGCACCTTGTCTTCCCAGGTCTTGAGTTCCGGGGTGATGTAGCGTTCGGCGTTCTTGAGCGTCTGGCGGCGGCGGTAGTCTTCCGGCACCTTGGCCGTCTGGCCCTTGGTGACTTCGATGTAGAAGCCGTGCACGCGGTTGAATTCCACGCGCAGGTTGCTGATGCCGGTGCGTTCGCGTTCGCGCGCTTCCAGCTGCACCAGGAAGTCGCCGCCATCGGCGGCCAGGCCGCGCAGTTCATCGAGTTCGGCATCGAAGCCCGTGGCCAGCACGCCGCCATCGCGGATGGCAACCGCGGGTTCGGCGGCGATGGCGCGCACCAGCAGGGCGGCCAGCGCCGGGTCGACCGACAGGTGCGAGATCAGCTGGCCCAGGCGCGGCGAGTCGCCCATGGGCTCGACGAGGTCGCGCAGCGCCGGCAGGGCCTGCAGTGCATCGCGCAGGCTGGCCAGTTCGCGCGGACGCACCGAGCGCAGCGCCAGTCGCGCGGCGATACGCTCGATGTCGGGAAACGCGTTCAGCGCACTGCGCAGGCCTTCCAGCAGGCCGGCAGACCCGAAGGTCTGCTCGACATCCATGCGGCCGGCCAAGAGGGCCGAGATGGCTTGCTGGCGGGCGTGGGCTTGCTCGTTTTCACGCAGCGGATGGTGCAGCCAGCGGCGCAGCAACCGGCTGCCCATCGGCGTGCGGCAGCCATCCAGCAGCGAGAACAGCGTGGGCGCGTCTTCGCCGGACAGGGTCTGCGTCAATTCCAGGTTGCGGCGCGTCACCGGGTCCAGCAGCACGAACTGGCCGGGCCGTTCGGCCGACAGGCTCTGCACGTGCGCCAGCGCCTGCGATTGCGTGCGGGCCGCGTAGCGCAGCAGCGCGCCCGCCGCGCAGATGCCCGCGGGCATGTCTTCGATGTCGAAGCCGGCCAGCGTGTCGGTCTTGAAGTGCGCCAGCAGATGCGCACGCGCGCCATCGCTTTCGAAATGCCAGTCGGGTACGCGCGACCGGGCGCCTTCGAACGGGAAATCGAATTCCGCGCTGTCGGCGCAGACGATCTCGGCCGGGGCGACGCGATGCAGCTCGGACTCCAGCTGCGCCGGCGCGCATTCGGTCACGCGGAAGTCGCCGCTGGCCAGGTTCAGCCATGCCAGCCCGGCGCGCGGGGCGCGCGCGTTGCCGGACACGAACACCGCGGCCAGCGCACGATCGGCCTTGGCCGGCAGCAGCGCGTCGTCGGTCAGCGTGCCGGGCGTGACGATGCGCACGATGCGGCGCTCGACCGGACCTTTGGAGGTAGCCGGATCGCCGATCTGTTCGCAGATGGCGACGGATTCACCTGCCGCTACCAGCCGCGCCAGGTACTGCTCCATTGCGTGCACCGGCAGCCCGGCCATCGGGATGGGCGTGCCGTTGGACGAGCCCCGCTTGGTCAGCGTCAGGTTGAGCAGCCGCGCGCCGCGCTCGGCATCTTCATAGAACATTTCATAGAAGTCGCCCATGCGGTAGAACAGCAGCAACGGACCCGCCTCCGACTTGAGTCGGAGGTATTGCTGCATCATGGGGGTGTGGCCCGCGTGGGCGTCGGCGGCGGAGTGTTGTGTTGCGGAATTCATGCCCGTGATTGTATCGGGCCGGGGCGGGGGATGTGGAGGGCGCGTTGCACGAGGTTTATTGTGCGTCCATGGGCATGGGCGAGGTCTGCGCAGGGGTTAAGGGCGGTGGCGAGAAGAAATACGAATGAATAGGCACAAGGATCTTCTCTGGCAGGTGTTGCAGACCGAAGTAGATTGCCCCGATGAGAGCGATGATGCTGGCGACCTCCTTGTAGATGGCGCTGGGGGACTTCTCGATTGATGCACGGATGCGTCCAACATCCAGCTTCCCGTCGATGCTTGCGAGAATGGTCTGGACGGTGCTGACCTCTTTTTGAGGCGCACTGACAGCACCGGGCATGTCGAGATGCTTTTCGATTCGGCGCAGGGTGTCGTCGATGGCACCCATGCGCTTTTCAATGCGTGCCAAACAGTCCATACGTTCACTTTCGGCCTCAGGCATCCCTGAGCCGAGCGAGGATATGTGGCCTCCCGGGCTGGATCCGGGTGGCCTGTACGTCAGTTCATTCTGCTTCATTGCTCTATTCCGTTCTTTGCGTCAACAGAGACAGAATAAGCAAAACCGTTCGCTAGGACTGAGAAAGGACTCGTTTATAGGACGGATACGGGGAGTCCTGCGGCATGTCCCCCCAGCGTGCATTCAACTTGGGGGAATAGCAGCCTGACGGCTAATTTTTTGGAAGTGGGATCAGGCCGGGCTGGCGTGCAGTCGCAGGCCCAATGCGCGCGCGACTTTCAGAATGGTGGAAAAGTCAGGAACCCTGTCGCCAGATAGCGCTTTGTACAGGCTTTCTCGGGACAAACCAGCATCTCTCGCGACTTGTGTCATGCCCTTCGCCCGGGCGATATCGCCCAGGGCCTTGGCGATAAATGCGGCGTCGCCGTCACTCTCTTCAATGCAGGCGTCAAGGTAGAGTGCCATTTCTTCCGGTGTACGGAGGCGTTCGGCGATGTCGTATTCGCGAGTGATCAATTTCATGGTTTTCAGCTCCCTGCATTTTTGGAGCGGTCTAGCCTTGGGGGCTCGCTGTCGAGCAGGTACTACAGTAGATCGACCAACTCATACGCCAAGGAAATATCCCGTTGTTGACTGGATTTGTCTCCTCCAACCAAGAGGATGACCAGCGTTTCGTGGTTGCGTTCTGTGTAATAAACCCGATATCCCGGGCCGGCATCGACCCGCAGCTCGGAAACGCCTTTTTTCAAGTGGCGATGATCTCCTGCGTTGCCCTGAGCCAAGCGTTGGATGCGTGCCTGAATACGTGCGCGGATCGCGAGATCCTTTAGAGTCGATTCAAAATTGTCGTAGGCCGACGTAGTGCGGATGGTCTTCATGACCTCGCACCACGGTCAGTACTGAACGCGATCGAGACGACCTGTTTTGAGTGTAGCCTGTGGGATACACTCTTGCAACCAAGGGGTGTATGTCCAGATGGAATACGCATCCCTGTGAGGACTACCAAAGTCGCCCAGAAATCCTCGCTGCCAGTTTCGATCTGGGCGAGGTACAGCAACGCTGGAGCCTGTCGCTTCTGTTCTTCCTGCTTCACTACTGTTCCGTTTTCTGAATCAACGGAAGCACGGTACTCAAATCCACTCATTCAAACAGCAAAAACGCCCGCATATAGGACGAGTTCTCGTCCTACGTGGCCTTCTTCAGGAAAGCGCGTATCAAACAGGACAGGGAATGGCACTGCAAGCCATTGAGGTTCCAGCAACCCGCTCAGTCGCTAACGGCGGGTGAGGATGGATTAGGTTGGCCCGGCTGTGGATGCCAGGCGCGTGCTACGACATGTCCGCCGGGGGCGGATTCAACAGCCGATCTTGGCTTCCTGGCCGTAGCCGAACGGCCAGCGGCGGCGGGTGGGTTCGGGCTTGGTGGTTTCTTCTTGCATGGTCTTCTCCTTGTCTTGCATTCCCGAGGATTCTATTTCCCCGGATGTAACAGCATTGCAAGTGATCGTTAGCACTCTATCGGTCGAGGCGTCGGATGTGGCCACGGTGGCTCAATCGGCCGCGAACAGGGTGACCTGGCGTTCGAGCGCATAGGTGGCGCGGTAGCTGGCGGGCGTGGCGCCGCGATCGATCAGGAGCAGGCCTTCGCGTTCAGCGGCGGCCAGGACGTCGCGCAGCTTGGGGCCGCTTTCCAGGCCGGTGGCCTCTTGCAGGCGGCCCAGCGGCAGGTAGTCGCCGTTTTTCACGCCGGCCAGGCGCGGGAAGGCGCTGAGCCAGATGCTGCGTGGGGGCGGGGTGTTGATCAGACTGGTCATGGTCGGGCCTCCCGTGCGGTCTAAGTACTGTATGAATAAACAGTATATCCGATCAGTCCTATTTCGCTGGGCGGTGATGTCGCATTGGTCCGATATTGCTGCCCTTGGGGGCCGACTGCCACTCGCCTCATTCCGGTCTTGCGGCCGCAGAGACCGGCGGGTGCCCGGGGACCCCCGCGGTCAGGCCGATGCCGCGCCCGTATGCGCCAGCAGGCAGGCGACCAGCGCGTCGAACACGACTTTGCAGCGCGGGCTGGCGCGCAGGTCTTCGTGCATGGTGATCCACGTTTCCAGGGGAAAGGCAGCCTGGCGCGGCAGGACGCGCACCAGGGCTTTGTCGCGCCGGGCCAGGGCGGCCTGGCAGACGCCGATGCCGGCACCCGCGCGGATCAGCGCCAGTTGCGCCAGGTCGCTGTCGGCGCGCAGGGCGAAGGTGTCGCGGTGCCAGGGAATGGGGAAGCGTTTGCCGGCTTCGCGCAGAAAGGGCGTCAGCGCGTCGTAGCCGATCAGGGCGTGGCTGGCCAGGTCGGTGGGCTGGGTGGGGGTGCCATGGCGGCGCAGGTAGTCTTTGTGGGCGAACAGGCCGATGTCGACGGCGCCGACCGAGCGGGCGATCAGCTGTTCCTGCTTGGGCGGGGCCATGCGTACTGCGATGTCGGCTTCGCGCAGCAGCAGGTTCTGCACGCGGTTGGTGGGCGCCAGTTCAAGGGTCAGGCCGGGATGGTCGCGCCGCAGTTGCGCCAGGACCGGCGGCAGCACTTCGATGCCGATGACTTCGCTGGCCGAGATGCGAACCGTGCCGGTGATGCCTGGGCCGTGGCCGGACGCGGCGCGTTCCAGCGCGGCGGCGTTGCTTTGCATGGCTTCGGCGTAGCCGCGCAGCGACAGGGCGGCGTCGGTGGCGAGCAGGCCGGTTTGCGACCGGGTGAACAGCACCTGGCCCAGGGCGCTTTCCAGGGCGGCGATGTGGCGGCCCACCGTGGGCTGGGTGATGCCCAGGGCGCGTGCGGCGCCGGACAGCGAGCCTTCGGCCAGGACGGCCAGAAAGCTGCGGTAGAGTTCCCAGCCGATATTGTTGGTCATGCATAAATGTATAGCTGCACGGTCAGGTTCAGCAATTTATTTATTGGCGGCACGGCGCCAGAATGCTTGCCATGGGACGACAGGAGCAAGACCATGAGCATGGCAACGATGATTCAGGCGCAGCCACCGGGCACGGCGCTGGTGTTGGGCGCCACGGGCGGAGTGGGTGGTGAAACGGCGCGCCAGTTGCGCGACGCCGGTTGGGGCGTGCGCGCCCTGGCGCGAGGGCTGGCGACGGAAACGGCGCAGCAGGACGGCATGACCTGGCTGCGCGGCGACGCGATGAACCGGCAGGACGTAGCGCGGGCGGCGATGGGGTGCGACGTGATCGTGCATGCCGTGAATCCGCCGGGCTACCGCCGCTGGGGCGAGCTGGTGCTGCCGATGATCGACAACACGATCTCGGTGGCGCAAGCGCAGGGCGCCACCATCGTGCTGCCGGGCACGATCTACAACTACGGGCCGGATGCGTATCCGGTGCTGACGGAAACCTCGCCGCAGCATCCACAGACCCGCAAGGGGGCGATCCGGGTGGAGCTGGAACATCGGCTGCAAGTGGCCAGCGGCCGCGGCGTGCGCGTGATTGTGTTGCGGGCGGGCGATTTTTTCGGGCCGCGCGCCGGCAACAACTGGTTCTCGCAAGGGTTGGTGAAACCGGGGCGGCCGGTGGCCGTGGTGCAGGCGCCGGGAGCGCGCGGCGTGGGACATCAATGGAGCTATCTGCCGGACGTGGCGCGCACGTTGGTGCAGGTATTGGCGCGCCGCGACGCCTTGGCGCCGTTCGCGGCATTTCATATGGCGGGGCATTGGGATGCGGACGGCACGCAGATGTCGGCCGCGATCGTACGGGTGGCAGGGCGTCATGGCGTTCGGCCGCGAGTGCGCGCGTTTCCGTGGTGGCTGCTGCGACTGGCGGCGCCGTTCGTGCCGACACTGCGCGAGCTGATGGAAATGCGGTATCTGTGGCGCCAGCCGCTGCGCATGGACAATGCGCGGCTGGTTGAGTTGTTGGGCGCAGAACCGCTGACGCCGCTGGATGATGCCGTGGAGGCGACCTTGCGCGGATTGGGCTGCCTGCCCGAGTCGCCTGTCCAGGCCAAGGCGTTGGCCTGACCGGGCAGGCAGGCACGCCAGCAGGCAAGCAGGCAGGCAGGCAGGCAGTCAAGCAGGCAAGCAGAGACACACAGGCCATCAATCAGCCGCCAGCCAGCCTGTCGGCCCGCCCGGCTTGCCCCCGTCAGACCCGGACATGCACAATGGCGCCACGCGGCCGTTGCAGCGCCGCGGGAGCCCCCGATGTCCGACCTGCCTTTTGCCGCGCCGCTGGATGCCAGCGAGCGGGTGACGATTGCTTTTGGCCCCCATCGCGCCGAGTTCGCGCCGGGTGGCGGCGGGCGCCTGACGCGCCTGTCGAGCGACGCGCACGACTGGATCGTGCCGTTGACCGAATCCGAATGGTCGCCCGCGAAGTGGCCGCGCGCGGGGTCCTATCCGCTGGCGCCGTATTCCAACCGGGTGCACGATGGCGTGTTCACCTTCAACGGTGCGCGGCATACTTTGCAGTCGTTGCCGGGACGGCCACAAGCCATTCACGGCAGCGCCTTGTACCAGGCCTGGCAGGTACGCCACCTGGCCGACGATGCGGTGGATCTGGTGCTGGATCAGCCCGCGGGCGTGCTGGGCTGGCCGTGGGCATTTGAATGCGTGCAGCGTTATCGGCTGGATTCGCGCGGCCTGTCGCTGACGCTGTTGATGATCAACAAAGGCGATTCGCCCATGCCGTTCGGCTGCGGCATTCATCCGTATTTCACGGCCGAGCGGGTGGCGCTGCATGCGCGCCGCCACTGGCCGGCGGATGCCGATGGCCTGCCCACCGGCAGCCAGACCACCCATGTGCGCGAGCTGGGCTGGTCGGCCGCGGGCTGCGATACCTATCTGTCGCAATGGGGCGGGCGCGCCACGCTGCATTGGTCGGATGGACACGAACTGGCGCTGCACGCCGATCCGGCCTTCGCGCATCTGGTGGTGTACACCGCGCCGGGCTCGTCGTTCCTGTGCGTCGAACCTGTGACCAACGTGGCCGACGCCTTCAATCTGGCGGCGGCGGGCGATACCCGCACAGGCCTGCAAGTGCTGGAGCCGGGCGCGCGTTTCAGCGCCACGCTGCTGCTTGCGCTGCAACCGCCCCGTTGAATCTGCCGGCCGGTGTGAATGTCCGCTGGCAAGCGCCCGCTGCTACGGCGATAATCCGGCAAAACCAGTCCAGGAGTCGTTACGTGAAAAAGCTCAGCACCGAACAATTGCAGGCCGCGGCCGAGACGCTGCGCCGGGTCCAGGCCAAGCTGGCCCGCTCGGGCAACCTGCCGCTTGAGCCGACGATCTACGCCAGCGCCAAGGGCTTTCGGCGCAATGTGCCGGAATACGTGTGGTTGTGGCTGTCCGGCCTGCTGGCGCCGCACAAGAGCCTGTCCGCCTGGATGGATGCGCATCAGCCGGGCTGGCGCGAAGGCAAGACCCCGTCCGCGGTGGTGTATGCGCGCACCGAGAATGGCTGGTTCGATTGGCTGATCGCTCAATTGGATGCCGAGATCAGCGACCCCCATGCCCGCGCCAGGCGCGATGGCCAGGCCTGACCCGGCGCGGTCTGCGCCCTGGCCGAACAGGGCGGGTGGTTGATCCGGACCAACGGCCCGGACCAACGGCCCCGTGCCGTCAACCACGTCGCCGCATCCCGCCTATTTCACGACGATGGCGCGGCCTTCCACGAATTGGGCGGTGACGTCGCTGCTGCTGGCGTGGCGGCTGTGCTTGTCGTAGGTCGTGGTGGTGTCGGTGCCTGTGACGCGTGCGCCGTTGCCGGTCAGCAGGACGCCGTTGGCCCCCAGGCTGGCGGCCTGTTTCTTCAATTCCTCGATGGCGTATTCCATCGATTCCTGCGCGCTGATGCCGGCCGAGCTTTCGGCCTTGACCAGGCCCACGACTTCATAAGGCGCATGCGGCGGGTCGGAATACAGCCGTACCGACGACGCCAGCGACGGCGCGTAGCGGTTGCCGGTGGGGATGGCGGTGCCGTCGGCGCAGCCTGCGCAGAGGGCCGCCAGGGACATGAGCACGGCGGCTCGGGCGGTTTTCATGGAGCGATCTCCGAAGGGAGTCCACGGCCGTCGGGCGGCCGGACATTCGGCATTCTGATGCCGGCGGCCAGCCTTTTTTAACGGGATTTGATCAAGCTCTGTGAAGAAGCTTGCAGCGGCGTCAACGGGATGTAACTACGCCGCCGACGGGCGAGGCAACGCCTGCCCTGCGGGTCAGGTCCGGGACCGCAGGCTGCGGGCGCGTACCCGCTGCAGCAGCAGGAACAGCCCTTCCAGCACGGCGGCCACCAGCAGGGCGGCCAGCACCGACCCCAACACCAGCGAATCCCACATGCGCGGCGGGCCGACCCGGAACTGGATGGTGTCGAACACCAGCCCGGCGGTGACCCCGGCGACGGCGGCCGCTTTCCACCCTTGCAGGGGGACCAGCCGCAGCATCAGCAGGGCGAACGCCACCATGCCCCAGAGCATGGGTTCCGCAGCTTGGCCGAATAGGTGACAGATCAGAGCAAACTCCTGAAAACGCGGCGACATGCCGAAAGCCTGCCGCGCGCAGTCGAGTTTGTACCTCTTTCTTTACGGCAATGCGAGACAGCCGTCCTATTTTTTTCAGGGCCCGCCCGCTTCGTTTCTGAAACGGGCGGGTGGGTGTCAGAAGCCTTCCAGCACCACCTTGCCCTGGGCCTTGCCGCTTTCGATGAAGGCGTGTGCGCGGCGCAGGTTTTCGGCGTTGATCTTGCCGTAGTGCTCGCCCAGCGTGGTGCGCAGGGTGCCGTTGTCGATCAGCCGTGCGGCCTGGTTCAGCAGTTCGTGCTGGGCGATCAGGTCGGGCGTGCCGTGCAGCGGGCGCGCGAACATGAATTCCCAGTGCAGCGAGGCCGACTTGCCCTTGAGCAGGCGCACGTCGATGGCCGCCGGGTCATCGATCAGGGCGATCTTGCCTTGCGGGGCGACGGCCTCGGCCATCTGCGCGAAGTGCTTGTCGGTCTGGTTCAGGCCGGCAATGAAGCTCACTTGCGGATAGCCGATGCGCTTGAGTTCTTCGGTCAGCGGCTTGCTGTGGTCGATGACATGGTGGGCGCCCAGCTCGCGCACCCACGCCTGGGTTTCGGGCCGCGACGCGGTGCCGATGACGGTCAGGCCGGTCAGTTGGCGGGCCAGCTGGACCAGGATGGAACCCACGCCGCCCGCCGCGCCGATGACCAGCAAGGTGCCCTGGCTGGGGGCGGCGTTGTCCAGCACGCGCAGGCGGTCGAACAGCAATTCCCAGGCGGTGATGGTGGTCAGGGGCAGGGCGGCGGCCTGGGCGAAGTCCAGGCTTTGCGGCATGCGGCCGACGATGCGCTCGTCCACCACGTGCAGCTCGCTGTTGGCGCCGGGGCGCGTCAGGGCGCCGGCATACCAGACGCGGTCGCCGGGCTTGAACAGGCTGGTCTTGGCGCCGACGGCGCGCACGATGCCGGCGGCGTCCCAGCCGATGATTTCGGGCTGGCCGTCCTTGGGCTTGCGGTTGGCGCGGGTCTTCACGTCCACCGGGTTGACGGATATGGCCTTGACCTCGACCAGCAGGTCGTGGTCGCCGGGCACGGGATCGGCGGCGGTGATGTCCTGCAGCGATTGGGGATCGGTGGCGGGCAGGTTCTGGAAGTAGGCGATGGCTTTCATGGGGGCTCGATGAGTCAGGGTTCGAAAAAGGGGGATCAGGCGATGGTGCGGACCACGCCGCCATCGACGCGCAGCGCGGCGCCGTTGGTGGCCGATGCCTGTTTCGAGCAGGCGTACACGACCATGTTGGCGGCTTCTTGCACGGTGGCCAGGCGGCGCAGCAGCGAGCTTGGGCGGTGCTGGGCGATGAAGTCGCGTTCCATCTGGTCTTGCGACACGCCCTGTTCCTTGGCCATTTCGGCGAAGAAGTCGGCCACGCCTTCCGAGCGCGTGGGGCCGGGCAGCACCGCGTTGACGGTGACGCCAGTGCCGGCGGTCAGTTCCGCCAGGCCGCGCGACACGGCCAGCAGCGCGGTCTTGCTGACGCCGTAGTGGATCATTTCGGTGGGAATGTGCAGCGCCGATTCGCTGGAAATGAAGACAATGCGGCCCCAGTTGGCGGCCAGCATGCGCGGCAGGTAGTAGCGAGACAGGCGCACGCCGCTCATGACGTTGGTGTCCAGCATGGTCTGCCAGTCGTCGTCGGTGATTTCCGTGAACGACTTGGGTTCGAAGAAGCCGGCGTTGTTGACCAGGATGTCGATGTCGGGATGCGCGGCGCAGATCGAGGCGGCGCCGTCGGCGGTGGCGATGTCGGCCTGCACGGTGCTGATCTGCGCGGCGGGATAATGGCGCGCGATGGCGTCGGCGGCCTGCTTGAGCTTGTCGGCGTTGCGGCCATGCAGCACGACTTGCGCACCGGCCTCGGCCAGGCCCTCGGCGATGGCCAGGCCGATGCCGCCGGACGATCCGGTGACCAGAGCCTTCTTGCCGTTCAGTTCGATCTTCATGGGGGACTCCATTGCAGGTTCGGGGGTGTGGCCATGATTACCTGTCCGCGGGCAATGAAAAACCGGCTAGCATCGGACTCAGTTTCAATAATTTTTTGAAAATGAGCCCATCATGCTTCGGTTTGAAGACCTGCGGATCTTTGTCGCGGCGGCGGATCACGGCAGTTTTTCGGCGGCGGCGCGCGAGCTGGACCTGACGCCCGCGGTCGCCAGCGCGGCCCTCAAGCGGCTGGAACTGACGCTGGAAACACGGTTGTTCGTGCGGTCCACGCGCAGCCTGCGCCTGACCAGCGACGGCGAGCGCTACCTGGAATATGCCCGCGCCGCGCTGTCGACCTTGCAAGCAGGCCAGAATGCGCTGGCACGCGACAAGACCGCGATTTCCGGCACCTTGTCGGTGTCGATTCCGTCGGACCTGGGCCGCAATGTGCTGCTGCCCTGGCTGGACGAATTCCAGCTGCGCCATCCGCGCGTGAGCTTCCAGGTGCGCATCAGCGACCGGTTGGCCGACCTGTACCGGCAGCCGGTCGATATTGCCCTGCGCTACGGCACGCCCAACGATTCCAGCCTGGTGGCGCTGCCGCTGGGCGAGCACAACCGCCGCGTGGTGTGCGCATCGCCCGCGTATTTCGCGCGCCATGGCATGCCGCAGGCGCCGGCCGACCTGCGCCGCCACAACTGCCTGTGCTTCGTGCTGGGCGAATCGCTGCACGACCGCTGGACGTTCGAGCGCGGCGGCGCCAGCCAGGTGGTGCCGGTCAAGGGTGACCGCGTCGGCGACGACGGTGACCTGGTGCGGCGCTGGGCGTTGGCCGGACACGGCGTGGCCTACAAGTCGCGCTACGACGTGCTGGGTGACCTGCGCGCCGGCCGACTGGTCGAAGCGCTGCCCGACTATGCCAGCTAGCCCTCGCCGCTGTACCTCCTGTGCGTGCACCGCATGCTGCTGTCGCCGACGGTCAAGCGCCTGCGCGAGTTTCTGCAGGCGCGCTTGCGCGACTTTGAAGCGGGCTGAGCTGGGCCGCGACCGAGGCCGCGAACGTCGGAACTCGTAACACCACTCTAGCGCCCAGCGGGTATCCTGGGTGTTCGAATGGATTGCCGGTCGTAAGCGCCGGAACCCCGCGCGCTGCCGACGATTCGCGACTCACCCTTCTACAACGGAGACGAGCTATGTCGAACCATGTCTACAAGCAGATCGAATTGGTGGGGTCTTCCACCAAGTCCACCGACGACGCCATCACCCAGGCCATCGCCCGCGCATCCGAAACCCTGCGCAACCTGGATTGGTTCGAGGTCACCGAGGTGCGCGGCCACATCAAGGACGGCAAGGTGGCGCACTGGCAGGTCGGGTTGAAGATCGGCATGCGCCTGGAAGGCAACGAAGGCTGACGATCGCGCCGCGGGCGGGACGCTGTATCGCGGGACGTGTCCGCGTGGATGCCCGGAAGGCGGTCGGGCTTGTCGGGCGTCTGCTCATTTTGTGAGCACTCATTCCAAGTGATTGTCGGATAAGGCGTTTTTCAGCTTGTCATGCGGCTGTTCAGAGGTTTGTCCACATTCCATGGGGACAAGCTTGGGCCGCCATGGGCTGCCGTCGGGATGCCGGTCCGCGGATGCGGACTTGGCCCCGGCCTGAGCGTTTATTGCCCGCCTCTCGCAAGGTCTTGCTGGCAAAGGAATTTTTTCGTCTGCCCGCAGGCTGTCCTCAGCCTTATCCACATTTCCCGGGGACAACATGGTGCCATCCCCTGCCCATTTGGGCCTTTCTTGACCACCCCTTGCAGGTCATTGATGCGCAAGGGAAATATGTACCTGCCCTCAGTCTGTCCTCATGCTTGTCCACAGAATGCTGGGACAAATGCACAACCGTGGCATGAGGCGGCGCGGCAACGTCTGAAGAGGCCGTATTCATCCCCATGGCGGTGGATAAGTGGCCCAAAAATCAGCCAAATGGACGATTGCGCAATGTTTGATCGGCTGTCGCAAGTGCTTGGCCCCACACGATTTTTCGAGACTGCCCCACACCTGTCCTCAAGCTTCTCCACAGTTCAGGGGGATAAGCCGCGCGCATAAAAAAGCCCCCCGACGTATCGGGGGGCTTGATCGCCCGGAGGTAAGCGGGCGATCGGTGCCGGGCGGGGAGGCGCCCCGGACCCGGCCACGGCGGCGATCAGGCGTTGAACTTCTTGATCCAGTCGACGTAGCGGTCGATCCAGCCTTGCAGGAACTTGCGCGTGCCTTCGTTGGTAATGTTGTACTGGTCGTCGACCAGGCCATCGGTGTACTGCAGGAAGACTTCCGGCGTGGTCAGGGCCGCGGCGCCTTCGGCAGCCAGGATGTTGCGCAGGTGCTGCTGCATGAGCGCGGTGCCGGCGGCGCTGGGCGAGGTGCCCACGATGCCCACGGCCTTGCCGGTCCAGGAATTCTGGCCCCAAGGACGCGAGCCCCAGTCGATCGCGTTCTTGACGGCGGCGGGCAACGAGCGGTTGTGCTCGGGCGACACGAACAGGATGCCCTGGGCGTCCTGGATCTGCTGCTTGAGCTTGGCGGCGGGCGCGGGCAGGTTGTTCTCGTTGTCCTGGTTGTACAGCGGCACATCGCCCAGGCTGACGTAGTCGAACTTGAAGTCCGCGGGTACCAGTTTTTCCAGCGCACGGGCCAGGCGCAGGTTGATCGACGCGGCGCGCAGGCTGCCGACGAAGACAGCGATCTTGTAGGTGCTCATGGGGCGGATGCTCCAGGGGACTAGGGAAAGGCCAGTGTAGACCTGTCCTCATGACGGCTCAATGCCATTGGGCCAATAAGGTTATGGCGCGGCTTGATGTGGGTCAGGCCTTGCCGCCCTGCCTACCCGGCCATCAGGCTGACGTGGGCCGACACCACGCGCCAGCCCGCTGGCGTGCGCATCCAGGTCTGGCTCTGGCGGCCGATGCGGTCGCTGCCGTCGCGCTGGAATTCGAGGTTGGCAGTGGCGAAATCGCGGCCATAGGTGGTGATCGCCGTGCGCAGTACGCGGCGCGCCAACCCTTGCGGCGAACGGCCGGCGCGAAAGGCGCGGATGGCGTCGTAGCCGTACAGGTTTTCGCCGGCGCCATAGCGCAGGGTATGGGGGCTGTTCCAGAACAGCTCGTCCAGCACGTCGACTTGGTTGTTGACCAGGGCGGTTTCATAGCGGGCGAAAGCGGCGGTGACCTCGGCGACGACGTCGGGCAGATTGATGTCCATCGAATTCCTGGTTGATCATGCACCGTTATGGTGCGTTATTTAGGGTAATCACCAATATGGTGTCTGCTGCGGTGCGCAATTTCTGCGGCGGTGGTCAATATCGCTCTTGCTGCGGGGCAGATGCTGCGCTGCAAGGCTGGCATGCGGCTTGCTAGGGTAAACACTGCATAACACGCTGTACGCTGCCCCAGGAGTTCCGCCATGTCCAGTTCCGCAGTTTCCGCCCCGGTCACCATGCTGGTCACTCGTCACATCACGCCCGAACGCTACGGCGATTTCCTGTCCTGGATGCGCCAGGGCGAAATCCTCGCCGCCGGTTTTCCCGGCTTTCTCGGGTCGGGCGTACTGCAACCGCCCGAAGGCGGCGACCAGTACCAGATCGTGCTGCGTTTCAACGACGAGGCCAGCCTGACGCGCTGGGAAAAATCGCTGCCGCGCCGCATGTGGCTGGAACGCGGCGCCAACCTGGTTCGCGCCAGCCATGCGCGCCGCGTCAGCGGCATGGACGCCTGGTTCGGCACGCAAAGCAGCAGCACGCCGCCGCGCTGGAAGCAGGCGGTCAGCATCTGGCTGGCGTATTTTCCGGTGCTGCTGGCGTTCTCGTTGCTGGTCAGCGAACACCTCACGGTGCTGCCGGTGTTCTGGCGTGCGCTGATCACCAGCGTCGCCCTGACGCCGGTAATGGTGTACGTGTGCATTCCGTTCGTCACGCGCCGGCTGGACCGCTGGTTGCGGCCGCGCTGAACGACATGCTGCCGCGGGCGGCGGGCGCAGGCCCGCTCGCTGCGCGGGGTCGGTTGCCATGCCGCCGCGCCTAAGCCGCCTGCGCGCGGCGCGTGGCGTACATGCGATGCAGCGTGATCTTGCGCACGGCGGCCTGGCTGTCGCCGATATGCGCTTGCAGCAGCGCGATCGCCTGCCCGGCATCGCGCTGCAGGATGGCGGTCAGGATGGCGCCGTGTTCGGCATAGGTGCGGGCGATGCGTTCGGGCTGGGTGAAGTCCAGCTGCCGCACGATGCGGATGCGCTCGGTGGCCGCACGATGCACCCGCGCGATTTCGGGGTTGCCGGCCGCGGCGACCAGGTCCATGTGAAAGCGCTCGTCCAGGTTGGCCAACCAATCGCCATCGTGGGAATAGTCTTCGGCATCCACCAGCCAGGTGTCCAGCAGCGGTTGCAGCGCGCGTAGCGGATCGGGAATCTGGCCTGGTGCACACAGGGTGCGCACCGCCGCTGTTTCCAGCACGCAGCGCAGTTCATAGAAGTGGTCCAGCGTATCGAAGTCCAGCGGCTTGACCAGCCAGCCGTTGCGCTGGCGTACCTCCAGGTAGCCCTCGCGTTCCAGGCGGAACAAGGCTTCGCGCACCGGCGTGCGGCTGACGCGCAGGCGGTCGGCGATTTCGGTTTCGGTGAAGCGGTCGCCGGGCGCCAGCCTGAAATCCAGGATGTCGCGCTTGAGCGTGCCGTAGGCGGCATCAGCCAGATTGCGGGGCGTATCGAGGACGGCGAAGGGGGAGTCCATGTCTGGGCCTGGGGTGACGGTCGATGGGCGGATCTATGCCGCAGCTACTGACGCGGCCGGGGTGGCGGCCACGGCGGCCGTGACGGTGCGTACGCCTGCCGCGCCGGCCCGCTCCAGCCGGTGCGCGGCCAGCAGGCAGTCGACCTCGCGCCACGGCGCGCCGATCAATTGCACGCCCAGCGGCAGGTGCGCGTCGCGGCCGACGCCAGGCCACGTCGGCGCGGCGCACACGGGCAAGCCCAGGCACGAGATGGGCTGGGTCAACAGGCCCATGCTGGCGCGCGCGGGCAACGTCCGGCCAGCCAGCGTCAGGCTGTCGGTGCCGATCACGGTGGCGGGCACGGGCGTGGCGGGGGCGATCAGCACGTCGTAATGGTCGAACAGCGCCAGCGCTTCGCGGTACACGCGTTGGCGGATGCGCTGCGCCTGCTGCACCCAGGCGGCGGGCACGAGGCTGCCGGCTACCAGGCGGGCGCGGGAATGCGGTTCGTAGTCGTCGTATTGTGTGGTGAGGCGGCGGCGATGCAGGGCGCCGCCTTCGGCCGCTGTGATGATGAAGGCCGCGGCGCGGGCCTGCTCGGCGCCGGCCAGTTCCACGGTATCGACGGCGCCCAGCGCGCGGGCGGCGATGTCGACGGCCAGGCGGGCCTCGGGGCTGGTCCAGTGGGCGAAGTAGCCGCCCAGCGCGGCCACGCGCAGCGGCCGGTCCGACGCCAGCCCGGCCAGCGTCGGTTCCGCGGCGCGTTGCGCGCAGGCGTTGTCGTCGCGGTCGGGGCCTTGCAGCGCGTCGTAGGCAGCGGCCAGGCCTGCAGCGTCGGCGGCAAAGGGCCCCAGGTGGTCCAGGCTGCCGACAAAGGGGTAGGACCCGGTGCGCGCCAATCGGCCGAAGGTGGGCTTCAGGCCGAACACGCCACACAGCGACGCGGGCACGCGAATCGAGCCGTTGGTGTCCGACCCCAGCGTCAGCGGCACCAGGCCGCCGGCCACCGCGGCGGCGCTGCCACCCGATGAGCCGCCCGCGATGCGGGTGACGTCGTGCGGATTGCGGCAGGCGCCGTAGTGGGTGTTTTCGGTGGTGAAGCCGTAGGCGTGCTCGTCCATGTTCAGCGCGCCCACCAGCACGGCGCCGGCGTCGCGCAGGCGCGTCACCAGTGTGGCATCGCGCGAAGCGGGCGGGTTGCCGGCGTTGACGTGGCCGCCGGCCAGCGTGGTTTCGCCGGCAATGTCGAACAGGTTCTTGACGGCATAGGGCACGCCGGCCAGGGGCGGCAGGGGCTCGCCGCGTGCACGGCGGGCGTCGATGGCGGCGGCCTCGGTGCGGGCGCGGGCCTCGACGACGGCAGTGAAGCCGTTGTATTGCGGATCAAGCTCGCGCACGCGGGCCAGCGTGGCCTGCAGCACCGCTGTCGCGCTGCGTTCGCCGCTGCGCACCTGCCGCGCAATTTCCAGGACGGCGCTGTTCACGGGCGGAACACCGATGCCGATTCCAATTCCACCGGCAAGACCTCGTCGATGAAGGTGGCGGCGATGTCGTGGATGCGCGAGAACTGCTGCACGACGTCGGCCGTATCCGCCTCGCGCAGCGCATAGCCCGACAGCGCCAGTGCGCTGCGGACGTATTGATCGATGGTTTCCTGGGTCATGGCGGATTCTCCGGAAAAGGGCGGGTATGGCAGGGCCTAGCGGCGCACTTCGCGCTGGAAAATTTCCAGGCTCAGTTTCTTCATGCCGATGAAGCCGGGTTCGGACAGGGTCTCGACGGTGCGCGGACGCGCGTCGCCGTAGTTCAGGATTTCGGCCACGCGGGTGGGCCGCTTGGTCAGCAGCAGCACCTGGTCGGCCAGGTACACGGCTTCTTCCAGGTCGTGCGACACCAGCAGCATGGTGGTGCCGGTCTGCATGAAGACTTCCTGCAGCTTTTCGCGGATGAACAGCGTCATCTCGAAATCCAGCGCGGAAAAGGGTTCGTCCAGGAACAGCACTTCGGGGCCAGGCGCCAGCGCGCGCATGATCGAGGCGGTTTGCTGCTGCCCGCCGGACAGTTCATACGGATAGCGCTTGAGATCGAACTTGACGTCGAACGACGCCACCAGTTCTTCGACGCGCGCGTCGACCTCGGCCTTGCTGCGGCCTTCCAGCCGCAGCGGATAGGCGATGTTGTCGATGGTGCGCAGCCACGGGAACATGGCTTCGCGGTAGTTCTGGAAGACGTAGCCGATCTTGGTCTGTGCCAGCGACTTGCCGTCGAACAGGATCTCGCCGGCGTCGATGGGAATCAGGCCCGCGATCATGTTGATCAGCGTGGACTTGCCGCAGCCGTTGGGGCCGAACACCGAGACGATCTTGCCCTTGGGGATGTCCAGGTTGAAGTTCTCGTACAGCGGCCAGCCGGCGAAGTACTTGGTCAGGCCGCGGATCGTGATGTGCGTGCCGGCCGGGCCCGGCTCGAACGGGGCGGGCGCAGGGGCTGGGGCGATGACGGGGTTGATGACAGTGGACATGGTTATCGGCCGCTCCAGTGGACCACGCGCTTTTCCAGCACCAGGAAGACAATGTTCAGCACATAGCCGAGAGCGCCTGCGGCCAGGATCGACGCGTACATCTCGCGCACGTTCAGCACCTGCTGGGCATTGATGATGCGGTTGCCCAGCCCGCTGTCGGCGCCGATGAACATCTCGGCCACGATCACGATGACCAGCGCCATCGACACGCCGCTGCGCAGGCCCACGAAGGTCGGCTGCAGGCTTTCCCAGATCAGCACGTCCTTGAAGATCTGCCAGCGCGAAGCGCCCATGACCCGCGCCGCCATCACGCGTTGCTTGCGGGCATTGATGACGCCATAGGCGCTGTTGAACAGGATCACCAGCACGGCCGCGAAGGCGGCGATGGCGATCTTGTTCATGTCGGTCACGCCGAAGATCATCAGGAACAGCGGGATCAGCGCGGACGACGGCGTCGAGCGAAAGAAGTCCACCAGGAATTCCACGCTGCGATAGGCCTTTTCGTTGCTGCCCAGCAGCACGCCCAGTGGCACGCCGATCACCCCGGCGATCACGAAGGCCTGCAGCGTGCGGTTGACGGACGCCAGGAAATCGCCCAGCAGCGGGCCGCCCGCCATGCCCTTGGCCAGCGCCACCAGCGTGGCGCTCGGCGTGGGCAGCAGCACGGGGCTGACCAGTTGCAGCCGCACCACCAGGTCCCACACCACGAACAGCGCCAGCGGGCCGATCAGCGGCAACAGGCGCGTGGCGGTCCATTTGCGCGGCGGGCGGGACGTCGGCGCGCCAGTGATGGCAGGGGGCGCCACCGTGGCGGCCGGCTTTGCCGCCACGGCGGCGGCCGGTGCGCCGGGTGTGCGGTTGGCGTTGATCGCATCCATGGCTCAGCCCTTGTACAGCATCGAGGCCACGTCGACCTTCTGCGCGAAGATGCCCTTGTCGGCGAACAGGTCGAAGAACTTCTGGAAGTACTGGATGTCGCCGGGGGTGAACTCGTTGTACAGGGTGTAGGCGGCCAGCGGCACGGCTTCGGTCATGGGGCCTTCGATGGCGGTGTAACCCTTCATGAAGGGGCGCGCCTCGTCCGGTTTGGTGCGAATCAGCTCGATGCCGCGGGCGTACGCGGCGATGAATTTCTTGCTTTCCTCGGGATACTTCTTCAGGAACGCGGTGGTCAGCGAGGCCGACCCGCCGAACCAAGGCGCCATCGGATCGCCCAACACGTACTTGGCGATCACTCCTGCTTCGAGCACGCGGGTGGTGCCGTTCAGGCGGCCGACCGTGCCCGTGGGTTCCAGCGTGTAGCACGCGTCCAACTGGCCGGCGGCAACCGCGGCGACGTGCTGGCTGATTGCCAACTCGACCACGGTTGCCCCGGTTGCGCCGGCGCGCTCCAGCACTGCTTTGGCCAGCGTGGCATTCTGGATGCCGGGTCCAGAACCGACCTTTTTCCCCTTGAGGTCTGCGATGGATTGGATGGGACTGTCTTTCGCGACAATGAACTCGTCCAGCACGTTCTTGGCGTTGCTGGGATTGGACGCAAAAATCTTGAACAGGCCGGGCGAGGCGATCTCGCCGATGGCCAGGTTGGCCGAACCGGTGCCATTGGCGCTGCCGTCGGCGCGGCCGGCCAGCATGGCTTCCATGACCTGCTGGGCGCCGGCGAACTTCAACGCTTCGACATTCAGGCCGGCTTCCTTGAAGTAGCCCTTTTCGATGGCGGCATAGAACGGCAGCCCGGCAGCCACCGGCCAGTAGCCGATGCGGATGGTCGGGCCGGACTGCGCGCGCACCAGCGCGGGCGCGGCCAACGCGGCGGCTCCCAGCGCGGCGCCCTGCATCAGCTTGCGGCGGGTGGCGTTGAAGGCAAAGGGCGCGGGGCGGTTGGTCATGCGGAACTCCTGGTCGGCGGGATGGGCGCTTGTAGACAAGCTTGCATACCAGGGACACAAGCAAGACCCGTGCCAACTTGTGAACATGGCACCGTTTCCCGGGGCCGCGCGGGCAGGCGATCCGCGTCGGGGCGTGTCGTGAACCAGATTGGTGCATGATCGGCACCGCGGCAGGGCGGCAGTGGCGGGCGCGCGCCGTCAGGCGGTAGGATGTGGGCGGATCAAGGCTTGCCGCCTTGGCGTACTGAAAAAGGGGCGCGTCGCCAGGCGCGCCGCGGATATGAATACCCGTTTTGTTGAAGCATTTCTGTGGTCCGCCCGCCTGGGCAGTTTCCGTGCCGCCAGCGACCGCCTGCACATCACCCAGGCTGCAGTGGCCAACCGCATCGCCTCGCTCGAAGAGGACATCGGCGCGCGGCTGTTCGAACGCGATGCCAAAGAGCTGCGGCTGACGGCCGTGGGCACGCGCCTGCTGGACTACGGCGAACGCCTGCTCGAACTGCGCCAGCAGATCCTGTCGCTGGGCCGCACCGGCGACGACGTGTTCGGCCTGGTGCGCATCGGCGCCATCGAAACCGTGGTGCACACCTGGCTGATCGGCTTTCTGACCAACCTGCGGTCCACCTATCCGGGCATCGAGGTGCAGCTGACTTCCGAAACCACCCGCGCATTGCATCGCGGCCTGCGCGAAGGCACGCTGGACATCGCCTTCCAGACTGACCTGCTGACGGACACCGGCGTCATCAGCACGCCGTGCCTGCCGATGGAGATGGGCTGGGTCGGGCCGGCGGGCGACGAAGAAACGTTGACGGTGCAGCAGCTGCTGAGCGAACCCGTGCTGACCATGAGCCCCGGCTCGCAACCGCACGAGGCGCTCAAAAACCTGTTTCGCGAGGCCGGCATTCCGCTGGGCAAGGTGCACTGCGTCAGCTCGATCTCGGCGCTGGCGCGGCTGGTGCGCAGCGGTTTCGGCCGTGCGCTGGTGCCGTTGCCGCCCATCTATGAATACGTGGCGCGCGGCGAGATGCAGGTGATCCGCAGCGACATGCCGGTGCCGCCGCAATTGCTGGTGGTGAGCTACCTGGAAGGCGCCGGGTCCGATGCCATTCGCCTGGTGGCCGAACTGGCCAGCCGCGCATCCGACCAGTACACCGCGTCGGTCACGTCGCCTAAATTCGGTTCGACGCAATAGAGTTATCCCTTAGTGGGCTTTCAGTAATTCTGTTGCCGCCGCGAAAAATTACTCGTTTGGCTGGAAAAGGCCTGTCGGCCGAAGATGACCCCCTTCTGCAACCGAAGGGATTTTCTTCTTGCCATGAGCCAAGCCAACACGTCTTCCACGCTGCCGCCCAACGGGATGCTGTTCGTCGCCTGCGACGTCGATCCCGCATTCGAAACCGATTTCAATCGCTGGTACGACCGTGAGCACGTCGAAGAGCGCGTGCGCATCCCGGGCTTTCTGTCGGGCGCGCGCTATTTCTCGCTGTCGGGCGGACGCAAGTACCTGGGCCTGTACCGCACGGAATCGCTGGGCGCCTTCACCACCGCCGACTACCGCGCGGCGTTCGAACGCCAGACGCCGTGGTCGGTGACCAATCTTGACCGCATGCGCGACCCAATGCGCCGCGTCTGCGCCGTGCAGGCCGTGACCGGCTTCGGCAGCGGCAGCTATATCGCGGTGTTGCCGCTGGTGTTCGGCGGCGACGCCGCAGCGTTGGTCGACCGCGCCGCCGAGGCAGGCGCCACGCTGGCCAAGACCGACGGCTTCGTGCAGTCGTACCTGCTGGCACCGGACGCCGCCCTGAGCGGCCCGCTGCCGCGTGAATCCACCGAAAACCGCCGCCTGGACCCGCTCTTCGTCGTCGAGGCCAGCTCGGCCGACGCGGCCCGAGCGCTGGCCGAGCAGGCATCTGCGGCGCTGGGCGTACGCGCCGCCGACGCCTGGCTGCTCGCGCTGGGCTGGAAGCTGGCGGACGCCGACCTGCGCTGATCTGCGGCGCAATCCACACACCACACATGGGGAAACACAATGGCTGAAAACACGCTGCATGCGCCGGCAACCGCGCACCCGGCGGCCTCGCCGGACAAGATGAAACGGTTGGCGATGGCCAGCTCGGTCGGCACCACGCTGGAGTGGTACGACTTCACCATCTACAACCTGATGGCCGCGCTGGTCTTCAATTCGATCTTCTTTCCGTCGTTCGATCCGCTGACGGGCACCATCCTGGCGTTCTCGACCTATGCGGTCGGGTACGTTTCGCGGCCGCTGGGCGGCTTCGTGTTCGGCCACCTGGGCGATCGCCTGGGCCGCAAGTTCGTGCTGGTCGCCACCTTGGTGATCATGGGCATCTCGACCGGCCTGATGGGCATGCTGCCCACCTACGCCAGCTGGGGCGTCTGGGCGCCGGTGGCGCTGGTGGCCTTGCGCTTCATCCAGGGCGTGGCGCTGGGCGGCGAATGGGCCGGCGCGGTGCTGCTGTCGATGGAACACGGCAAACCCAACCAGCGTGGCCGCAACGCCTCGTTCACGCAGGTCGGACCGTCGTGCGGCACGCTGATCGGCACCGGCTTCATCGCCGTGATCTCGGCCTGGCTCAGCCCCGAGGAATTCCAGGCCTGGGGCTGGCGTGTGCCGTTCATTTCCAGCGTGGCGCTGGTGCTGTTCGGCCTGTGGCTGCGCCGTGGCGTGGAAGAAACGCCGGTGTTCCTGGAGATGGAACAAAAGCGCGAAACCGCCAGCACGCCCATCAAGGACGTGCTGGGCCAGCACTGGCGCCAGTTGCTGGTGGCCGGCGGCTCGCGCATCGGCTCGGACGTGCTGTATGCCCTGGTGGTGGTGTTCACGCTGACCTACGTGACGACGGTGCTGCATCTGTCGCGGCCCATGGCGCTGACCGCGACCATGCTGGGCGCGGCATTGAATGCCTTGGCCGTGCCGCTGTTCGGGCACCTGTCGGACAAGATCGGACGTCGTCCGGTGTACCTGGCCGGCGCCGCGCTGGGGATCGTGTGGGCGTTCGTCTTCTTCACGCTGATGGACACCGCGCATCCCGTCGCCATCTGCGCCGCCGTGGTGGTGGGCCTGTTGATCCACGCGATGATGTACGGCCCCCAGGCCGCCTTCATCACCGAGCAGTTCCCGGGCCGGGTGCGCTACGCGGGGTCGTCGCTGGCCTACACGCTGGCCGGCATCGTGGGCGGGGGCTTTGCGCCGCTGATCATCGCCAGCCTGTTCAAGTCGTGGAATTCCACCCTGGCGATCTCGCTGTACGTCGCCGCCGCGCTGCTGGTCACCGCCATCGCGGTGCTGGCGGCCAAGGAAACGGCCAAGGCGCCGCTGCAACGCTGATGACGCGCCGGGGCCAGGCCTGGCCCCGGCTGCGCGACAGGGCCCGGATTCCGGGCTTTTTTTCGTCTGAAGACCGGAAAATCGTGGCGGATTCATTCGGCGAAATGTCAGGTATCTGACTTTTCGCTGAACATCAAACGAAAATTGTTTACACTCGCATCCACAAAATTCAAGGTTGAATGGGGCCGCCGCGGGGCGGAACCCCATTCGCGTTACGGGAGAAAGTCGATGCGCAAGTTGTTGTTGGGAGCGGTGCTGGCGGCCGCGGTGTTCGGGGGAACGGCGCACGCCGCAGTGCAGCCCAAGGCCGTGGTCACCACGTATTCGGACCTGGCGCTGGCCGGCTACGAAGATTCGCTGACCGCTGCCAAGACGCTGCGCGACGCCATCAATGTCCTGGTCGCCAAGCCCAGCGAGCAGACGCTCAAGGCCGCCCGCGATGCCTGGCTGGCCGCGCGCGTGCCCTACCAGCAGACCGAGGCGTACCGCTTCGGCAACCCCATCGTCGACGACTGGGAAGGCCGCGTGAACGCCTGGCCGCTGGACGAAGGCCTGATCGACTACGTCGATGCGTCCTACGGCACCGAAAACGACGAGAACGCCTACTACGCCGTCAACGTCATCGCCAATTCCAAGATCTCGGTGGGCGGCAAGACCGTCGACGTCAGCAAGATCACGCCGCAACTGCTGTCCGAAGTGCTGCACGAAGCCGACGGCAACGAAGCCAACGTGGCCACCGGCTACCACGCCATCGAATTCCTGCTGTGGGGCCAGGACCTGAACGGCACCGGCCCCGCGCCGGCCGACCGCAAGGGCACGCCGCAAGAGCGCCATGCCGGCAACCGCCCGCACACCGATTTCGATCCCAAGCAGTGCACCGGCGGCCACTGCGAACGCCGCATCGAATTCCTGAAGGCTGTCACCGACCTGCTGGTGACCGACCTGGAAGAAATGGTGGGCAACTGGAAAAAGGACGGCGCCGCGCGCAAGGCGGTCGAAGAAGACCCCAAGGCCGGCCTGATCGCGATGCTGACCGGCCTGGGCAGCCTGTCGTACGGCGAACTGGCCGGCGAACGCATGAAGCTGGGCCTGATGCTGCACGATCCCGAAGAAGAGCACGACTGCTTCTCCGACAACACCCACAATTCGCACTTCTACGACCAGATCGGCATCCGCAATGTCTACCTGGGTTCGTACACGCGCATCGACGGCAAGACCGTGGAGGGCGCCAGCCTGTCCGAACTGGTGAAGGCGCGCGATCCCAAGCTGGACGTCGAAGTGCGCGCCAAGCTGGACGCCACCGTGGCCGCCATGCAGGCGCTCAAGGTACGCGCCGAAACGGTCGAGACCTACGACCAGATGATCGCGGACGGCAACAAGGAAGGCAACGCCGTGGTGCAGGCCGCCATCGACCGCCTGGTCGACCAGACCCGCAGCCTGGAACGTGTGATCACGTTGCTGGACCTGGGCAAGGTCGCCATCGAAGGTTCCGACAGCCTGGATAAACCCGACGCCGTATTCAAGTGAAGCTCGTATTCGCCGCCGTACTGGCGGCGTCGGCCCATGCCGGCGCCGCCGCCGCTCCCCCCGCGCCCGCCGGGCGCGATGACCTGACTGCCGAAGACCTCAAACGCGTCCTCGCCATTACCGCGCCCACGCGTGACTTCTCCAAGGCCGAGACCTTCGAGACCATGCAGGCGGGCGCCACCACCACCAACAAGCTCATCAACGCCGACATCTTCTCGCAGCCGTCGGCCAACATGAGCTTCGAACGCCGCCAGGAATTCCAGGTCGGCAATGGCCTGTTCCGCAAGGACTGGGTCTCGGCGCCCGCGTCCACGCAGGCGTCCGATGGCCTGGGGCCGCTGTTCAATGCGCGGTCGTGCCAGGCCTGTCACACCAAGGACGGGCGCGGCTCGGTGCCGGGTTTCGATCCCCTCGAACGCCCCGATGCCGTTGCATTGCTGCTGCGCCTGGCCGTGCCGCAAGGCCCGGACCGCGGCCATCCCAAGCTGGCGCCGGGTGAACTGGCTATGCTGCCCGAGCCGGTCTACGGCGTGCAGTTGCAGAACTTCGCGGTGGCGGGCCTGCCCGCCGAAGGCCGCATGGAGATCGAATACACGCCGGTCACCGTCGCGCTCAATGGCGGCGAAACCGCCACGCTGATGCAGCCCGTGTATCGCATCGAAAACCCGGGCTACGGCCCCATGCGCAAAGACACGCAGATCTCGCCACGCCTGGCGCCGCCGATGATCGGCCTGGGGCTGCTGGAATCCATCCACGAATCGGACATCCTGGCCAACGTCGGCGCAGACAAGCGCGACGGTATCGTGGGCAAGCCCAACTGGGTTACCGACGTGCGCACCGGCGCGCGGGTGCTGGGCCGCTTCAATTTGAAGGCCGGCCAGCCCACGGTCGAACAGCAGAGCGCTGCCGCCTTTTCCAACGACATGGGGCTGTCCACGCCCATGTTCCCCAACCACTACGGCGACTGTACGCCGGCTCAGACGCAGTGCCTGAAGATGCCGCATGGCGCGCAGCCGCGTTTCGGGCCCGAGGAAGTGCCGGCCAAGCTGATGGACTTCGTCACCGTCTATTCCACCAACCTGGCCGTGCCGCAGCGGCGCGACGCCGACGATGCCCGCGTGCTGGCAGGCAAGAAGCTGTTCTACGAGGCCAACTGCGTGGCCTGCCACGTGCCCAAGTACGTCACCAGCCGCAACGCCAAGCAGGCCGAACACCGCTTCCAGCTGATCTGGCCCTACACCGACATGCTGGTGCATGACATGGGCGACGACCTGGCCGACGGCGTCGCCGACGGCGAGGCCACGGGCCGCGAATGGCGCACGCCGCCGCTGTGGGGCATCGGCCTGACCAAGACCGTGAACCCGACCGCCACCTGGCTGCACGACGGCCGCGCCCGCACGCTGCTCGAAGCCGTGTTGTGGCACGGCGGTGCGGGCCAGCCCGCGCGCGATCGCGTCGTGGCGATGACGCCTGAAGAACGCGCCGATCTCATTCGTTTCCTGGAGTCGCTGTGATGGCATCCCTTGTTGTGCGTCGGATCTTGCCAGCCAAGGCCGCACTGGCCGTGGTGTTGCTGGCCGGGACGTCGGCCTGGCCGCTGGCGGTCCGCGCCGAACTGCCTGCGGACCTGGGCGAACGCCTGGCGCAGGACTACGCCCGGCCAGCGGTGGCCGCCATGGCCGAGGCCGCCGGCGCGCTGGAAGGTGCGCTGGGCCCCTGGTGCAGCAAGCCGGACGCGGCGGGCGCCAAGCGCGTCGAAGACGCGTTCGCCGGGTTGGCGCAGGCGTGGGCACGCATCGAGTTCCTGCGCTTCGGGCCGCTGGTGCAGGCGAACCGCTTTGAACGCCTGGCGTTCTGGCCGGACACCCGTGGCGTGATGCCCAAGCAGGTGCAGGCGTTGATCGCCGCGCAGGACGCCGAGTTGCTCAAGCCCGGCGCGCTGGCCGGCCGCAGCGTGGCCGTGCAAGGTTTGCCGGCGCTGGAATACGTGCTGTATGGCGAACCCGCGCTGCTCAAGCAGGCGGGCGCCACGCAGCCCGGCACGCCGACATTCCCTTACGCCTGCGGCTACGCCGTGGCGGTGTCGGCCAACGTGGCCGCCATGTCGCGGGACGTGGCCCAGGCCTGGAGCGCGCAGGGCGATTTCGGTCGCCAGTTCGCGCGGCCGCAGGCTGGCAACGACCTCTACCGCGATCCGCAGGAAGTGGCGGCCGAAGCGATGAAGGCGCTGTCCACGGGCTTGCAGTTCGCGCGCGACGTGAAGATCCTGCCGGTGCTGGGCGATTCAGCCGCCAACGCGCGGCCCAAGCGCGCCGCCTTCTGGCGCAGCGGCCTGACCACGCGCACGCTGGCCGCCAACCTGGACGGCCTGGCGGCGTTCTACACCGCGGGCGGCTATGTGCTGCCCAAGGGTGGCGAATGGATGGCGGGATCGGTGCTGGGTGAATTGGCCAGCGCGGCGGCGACGCTGCGCGAGGTGCCCGCGCCGCTGGACGCGGCATTGGCTGACGCCGACGGGCGTCGGCAACTGGAGCTGGCCGCGCTGACCTTGAAGAACGGCAAGGCCATCGTCGACCAGGACCTGGCGCCCGCGCTGGGTGTCACCATCGGCTTCAACGCGCTCGATGGCGACTGATCGTTCCTCGGCACGCGGGGCAGGGCGGGCGAGCGGCCAGCCGTCCGCGCAGCCGACTCGCCGTGATTTCCTGGCGCGCGCGGCGGCAAGCGCCCTGGGCGTGCGATTGAGCGTGGCCCTGGGTGGAACATCCGGTGGAACACTCAGTGCTGCAGCGGCCGGCATGGTCGGTGCCGGCCTGGCTTGGCCGGGAGGCGCGCAGGCCGCGCCATCGCCGGGCGACGCTGCGCTTTACGTCACGGCGCGCCAACGCGGCGGACGCGACGAAGCGGTGGTGCTGGACGCCACCGGCCAGGACCACCGCGTGCTGCCGATGCCCGCGCGCGGCCACAGCTTTGCCATCGATCCGGCCGGCGAACGCGCCGTGGTGTTCGGCCGCCAGCCGGGCTTTTTTGCGCTGGGTTTCGACCTGCGCGGCGAGCGCGCACCGGTGGAACTGCCGTTGCCCGACGACCGCCATTTCTTTGGCCACGGCGCCTATTTCGACGGGGCCCGGCTGCTGGCGGCCACCGAGAATGACTTCGATGGCGGCCGCGGCGTGCTGGGCCTCTACGATGCCACGCCGGGCGGCCACTACCGCCGCGTCGGCGAATTCGACAGCGGCGGCATCGGCCCGCACGAAGTCGTATTGATGCCTGACGGCAAGACGCTGTGCGTGGCCAACGGCGGCATCCTGACGCATCCCGACTACGGCAAGCTGGAACTGAACCTGGACACCATGCGCCCGTCGCTGGCATATATCGACGCGGCCAGCGGGCGCCTGCTCGAACGGGTCGAATTGGCGCCCGAGCTGCACCGCCTGTCGATCCGCCATCTGGCGCTGGCGGCCGACGGCAGCGTGTGGTTCGGCTGCCAGTACATGGGGCCGGCCGGCGACCGCCCCGCGCTGGTCGGCCGCCACCGCCGCGGCGCCGCGTTGGAACTGTTCGCCGGACCCGCGCAGGCGCTTCGCGACATGCGCAACTACGTGGGGTCGGTGACGGTGGACGCCGCCGGCAAGGTGGTGGCGACATCCAGCCCGGTGGGCGGACAGGTGCTGTATTGGGATGCAGACAGCGGCCGCAGCCTGGGGCTGACGCGCCTGGCCGACGGCTGCGGGGTGGCGCCCGCACAAGAAGCGGGCTTTCTCATCAGCAGCGGCCTGGGCGCCATGCTGCGCACCGACGCCGCGGGTGCGGAACATCCGCTGTTGCCGCCTTCGCGCGAGCGGGCCTGGGACAACCACTTCCGCAAGGTCGCCGGCGCCACGCGCGGATCGAATCCTTACAAAGCTTGACACACCGGCGTCGTCATCCTGCCCTGCCTGCAAGCCGCATCTGATAAAGTTTTCGGCTGTCTTTTTGCAAGAGGGAGCAATAACAATGGAAGACGCCTTGAAGGAATTCAACGCCTGGGCCCCCAGGCTGGTGGACCTGGGCATCAATCTGCTGGTGGCCTTGCTGATCCTGGTGATCGGCTGGTGGGTGTCGGCGCTGCTCGGCCGCTGGGTACGGCGCATCGCCACGCGTTCCAGCAAGATCGATCCGACGATCGTGCCCATGTTCTACAGCACGGTGGTCTGGACGGTGCGCATCTTCACGCTCATCGCGGTGCTGGCGCGCTTCGGGGTGCAGACCGCCAGCCTGATCGCGGTGCTGGGCGCCGCCGGCCTGGCCGTCGGCCTGGCGCTGCAAGGCACGCTGCAGAACATCGCGGCCGGCATCATGCTGCTGATCCTGCGCCCGGTGCGCGCGGGCGAATACGTGGGCTTGAGCACGGGTGCCGAGGGCACGGTCGAAGAAGTCGGCCTGTTCCTGACGCGCCTCGTCCAGGTCGACGGCATCCACCTGACCCTGCCCAACAGCACGGTCTGGAATGCCACCATCACCAACTACAGCCGCAACAAGACGCGCCGCCTGGATATCCCCGTGCCGGTGCGCTATGGCGACGACCTGAACGCCGTGCTGGCCAAGCTGCAAGGCATCGTCGATGCCAATGCCAACGCGCTGAAGGACCCGAAGCCGTTGGTGAAGGTGGTCGACTACAAGGAAAACGGCGTGGTCGTGAACGTGCGCGTGTGGGCCGAAGCGGGCAAGTACTGGGACCTGCGCTGGGGCCTGTACCAGGAAATCCGCAGCTCGCTCGAAGCCGCCGGCTTCCAGGCGCCGATCCCGCTGCGCGAGATCCAGAACCCCAAGACCGGCGCGCCGACCTGAACGGTCCGCGCAAACAGAAAGGGCGTCCGTGCTGGCACGGACGCCCTTTTTTTTGTGGGGTTCAGCGCTGGCGGCCAGGCTAGCGTGGCCGGCCAGTGGCCGACCGTCGGATCAGCAAAGGTGCGCCGCCGTCCAAGGCAGGCGTCAGGCCTGCACGGCCAGCCGCGCCAGTTCGCCCTTGATCCACCCCGCGATTTCGCGCTGGCGCTGCGCCGGCATGCGGTCGATGATGGCCGTGACGCTGACTGCGAGCAGCGGCGCGCCTTGCGCATCGAGCAGCGCGCAGCCCACGCCCAGCGCGCCGCGCACGGCGTGGTTGCCCACCACCGAATAGCCGCGTGCACGGGTGTTTTCGATCAGGCGGAACATTTCCTGCGGCGTCATGCCGCCGTATTCGTCCAACCGGCTGGAATTGCGCTCGACGATGCCGCGGGCAACGTCGTCGGGCAGGGCGGCCAACAGCGCCATGCCGCCCGATCCCACGCCCAGCGGCTGGCGCTTGCCGGCGTAGGTGGCCAGGATCTGCACCGGGTAGCTGCCGATTTCGCGGTGCAGGCTGATGGAATCGTCGTCGTCGCGCACCACCAGAAATACCGCGTCGCCGGTCCGGTCGGCCAGTCGGCGCAGCACGGGCAGCAATTGGCGCACCCGCGGATCGCGGGAACGGGTGTCGGGGTCCACCGCCAGCTGGGCACGGTATTTCTTGGTGCCCGTGACAGGCAGCACCAGGCCCGCATCGAGCAGGGCGGCCAGCAGCCGGTAGATGGTGGGACGCTGTATGCCCGTGAGCCGGGCGATATCAGTCACGCTGAGCCCGTCGGGCCCTTGGTCCCGTAGGGCGGCCAGAACGGCCAATCCGCGCCGCAATGTGCGTGGGCCTGCGGCCGCGGCATCGCTGTCTTGCATGCAACTCTCTGAAAACTTGGGGGGTTATTGCGGAACGGTCAAGGGAAAACCATAGTCCGTAGCGTGGACTCTACCTTGATGCCTCGCTCGTGTATAGATCAAAATGCGTCATCCAATAATTCAAAACGTCCATCTAATGGACAGTATCTGCACGGAGACTCTATGATTACCGGTCAAAAGCCTGGTCTGCGGCGCGTTGCCGCCACGCTGCTGGCTACCGCCGCCAGCGCTTTCGCAATGGGTTCTGCCCAGGCTGCCTACCCCGACAAACCTGTCCGCATCGTGGTCGGCTTTTCCGCCGGCGGCACCACTGACGTGATCGCCCGCATCATGGCCAAGGAGCTCACCGAAGCCCTGGGCCAATCGTTCGTGGTCGAAAACAAGCCGGGCGCCGGCAGCAACATCGCCACCGACCAGGTGCAGCGCGCCGCGCCGGACGGCTACACGCTGCTGTTCGTGGCGGTCACCAGCGCCATCAACCAGACGCTGTACAAGAACGTCACGTTCGACCTGACAAAGGACTTCACCCCCGTGGCGCTGGGCGCCAAGGTGCCGAACATCCTGGTCGTCAACCCCCAGGTGCCGGTCAAGACGGTGCAGGAACTGGTGGCCTACGCCAAGAAGAACCCTGGCAAGCTGGCGTTCGCCTCGTCGGGTAGCGGCACGTCCATCCACATGGCGGGCGAACTGTTCAAGATGCAGGCCGGCATCGACGTGCTGCACGTGCCGTACAAGGGCAGCGCCCCGGCCATCACCGACCTGATCGGCGGCCAGGTGCAGTTCATGTTCGACAACATGCCGTCGGCCTGGCCGCACGCGCAATCGGGCAAGCTGCGCGCCCTGGCGGTGACCACGAGCGAGCGCTCCAAGAGCGCGCCGGACGTGCCCACCATGAAGGAAGCCGGTTTCGCCAACTTCGACGTGTCGTCGTGGTTCGGCCTGATCGCGCCGGCCGGCACGCCGCCCGACGTGGTCAACAAGCTGAACGCCGCCATGGTCAAGGCGCTGGACAAGCCCGAAGTGCAGCTCAGCTTCGAAAAGCTGGGCGCCGTGGGCGTGAAGACCACGCCGGCCGAATTCGGCCAGTTCATCAAGTCGGAAGTGGAAGGCTGGGCCCCGGTGGTCAAGGCCTCGGGCGCCACGGTGGACTGATCTTCTTCGTGCCGCGGGCGGTCAGCCGCCCGCAGCCGATGCGCAGGGACGGGCGATGCCCGTCCCTATTTTTTTGTGCGCTCGCCCCGGGCGGTGGCCAGCATGGCGGTGCAGACGCCGCGCAGCATGTCGACTTCGTCGCGGGTCAGGCCCACGCGCGAAAAAAGGTGCCGCATGCGCGGCATCAGCTTCTTGGGATGGGCCGGGTCCAGGAACTGCACGCCCACCAGCGCTTCTTCCCAGTGGGCCAGGAATGCCTGTACGGCCTCGCCGGAGGCCGGCTGGGCGCCGCGCGACGGCTCTTGCGCGGTCGAGGTCGGCAGCAGGGCGGCGCCCTGGTCCACCAGCAGGGCGTAGCGCAGTTCCCAGGCGGCCAGTTGCAGCGCCTGGGCCACGTTCAGCGAGCTGTATTCGGGGTTGGCCGGGATGTGGCAGATGCGGTGGCACAGCCCGATCTGCTCATTGGTGAGCCCGGCGCGCTCGGTGCCCAGCACGATGGCGGTGCAGCCTTCGGCCGTCTCGGCGAGGTGGGCGCAGGCCAGATCGGCCGCCTGGCGGATGTCGCAGGGCGGGGGACCCAGGTCGCGCACCCGGGCGGTCAGGGCGAAGGCCAGGGTGACCGGCGCCAGGGCTTCTTCCAGGGTGTCGTGGATACGGGCGTTTTCCAGCACGTCCAGGGCGCCGCTGGCCAGCGCCACGGCTTCCGGCTGGGTGGTCACATCGGCGAATTTCGGGCCCACCAGGACCAATTCGGAGAAGCCCATGGTCTTGATTGCACGGGCCGCCGAACCGACGTTTCCGGGGTGGCTGGGGTTCACCATAATGAACCGAACGCGTGAAAATGCTTGAGTCATTTAAAATGGCACGTTTGGCTTAGTGCCTTCCTGGTTTTTTGGGTCGATTTCCCCTATGGGGACAACGGCCGGCCCGGGGGGGCGGCTAGCGGCCTGTTCACCGCATACGTACGGAATTTTATGCACCCGATGCTCAACATCGCCATCAAGGCGGCCCGGCGTGCCGGCACCATTATCAACCGTGCCAGCATGGATTTGGAACGACTCAGCGTGGCTCGCAAGGGGCCGCGCGATTATGTCACGGAAGTCGATCGCGCCGCCGAGGAGTCCATCGTCGAGACGCTGCACGCCGCTTACCCGGATCACGCTGTCCTGGGCGAGGAATTCGGCTTGCAGGGCCCCGACCAGGCCGAATTCCAATGGATCATCGATCCCCTGGACGGCACGACCAACTTCATCCACGGCCTGCCCAACTACGCCGTGTCGATCGCGCTGACGCAGCGCGGCCAGGTCACGCAGGCGGTCATCTATGATCCGTCGCGCAACGAACTGTTCACGGCCAGCCGTGGCAGCGGCACGTTCCTGAACGACCGCCGCGTGCGCGTGTCGGGCCGCTCCCGCTACCACGAGGCCCTGCTGGGCGCGCACTGGCCCAATTCCGGCGATCCGGAACAAGGCTCGGCCCGTTTCCGCAACATGGCCGAAGGCAGTACCGGCGTGCGCCGCCTGGGCGCCACCGTGTTGGATCTGGCCTACGTGGCCTGCGGCCGCCTGGACGGCTTCTGCGGCGTCGGCCTGAAGCCCTGGGACCTGGCGGCGGGCAGCCTGATGGTGCTGGAAGCCGGCGGCCTGGTCGCCGACTTCGACGGAGAGCAGGGCTGGATGGATTCCGGCAACGTGCTGGCCGCCAGCCCCAAGATCTTCACGCAGATGCTGTCGGCCCTGAATCCGGCCCCGGCGGCCTGAGCCTGCCGCATGAACCGGCGGCCATGGCCGCCGGGCACGGCATCGATCACCGGCCCGTCGCGGCCGGTTTTTTCATGGCCTCGTCCAGGCGTCTCATCGCCCCGTAACCCGCGGCCGTAGGGCGTGCGGACGAGGCGTGTCACCGGCGTGTCACGGATTTTCCATGTACGATTACCGGTCGCATAACTTCTGGAGCTCCTGATGGAGTGGCTGCTGGACCCCGCTGCGTGGGTCGGCTTGCTTACCCTGGTCGTCCTTGAGATCGTCCTGGGAATTGATAACCTGATTTTCATCGCCATCCTGGCGGACAAGCTGCCCCCGTCGCAACGCGACCGTGCGCGCATCTTGGGCCTCAGCCTGGCGCTCGTCATGCGGCTTGGCCTCTTGTCGGTCATGTCGTATCTGGTCACCCTGACCACCCCCCTGTTTGCCGTCGGACCCTTCTCGCCATCGGGGCGGGACCTGATCCTCATGGTCGGCGGCTTCTTCCTGCTGTTCAAAGGCACGATGGAACTGCACGAACGCCTCGAAGGCGGCCAGCATGGCGGCTCATCGGGGCCGCGCGTGTACGCCAGCTTCTGGGTCATCGTGACGCAGATCGTGGTGCTCGACGCCGTGTTCTCGCTGGACTCGGTCATCACCGCGGTGGGCATGGTCGATCACCTGGCCATCATGATGATTGCCGTGGTCATCGCCATCGGCATCATGCTGCTGGCGTCCAAGCCGCTCACGCGCTTTGTCAACGCCCACCCCACGGTGGTCGTGCTGTGCCTGGGCTTCTTGCTGATGATCGGCTTTTCGCTGCTGGCCGAGGCCTTCGGCTTCAAGGTGCCCAAGGGCTACCTGTACGCCGCCATCGGCTTCTCGGTCGCCATCGAGTCGCTCAACCAGGTCGCGCGCCGCAACCTGCTCAAGCTGGACGCCCGCCGCCCCATGCGCGAACGCACTGCGTCCGCCGTGCTGCGCATGCTGGGCAAGCGTCCGCCCGCCGAAGAACCCGACCTGCCCAGCGCCGACGGCCCGGCCATGCCGGCCTTTGGCGTCGAAGAGCGCAACATGGTCAGCGGCGTGCTGACGCTGGCCGAACGTTCCATTCGTTCGATCATGACGCCGCGCACCGACGTGTCGTGGATCAACATCGACGATGATCCCGACACCATCCGGCGCCAGATCACCGAGGCGCCACACAGCTTCTTTCCGGTCTGCCGCGGTTCGCTCGACGAAGTGCTGGGCATCGCCCGCGCCAAGGACCTGGTGGCCGACCTGATCACCGAAGGCCGCGTGCGCCGCAACCGCCTGCGCGATCCGATCATCGTGCACGAGGCCATCGGCATCCTGCGCCTGATGGACACGCTCAAGCGCTCGCGTGGCCAGCTGGTGCTGGTGGCCGACGAGTTCGGCGCCATCGAAGGCCTGGTGACCCCGATCGACGTGTTCGAAGCCATCGCCGGTGAATTCCCCGACGAAGACGAACTGCCCGACATCGTCGCCGACGGCCCCAACATCTGGAAGATCGACGGCGCGGCCGACCTGCACCATGTCGAACAAGTGCTGGAAACCGAAGGCCTGGTCGACGACGCCCAGGATTTCTCCACGCTGGCCGGCTACCTGCTGTCGCGTTTCGGCCATCTGCCCAAGCCGGGCGATGTCTGCGAATACGAGATCCACCACGACCATTTCCGCTTCGAAGTCCTGGAAATGGATGGCCGCCGCATTGCCCTGGTGCGCGTTGAAAAGCGCGCGCCCGAACTGCTGGACGAAGACGCGTCGCTGACCAACGACTAGCGCCGCCAACCCCGGACCCGACCTCATCTACCTGGAACCCGCCATCGTGACCGATTCCACGCTCTACCTGATCAAGGCCTTCATCCTGGGCATCGTCGAAGGCCTGACGGAATTCATCCCCGTGTCCAGCACGGGCCACCTGATCCTGATCGGCGACTGGATCAATTTCGAATCCAGCCAGGGCAAGGTGTTTGAAGTCGTGATCCAGCTCGGTTCCATCCTGGCCGTGATGTGGATCTTCCGGGCCCGCCTGATGCAGCTGATCCGCGGCACGCTCACCGGGGTGCCCAGCGAGGTCGCCTTCGCCCGCAACCTGATCATCGCCTTCCTGCCGGCCGCCGTCATCGGCGCCATCTTCATCAAGTCGATCAAGCAGGTGTTCTACCACCCGAGCGTGGTGGTGGTGACCCTGGTGCTGGGCGGCCTGATCATGCTGTATGTCGAGCGCCGTACCCGCCACACGCCGGGCGACGTGCCCGGCGCCGCGGACGACACCGCGTCCGACGAACACGCCACCGCCCGCACGCTGGAACAGATCACCTGGAAGCAGGCGCTGGGCGTGGGCGTGGCCCAATGCCTGGCCATGATCCCCGGCACCTCGCGGTCCGGCGCCACCATCATCGGCGGCATGATCGCGGGCATTCAGCGCAAGACGGCCACCGAGTTCTCGTTCTTCCTGGCCATGCCCACGATGCTGGGCGCGGCCGTGTACGACATGTACAAGAACATGGACCTGCTCACCCAGCACGACCTGTCCGGCATCGCTGTGGGCTTCGTGGCGGCCTTCCTGAGCGCCATCGTGGTGGTGCGGGCGGTGCTGCGCTTCGTGGCCAACCACACCTACCGCGTGTTCGCCTGGTATCGCATCGTGTTCGGCGCCATCGTGGCGGCCTGGATCTTCCTCTGATGCCGCCTGGCGCGGGGCGCTGGCCCCGCGCGCAGGTAAAAAAATGGGCCGCGTCACATGACGCGGCCCATTTTCATGGAGCGTGGCGGGGGCGGGCCCCAGGCCTACGCTTCGATGTCAAGATCGTAGAACTGCAGGCCGTCCTGGTCGATGACCAGCCAGCCGCCGCGGGGCGGCGACACGTGGTCGCAGTCCCAGTCGGGCAGTACCCAGCGTTCGCGCTTCTTGCCGTCGACGTCAAGCACGTGGCGGGCGGGGCTATGGGTATGCCCATGCACCAGCACGCTGACGCCCGAGTCGCGGAAGACCTGCGCGATGGCACCGGCATTCACGTCCATGATTTCCATCGACTTGGCCTGGTTGGCGGCCTGGCTTTCGCCGCGGGCCTGCTGCGCCATGGCCAGGCGCTCGGGAATGGTCTTGGACAGGAATTCAGCCTGCCACTGGGGGTTGCGGACCATCTGGCGGAACTGCTGGTACGCGGCGTCGTCGGTACAGAATTCGTCGCCGTGCGTCAGCAGCACGTTGCCGTAGTCGGTCTGCAGCAGCGCCGGTTCGGGCAGCAGCTTGGCGCCCACGGCGGCGGCCAGTTCCTCGCCGATCAGGAAGTCGCGGTTGCCGCGGCCCAGCCAGACCGGAATGCGCGCCGCTGTGGCCTGCAGCGCCTTGAGCACCGTGGCCAGCCACGGCGGCGCGGCGCGGATCACGTCGTCGCCGATCCAGGCATCGAAGATGTCGCCCGGCAGCAGCAGGGCGGCAGCTTCTTCTTCGGCGGCCTGCAGGAAGGCCAGGAAGGCCTCCGAGGTGGCCGGCGTTGCCGGCCCCAGGTGCAGGTCGGATGCCAGCCAGATCGGGCCGGCCAGGGCAAGCTTATTCAAGAACTTCGGCCTTCTCGATGATCACGTCTTCGTTGGGGACGTTCTGGTGGAAGCCCTTGTTGCCGGTCTTCACGCCCTTGATCTTGTCGACCACGTCGGTGCCTTCGGTGATGCTGCCGAACACGGCGTAGCCCCAGCCATTGGGCGTGGGCGCGGTGAAGTTCAGGAAGTCGTTGTTGGACACGTTGATGAAGAACTGGGCGGTCGCCGAGTGCGGGTCGCTGGTGCGGGCCATCGCCAGGGTGTACTTGTCGTTCTTCAGGCCGTTGTTGGCCTCGTTTTCGATCGGGGCGTGGGTCTGCTTCTGCTTCATGCCGGGTTCGAAACCGCCGCCCTGGATCATGAAGCCGTCGATCACGCGATGGAACACCGTGCCGTTGTAGAAGCCTTCCTTGACGTAGGTCAGGAAGTTTTCGACGGTCTTGGGCGCCTTGGCGGCGTCCAGGGTGATGACCATGTCGCCTTGGTTGGTGTGAAGCTTGACGCGGGGATTGGTGCTCATGGCTTTTGTGCCTTCAGAGGGAGAGGTTGAGGGGGCGGCCGCAGGCGCGGCGCTGACGAGCGCTGGGGCAAAGGCGGCCAGCGCGAACGAGCACGCCGTCAGGCGCAGCAGGTGGAGAGGGGAATAGCGGGACATCATTTGTGTTGCCTATCCTTCAGCATGGTTTCGACTTCGCGAGCCTTGTCCTGCATGCCCGGCACGCCTTCCTTGGCGGCCTGCTTGTAGGTGCGCAACGCCTGCAGCAATTGCAGGTCGCCCAGGTTGGCGCGCGCGGCGGCGTAGCCCGGGTCGGCGCGCAAGGCCTGTTGCAGGGCGTCTTGTGCTTTTTCAAGTTCGCCCCGGCTGGCATATAGAGCGGCCAGGTTGTTCCAAGGTTCCGGCAGTTCCGGGAAACGGGTCGTCATCTCGGTGTAGATGTCGATGGCTTCGGCCTTGCGGTCCAGGGCGGCCAGCGCGCGCGCGTGCTGGAACATCAACTGCACGTCGGTGCCGCGCTGGTCCTTGATCTGGGCCTCGCGCTTTTCGATCATCTCGAGCGCCTCGGCGTTGTCGCCGTGGTTCAGCAGGCGTTCGATGTGGTTGGTGATCTGCGAGGCACTGGGCTGCAGCCGGGTGTCCACGCTGGGCTGCACGGACTTGAGCACATTGGCCAGGCCTTCCCAGCCGCCTTCAGGCGGAATGGGGTCCAGCGTGGTGCGGTTGGCGTTCGGGTTTTGCCCCGAGCCGCCCATGGATTGGGCAAAGGCGCCGGCAGCCGGCGCGCCGGCCAGGGCCAGTGCGAGCAGGGTGACGCAAAAACGCGGCTTGATAGTCACGTGGGCATCCGTTAAAAGTCGTGGCTGGCGCGCGCTTACGCGCGCGACCGGGCCGCTTGCTATACTTGACGACCGCCATTTTAGCCTCGGTTCAGTTTTTGGCTCGACATTGAGGCAAAACGCTGGCCGACATGTGTGTCGGGACAGGCCGACAAGTGTGTCGGGACAGGCCGACAAGTGTGTCGGGACAGGCCGACAAGTGTGCTGGGGAGGCCTAAACCCCGCGGGCGGCAATCCTGGCAACGTCGGCAACCCACCGGCGGCAAGCCCTGAAGGTATCGTCCTTCGGGCACAACGTTTTCCGCAGCCGCCCCGGAAAAAATTTGGACAACCTCAAAAGCGCCATGCTGCAAATCTACAACACGTTATCGCGTACCAAAGAACCGTTCAAGCCGGCCCAGGCTGGTCAGGTGCGCATGTACGTGTGTGGCATGACCGTGTACGACTTCTGCCACCTGGGCCATGCCCGCATGCTGGTGTCGTTCGACGTGGTGCAGCGCTGGCTGCGCGCCAGCGGCCTGGCCGTCGACTACGTGCGCAACATCACGGATATCGACGACAAGATCATCCGCCGCGCCGTCGAAACCGGCCGCCGCATCGGTGAAGTCACCGAGTTCTACATCGCCGCCATGCACGCCGACGAGCGCGCGCTGGGTGTGGACACGCCCGACCGCGAGCCGCGCGCCACCCAATACGTGGGCGAGATGCTTGACATCATCGGCAAGCTCGAACGGAAGGGCCTGGCCTACCAGGCCGACGACGGCGACGTGAACTACGCCGTGCGCGGTTTCGAAGGCTACGGCAAGCTGTCCGGCAAGACGCTGGACGACCTGCGCGCCGGCGAACGCGTGGCAGTGGGTTCGTCCAAGCGCGACCCGCTTGATTTCGTGCTGTGGAAATCGGCCAAGGCCGAAGAACCCGCCGACACCAAGTGGGAATCGCCCTATGGCATGGGCCGTCCGGGCTGGCACATCGAATGCTCGGCCATGAGCAAATCGCTGCTGGGCCTGCCCCTGGACATCCACGGCGGCGGCCCCGACCTGAAATTCCCGCACCACGAAAACGAGATCGCCCAGACCGAAGGCGCTTTCGGCGGCGTGCTGGCCAACATCTGGATGCATTGCGGCCCGCTGATGGTCGATTCGGACAAGATGTCCAAGTCGCTGGGCAATTTCCGCACCATCCGCCAGACCATCGCCCAGGGCGACCCCGCGGCCGACGAGGCCGATTACCGGGTCAACCCGCGCGAAGCCGAAATGGTGCGTTTCTTCATCGTGCGCAACCACTACCGCAGCCCGCAGAACTACACGCCGGACAACCTGGTCGACGCCCAGAACGCGCTGGACCGGCTGTACCAGGCGCTGCAGAACGTGCCGGCCGACGACCAGGGCATCGACTGGAACGACCCCCAGGCGCAAGCCTTCAAGGCCGCCATGGACGACGACTTCAACAGTTCCGGCGCGGTCGCGGCCCTGTTCGAACTGGCGTCCGAAGCCAACCGCAGCAAGAGCGCGCGCAGCGCCGGCCAGCTGAAGGCGCTGGCCTCGCTGCTGGGCCTGCTGCAACAGGACCCGGCCGCCTACTTCCAGTCGTCCACCCGCTATTCGGCGGCCGCGATGGAACAAGGCGTACGCAGCGAACTGGACGCCGACGCCATCCAGACCCTGATCGACGCCCGCGCGGCCGCCAAGGCGGCCCGCAACTTCGCAGAGGCGGATCGCATCCGTGCCGAGCTGCGCGATGCCGGCATCGAACTCGATGACAAACCGGGCGGCCTGACGCAATGGCGTCGGGCGTGAACCCCCAGGAAACGCCCCACATGTCCATCGTAGATACCGACATTCCCAAGCCTGAGTATTGGGAGGCCGCCGTCGCCCACCTGATGCGGCGCGACCGCATCCTGAAAAAGATCATCCCCCAGCACCCCGAGGTCTGGCTGACCTCGCGCGGCACGCCTTTCGTGACGCTGGCGCGGGCGATCATCGGCCAGCAGGTCTCGGCCAAGGCGGCCGACGCCGTCTGGGACAAGTTCCTGGAAGCCGCCGGCAAGCGGCCCACCCCCGTGGCGGTGCTGCGCGTGGGCCTGGAAGGCCTGCGCAATGCCGGCCTGTCGCAGCGCAAGGCCGAATACGTGCTGGACCTGGCCGTGCATTTCGGCGAACGCCGGGTCCACCCTGAAAAATGGGCGGCCATGGACGACGAAGCCGTTATTTCTGAATTGACCGCCATCCGGGGCATCGGACGCTGGACGGCGGAGATGTTTTTGATTTTCAATCTGCAGCGGCCTGATGTTCTGCCGCTGGATGATCCTGGGTTGCTCAAGGCAATCTCGCTACACTATTTCAGCGGCGAGCCTGTCTCGCGCTTCGAGGCTCGCGAAGTCTCGTTGGCGTGGCAACCCTGGCGTACCGTGGCTACCTGGTATCTGTGGCGCAGTCTGGAACCGACGCCGGTCCAATACTGACGCAAACCAGGTCGCCCATCTACGGAACCACACTACATGCGCAATACATTTCTGGAATTTGAACAGCCGCTCGCCGAGCTTGAAAACAAGATCGAGCAGCTGCGCTACGTGCAGGCCGATTCGGCGGTAGACATCTCCGACGAGATCGGGCGTCTGCAGCAGAAGAGCCAGTCACTGGCCAAGGAAATCTACGCCAAGCTCACGCCTTGGCAGACGGCGCTCGTCGCCCGCCACCCCCAGCGTCCCTACACGCTGGACTACGTGCGCGAAATCTTCACCGACTTCCACGAACTGCACGGCGACCGCATGTACGCCGACGACCAGTCCATCGTGGGCGGCCTGGCGCGCTTTAACGGCACGCCCTGCATGGTGATCGGCCACCAGAAAGGCCGCGACACCAAGGAACGCGCCGCCCGCAACTTCGGCATGCCGCGTCCGGAAGGCTATCGCAAGGCCCTGCGCCTGATGCGCCTGGCCGAAAAATTCGGCATCCCCGTGTTCACCTTCGTGGATACCCCCGGCGCCTATCCCGGCATCGGCGCCGAAGAACGCGGCCAGTCCGAAGCCATCGGCCACAACCTGTACGCCATGGCCGAACTGAAGGTCCCCGTGATCGTCACGATCATCGGCGAAGGCGGCTCGGGCGGCGCCCTGGCCATTGCCGTGGGCAACGCCGTGCTGATGCTGCAGTACGCCACCTACGCCGTGATTTCGCCCGAAGGCTGCGCGTCCATCCTGTGGCGCAGCGCCGACAAGGCCCCCGAGGCCGCCGAAGCGCTGGCCATCATCGCCCCGCGCCTGAAAGACCTGGGCCTGGTCGACCGCGTCATCAACGAACCGGTGGGCGGCGCCCACCGCGACCCGCGCGTCATGGCGCGCCTGTTGCGCCGCGCGCTGGGCGATGCCCTGCGCCAACTGCAGGGCCTGACGCCCGAGCAACTCGTGGAACAGCGCGTCCAGCGCGTGCTGTCCTACGGCGCCTTCCAGGAAGTGCGCGCTTAAGGGCGCCCCGCGCGCCGGCTCGTGCCGGCGCCGCGGCCAGGCTCTCTTCGCGCCGTCCGCCATGACCTGCCCCCCCGCCGCATCCGATCCGTCTGACGCGGCCAGCGCGGGGCAGTCGTTTCCCTATCCCGTATCGCCTGACCTGGCCGCCGCCTTGCGGCGCACCTTGCAGTCCCTGCCGCAACCGCCGGGGCGTATCGCCGTAGCCGTCAGCGGCGGCGCCGATTCGGCCATGCTGGCCGTGCATGCGGCGGCCGTGGCGCGCGCCGCGGGCGTCGAGGTGCTGCTGTTCCATGTGCACCACGGCCTGCAGGCGGCCGCCGATGGCTGGAGCCAGCAGGTGCGGGGGTTGGCCGATCTGCTGGGCGCGCCGCTGCGGCTGGCGCGGGTCCAGGTGGACGAGGCCACCGGCAAGGGCCTCGAGGCCGCTGCGCGCGACGCCCGCTACGCAGCCCTGGCCCGTCTGGCCCAGGACGACGGCGTGACGCTGGTGCTGCTGGCCCATCACCGCAACGACCAGGCCGAAACCGTGCTGCTGCGCCTGTTGCGCGGCACGGGCCTGGCCGGCATGGCGGCCATGGCGCCGCTGACCCGCCGCGATGGCCTGACCTACCTGCGCCCCTGGCTGGACGAGGGCAGGGACGCCATCCTGCAAGCCGCCGCGCAATTTGCCGACGCCACCGGTTGGCGGCCTGTACAGGACCCCACCAACGCCGATCCCCGCTACACCCGCGCCGCCTTGCGCGAACTGCTGGCGCCCGCGCTGGATGGCCGCTGGCCCGGCTGGCGCGCCATCGTCGCCCGCCACGCCCGCCACATGGCCGAAGCCGCCGAGATCCTGGACGAAGTCGCCCGCGACGACCTGGCCGGCCTGGAACCCGGGCCGGACGGCGCCAGCTTTTCGCTGGCCGCCTGGCGCAAACTGTCGCCCGCGCGCCAGGCCCAGGCGCTGCGCTACTGGCTGGCGCAGAACGGCGCCCGCATGCCCACCGATGCACGCCTGCGCGATCTATTGCGCCAACTGCGTGAACTGCACAGCCTGGGACACGACCGCCAGTTGCGGGTGGAGCAGGCCGGGCACGTGATCCGCTGCCACCGGGGGCGGGTGTGGCTGGAAGCGCGGCCGGACGATGGCCAACTGTCGGCGGAACCGCGTCCGATCCCGGCCCCAGCGCCGGAAAATTCAGCGAAAGACGACAAATTCCGCGAAAAATGACCGTGGAATGGAAAGAAAATTCCACGTGCTGCGCAAATTTTTACCGCCGCGATAGAATATGAGGTTTTGCCCGTCAACACTTGCGGCGGGTTCCCAGCCAGAGTACGAGATGTCCCTGATCGTTCATAAATATGGCGGTACTTCGATGGGCTCGGTAGAGCGCATCCGGAACGTGGCGCGACGCGTCGCAAAGTGGCACGCTGCCGGCCACCAGGTTGTCGTGGTGCCGTCGGCCATGGCAGGCGAAACCAATCGCCTGCTCGGCCTGGCCCGCGAAATTACGCCCCAGCCCGACGCGCGCGAGCTCGACATGATCGCCGCCACCGGCGAACAAGCCAGCAGCGGCCTGTTGGCCATCGCGCTGCAAGCCGAAGGCGTGGCCGCCCGCAGCTACGCGGGCTGGCAAGTGCCGGTGCGCACCGATTCGTCGTTCACCAAAGCGCGCATCACGTCCATCGACGACGCCCGCATCCGCGCCGACCTCGACGCCGGCCGCGTGGTCATCGTCACGGGCTTCCAGGGCGTGGACCCGGAAGGCCACATCACGACGCTGGGCCGTGGCGGCTCCGACACCTCGGCCGTGGCCGTGGCGGCGGCGCTCAAGGCCGACGAATGCCTGATCTACACCGATGTGGATGGCGTCTACACGACCGATCCGCGGGTGGTGCCCGAAGCGCGCCGCATGGCCGTCGTTTCCTTCGAGGAAATGCTGGAAATGGCGTCGCTGGGCTCCAAGGTCCTGCAGATCCGCTCGGTGGAATTCGCCGGCAAATACCGTGTGCCGACGCGGGTCCTGTCGTCCTTGACCGACCCGCTCATCCCGCTCGACCAGGAAATGGTTTCGGGCACGCTGATTACTTTTGAGGAAGACGAAAAAATGGAAGCCGCCGTTGTCTCCGGCATCGCCTTCAGCCGCGACGAAGCCAAAATCACCCTGCTGGGCGTTCCCGACAAGCCCGGCATCGCTTTCTCGATCCTGGGCCCGGTTGCCGCCGCCAATATCGATGTCGACATGATCGTGCAGAACCAGTCCGTGGCCGGCACGACCGATTTCTCGTTCACCGTGAACCGCAACGAGTTCGCCCGCGCCGTCGACTTGCTCAAGCGCGAAGTCATCCCCGCCGTGGGCGCTCGCGAGCTGTCCACCGACGAGAAGGTCGCCAAGGTCTCGATCGTCGGCATCGGCATGCGCTCGCACGTCGGCGTGGCCAGCCTGATGTTCCAGACGCTTTCGCAAGAAGGCATCAACATCCAGATGATCAGCACCAGCGAAATCAAGACCTCGGTCATCATCGACGACAAGTACATGGAATTGGGCGTGCGCGCACTGCACAAGGCCTTCGGCCTGGACCAGGCGCCCGCCACCAAGGCCTGAGGATCGCAGTTCCGGCACGATTTTTTTCACGGGCAGGCCCCGCCAGGGAAAAACCGTTAAAAAGTCGTGCTAGAATCTCGTTCTCTTCGGAGATGTGCCCGAGAGGCTGAAGGGGCTCCCCTGCTAAGGGAGTATGTGGCTAAAAACTGCATCGTGGGTTCGAATCCCACCATCTCCGCCAGATTCTCAGCCTGGCTTTGCCAAGCTGAATAAAAGCCCGCAGAACTTTCGTTCTGCGGGCTTTTTCGTTTGGCGCTGCCGTCAGCTGACTACTTGATCTTGCTGCAACGAAACGCCTCGATGCCTTTCTCGACGTAGTGCGGTTCACGCGCGCAGGCGGCGCGCATGGCCTGGTTGGCCAGGGTCATCAGGTTGGCGGCGTTGGTCATGGCTTCCAGGCCGTCCTGGCTGGGGCCGATCTTGTCGTAGCGTGCCTTGTACTTCTCGGCTTGTTCGCCGTAGGCAAAGGCACGCATCACGTCGGCATACGCGATGGCGCGCGAGATGTCGCCGGCGGTGGGTTTCTTTTCGGCGGCGAAGGCGGGGCTGGCCAGCAAGGCCAGGGCGAGCAAGGGAGCGAAGGTGGCTTTCATGGTCGTCATCGGGAATGGGTTCGCGGGTTGTCCGAGGTGGGGCGGGCTGGCGGCCGCAGGGGCGGCGCGCGGCGCGTTGCCATCACCACATCTTGCATGTCGTGCCGTGGTTGACGAGGTCGCCGCCGACGACGATGCCTTGCTCGTTGACGTGGAGCATGGTGTAGCAGTTGGCCACGCCCGTGCGCCGTTGATAGATGGTGCCGGTGTTGTTGCCGAAGCCGTAGCTGACGCCGCCGGGCGGAGGCACGTAGAAGGTGCCGACGGCTTCATCCCACGAGACTTCGCCGGAGGTCTGCCACTGGTAGACCAGTTGGCCGACCGGCAGGTCGTCGCTGGCGTAGACGCGATCGGGGACGCCCCATTCGGCCACGATGTCGTTCACGGGTTTGCCCTTGTGGCGCATCATCGCCACGTCCCAGGTGGTGCAGCCGCTCAGCACGGCGCCGATCAGGCCGGCCAGCAGGGCCTTGAAAAAGCTGAATCGCACGTTTGTTTTCCTTGTTCAGTTGCCAGACAGGTTCCCTACGCGCCGCATCATGCCAGCAGCTTGTGAACCTGGCGAGAGGGGGTGTGGCGTGGATTCAACAGCCTGTTCGAACCCCTTTTTTGTCGGCAAATCGGCTTTGCCGGGGTTCCCATCGGGCAAGGTTCGGGAAAAGCGAGGGCGCTTCATAGGGCGCTGCCTGGCGACGTGCTTGCGGCACGTCGTGCGTGGCGGACAAGGACGTCGCCGCGCCGCGTCGAATCGTTTACTTCTTTTACATTCGTGGGCGGACGGGGCGGGCTTGCCCCGGTGCCCTTAGCGGTGCGCGTGCAGCGTTGCCAGGATCTGGCGGGCCAGTTCGTCGACGCCTTCGTCGCGCTCTGCCTGGCTGGGCTGCGCCGCCAGGCGCGTCAACTGCGGTTCCACCGCCACGGCGAGGGGGGCGGATGCGCTGACCAGATAGGCCAGGACGTTGTAGGTCCAGATGGGGTCATCGGACGCGAGGATCGTACGCACGTGGTCGGCCAGCGGCGCGCCGATGCCGGCCAGAAAGGGCGCCAGCACGCGGGCGACGGGCCAGTTGATGTCCTGCATCCAGACGAGCAGGGCGGGCAATTGCGCGCGCACGGCGGGATAGCCCGACGCCACGATGACCTCTGCGCCGAGCAGGTCGTGTTTGTCGGTGGGTACCGCGTTGGCGGGATTGCGGGAGGAGTCTGCGTCGGCAGGCAAGAGGGGCTCCTTGAGTGCCCGGGCCCGGCGCGTTGGCGACGGCATGGGCGGGCCGGGATCGGATCAGTCGGTCAAGGCGTCAGCGGTTCAACGCTTGCGCATACTTGGCACAGGCGTCGATCGTGCCATCGTACGAGATGTTGCGGATGCGTTGCTGCTCGTCGACTTCGGCGTCGATCTTGCAGGTGGCGCTGGTCTGCACGGTGGTGCCGCCGATGGTGGAGCCGGAGTAGCGCGCGTCGCCGGACTTGGCGGGGACTTTGCCGGTGGTGTAGCTGGTCGTCGGCTGATACCGCGACACGAGTTCGGTGTTCGTCCAGGTATAGACGTGACGGCCAGCAATGGTGCGCTCGCTGCTGGGCACGCCCAGGCTGTCCATCGCCAGGGAGACCGGTTGGCCTCGCAGGCGGGCGAAGCCGCTGTTCAACTGATCGGTGACGCAGGCCGTAAGCGGTAGCAGCGCCAACAGCGCAAGAGTTGCCTTCACGGTGGGGATTCTCCAGTGTGTGTCCAGGGGGATAGCGTGTGCACCCTGCGATGCACGGTGCGCATGATATACCAAATTGGTAGATTGCAGACCAAAGTGGTTTGTTTGAGATTTTGCCTGGTACTGGAGGTTGGACTACGCGCGGCGTGGGTCCTGCATGGCTTGCGATGGGGCTTGAGTGGGGGCTTACCGATGCGAGACTATGCGTGCACTTGATTGATCGCTTCAATGATGGTGCTGGCCTTTTCAAGAGCAGCCAAGCCAGCCGTGGCCAAGAAATCCTGCTCTGGCTTGTAGTCCGCGTTGACACGCAGGGCGTAAACCGCCATCAAGAGATTTCCTAAAGCGCGGCTTTCGGCTTTTGCTTTTGCATCGGCGACAGTGGGATAGCGCAATTGGGTATGCAGCACTTCGTGCATGCCCCCCTTCGCATACGCGACACTGCCCGGCGAGGCCAGACGATCGTGGTAGGCCTTTGCTGCGTGATAGGCGGCATAGTACGCGCGGCTCGCCGTGGCGCGATGTAGCGCTTCCGTATTGCCCTTGATACCGATAGACGTAGCCGCTGCGAGCAGTTGCCGGGGTGAGCAACTCATGCTTCGGACCTGCTGAACAGCACCGCGAAACGAGGATGGGGATCGATGCCTTGCCGATGCATTTGGGCAGCGAGTTCGACGTTCGTCGCGAAAGCGGTTGCGGCATCGACGGGAACGCGCGCTTCGAGTGCCATGCCGATGAAAATGTCGGGCACATCGGTGGCGTGATAGCTGAGGGTGGGCCGGGGAAGGCCGCGTGCCCGGCGGATGCCGTCCATCAGATTGAGTTGCTCGCGAACGAGTGCATCCGGGACCCCAATTTTGCGGGCTGCTTGGAAAGCAGACCTACGCGCCTGGGCACCGGTGTTTTCTGCCGCGACTTCGTGAGTGGCGGGCAGGTACGCCGAAAGGCGGGTAGGGAGTGCGCTTGGCGTGACCCGTTGGGGCGTGGTGTCGAGCGTGTGAATCGTACGAAGCGGGGGACGGAGCAAGATGCGGGCCTGTTCGGGAGTCGGTGCGAAAAGTGTATCGTCGCGATCGACTCTTGGTGCGTCAGGTTGCCACAAGTAGGACGATGAAACCTTGCGGGTTCACGCAGTCCTTTCGGTAGCAAGCCTGGCAGGACGCACCGCCTTTGAGAATATTCTCAACCCTGCCGCCAACGCCGAATTTTATGATCGATTCATGATCGTAAAGCCCCGCATGCGGGAAGCATTGACGGCGGCGGCCCCGGGTTTGCCCATGCTTCTTCTTCACCTGTTCGCCGTCGCCCTGACGGCCTGCATTCTGGTGGGAACGGCGCTGTACGCCTATTGGTCGTTCACGGGGGAAGTCTCGAAATACCGCCGCCGCATGAATGCCGGCGCGTACAACGCGCAGCTGTATTTCGACCAGCGCGAAGCGCTGCTGCGGTCCGTGGCGGCATCGGCGGTGCGCAATACCGATCGCATGCCGGTGTCGCGCACGCCGCGCACGTTTGGCGAGACGGGGCAGATCAGCGTCGACCCGCTCATCGAGACGAATGGCGGCTATGAATGGGCGCTGATCCTGACGCCGCGCGACCGCGCGGACGTGGCGCGTTTGCAGGCGCACGTCGTGTACGTATCGCCGGCGGATCCGATGGCCAGGCACCTGTCGGCCCAGGACGAGGCGTCGCACGACGGGCCGTTGCTGACGGACGAGATATTTCGATGGCTGGCGCAGGCGCTGCACCAGCACGCCACCGCACCCGGGCGGGACGGCCGCACGCCTATCGTCTGGCTGCGCCCGCCGATGGACCCGGCCAACCGGCTGTTCCTGTACACGCCCGTGGATATCGACGGCGTCGAGGGCACCTGGGTCGGGCTGGAGGTCGGGGGCTTGGGCGCGGTGGTCGGCCAGGCAGAGTGCGCCAGCGGCGGCGCCAGCTATGCGTTGTACGACGGCAATGGCGTGATGGCGTTGCACAGCGGCAACCTGCCGGCGGGCGTGGAGGAGACGGCCGCGCATCGGTCGCAGGATGCCTTCCGGTTGCAGGGTGACGGTTGGTGGCCGCAGACGCTGGTGCTGGTGAAGTCGGTAGGCGAGGCGGGCTGGCGGCTGGCCTATTACGTGCCGATCAGCGATCTGCTGGAAGACGGCGCGCGCTCGTTCTGGACGGCGGGCGGCGTGGCAGCGCTGCTGATCGCCATCGTGCTGCTGGCGGTGCGCCATATCAGGAACCGGCTGGTCAGGCCCGCCTTGCGTCAGTACGAGGCCTTGGTGGACAGCGTGGCGCTGAACCAGAAGATCGTCGAAGTGGCGCCCGTGGGCCTGTGCCTGTTGCGGCGCGCGGACGGGGCCTTGCTGCTGTCCAACGCCGCCGCACGTCAGTGGCTGGGCGAGCAGGACCAGTGGCGTGACACGCTGCGCCAGGCCGGCGCCGAGACCGGCGGCAAGGAATACGCGCTGGCCGACGGCCGCAGCGCCTACCTGACGTTTGCCGCCACCACGTACCAGTCCGAAGACGTGGTGCTGTGCGGCATCAGCGACATCACGGCGCAGAAAGGGGTGGAACGCGCCCTGCGCAGCGCCAAGCTGGCCACCGACCAGGCCAGCGAGTCCAAGGCCATGTTCTTTGCCACCATCAGCCACGAGATCCGCACGCCGCTGTACGGCATTCTGGGCACGCTGGAACTGCTGGCGCTGACCGGGCTGTCCGGCCAGCAGGAGCAATACCTGCGGACCATCCAGCAATCGTCGTCGACCTTGCTGCGCACCATCAACGGCACGCTGGATCTGTCGCGCATCGAGGCGGGGCGGGAAGAGCTTGAGATCGGCGCGTTCTCGCCGGCAGACGTGGCCGAGCAGGTGGTGGCCAATTACCTGGCCCGGGCGCAAGCCAAGGGGCTGGACCTGTACGCCATCACCGACGTCGGCATGCCGCTGGCGACGATGGGCGACGCGATCCGCATCCTGCAGATCCTGAACAACCTGGTCAGCAATGCCATCAAGTTCACCGAGTCGGGCCGGGTGGTGCTGCGCGCCCGCGCCGAATCCGACGGGCCGGGGCGCGTGCGGCTGCGCTTTCAGGTGGCCGACACCGGGCCGGGCATCCGCGAGAGCCATCGCGCACGGCTGTTCGAACCGTATTTCCGGGCGCCGGCAGGGCAGGACGGCGATGTCACCGGCACGGGCCTGGGCTTGACGATATGCCGACGTCTGTCGGACCTGATGGGCGGCACCTTGTCGGTGATCAGCGAGGAAGGGCTGGGCACCAGCATTTCGTTCTGCCTGACGCTGCCGACGGCGACGGGCGATGCTCCGACCGCCGTGCCGGTCGTACTGCAGCCACGCGCGGTCTATGTGGATGGCGCGGTGCCCGAGGTGGTGGCCAATGTGTGCAGCTGGCTGAATGCCTGCGGCGCGATCGCGCTGCCCTACCGCAAGCAGGCGGATGCGGCCGACCTGGCGGGTGCCGTGCTGGTACAGGCCTGGCCGCCCGCTGCAGCGCAGCCGCGCTGGCGCCAGCCGCGAGTGCGCGTGTCGGCGCCGGGGGCGAGTCAGGATGCGTTCCTGGCCTCGACGGGCCGCCTGGGCCTGGCCAGCGCCTTCAATCCGGCCAGCATCTGCCGCGCGGTGCAGATGGCGCAGGATGGCGAGGAAAGCGGCGAGCAGGATCAGGATGGCGCCCGGCCGCGGCATTTGGGGCTGCGGGTGCTGGTGGCCGAAGACAACGCCATCAATCAGCTGATTCTGCAGGAACAACTGGAACACCTGGGCTGCACGGTCACGCTGGCGTCCGATGGCGGCGAGGCGCTGCGGCGCTGGGACGCCGAGCGCTTTGACCTGGTGCTGACCGATCTGAACATGCCCATCGTCAATGGCTTCGAATTGGCGCGGTCGTTGCGGGCCGGTGGCTATGCCGGCCCCCTCATCGGCCTGACGTCGAGTTCGGCGGCCGAAGTCGCCCAGCGTGCGCTGGCGGCGGGCATGACCCAGGTGTTGTCCAAGCCGCTGCCGTTCATGGCATTGGCGCAAACCTTGCATGGCATCGCAAAGGAATTGAAGTGAACAGGCTGTCCGATTACAAAGTGCTGGTCCTGGACGATCATGCCTTGCAGTGCATGCAGTTGAAAGACCTGCTGCAAGACGCCGGCTTTGGCCGCGTGGATACGCTGGAGAGCGCGCCGGACGCGCTGGTGCGGATACGCGACGAGGGCTATCACCTGGTGGTGATGGACGTGAGCATGCCCGGGATGGACGGGGCCCAGTTCATCCACGAACTGGCCCGCCTGAACCTGCGGCCGATCCTGGCGATTGCCACGGCGTGCTCGCGCCGGATCGTTAACAGCATCGGCCTGATGGCCAAGGAAAACGGTTTTGCGATGCTGGGGGCGTTCGTCAAGCCCGTGACGCGCGAGCAGATCGCCGGCCTGGCAGACCGCCTGCGCCACCGCCCGCTTGAAGCGGCGCCCACCCCGCCAGGCGATGAGGACGACGCCAGCAGCCTGCTCGACCGCCAGAGCGTGGTGGCCGCGCTGCGCGACGGCAGCATCCAGGCCTGGTTCCAGCCTAAGAAATCGCTTGCCACCGGCGCCATCGTCGGGGCTGAGGCGCTGGTGCGCTGGCAGCACCGCGGGCTGGGGCTGATGATGCCCGGATCGTTCCTGCGCACCGTGCGTGACTATGGGCTGGACCTGGAACTGCTGATGCGCATGCTCGAGGACAGCCTGGCGGCCAGCCGCAGCTGGCGTCGCCTTGGGCATCGCATTCCGGTGTCGGTGAATCTGCCGGTCAGCCTGCTGGACCGGCCGCAGTTGCCGGACGAACTGTACGAGCAGGTCACCCATAGCGGCATCCCGGCCGAAGACGTAACATTCGAGCTTCTCGAGGACGACATGACCGTGACGCCCGGCAACTACTATATGGGCGCCAGCCGCTTGCGGTTGAAGGGGTTCGGCCTGTCGCAAGACGACTTCGGCAAGGGATATAGTTCGATGTACAGCCTGATCTCGACCCCATTCACCGAGCTGAAGATAGACCGCGCCTTTGTCCATGGCGCCGCGGGCGACGAGGTCCGCGCGGCCGCGTTGGTGTCGGCCGTGCAACTGGGTCGACAGCTGGGCCTGCAGGTCACGGCGGAAGGCGTGGAAACGCTCGAAGACCTGCAATTCCTGCGCCGCATCGGCTGCGATTGCGTGCAGGGCTTCCTGATCTCGGCGGCGGTCGACCTGGCGGCATTCAATGTCCTGCTGGCCCATGAACCCGGCCACGAGGCGGCGCACGCACCGGGGCTGCCGCAGGCGATACCCTATTAGGCAAGGCTGCCCATGAAACTGGATACGCCGCTCATCAAGGTCATCCGCGTGTCGCGCCGGCTCAATATCGCGCTGTTCGGCGTGCTGCCGCTGCTGCTGGTGCTGGGGGGCGTGCTGTATTGGGGCGGGCAGCGCATCCTGCAGCAGGAAGAGGAAAAGCTGCGGATCGACTTCTCGATCCTGACGGGCTATGTCCGCGCCCATGAAACCATTCTGCAGGGGCTGCACGCACAGGGCCAGAATCCGGATGGCCACCGGCTCGTGTCCGCGACCCCGGTCAGCGAGACCTCGGGTTTCGAGCGGGCGTCATGGGAATTCTTCGATGGCCAGCATGCGATTGCGGCCATGCCTTTTTCGCTGCTGTGCCAAAGCCCGGATGCCTGTCCGGTGGTCAAGGGCGTGTTCACCGGCATCGGCGGCTACATGTCGGATTTCTATTCCACCCGCTGGGCGGCGTCGGTGTATCCGGCGGCGCCGCTGTTCGTCATTTCGCCGGGCCAGCAACTGAGCCTGAGCGTGCCGGCGATCTCGGCCGTCTCCGGCTACGAGCCGCTGACGCGGGCGACCTTCCTGTCGGTGGTGGATGCGGTGCAGGCGGCATCCGGCGGCACCGATCCGGACGATCGCGCCATTGGCGACGGCGCCAATGTGACCTGGCTGCGCGACCCGGACCTGCCCAACACGATGATCGCCATGCTGCCGGTGATGCTGCCGCTCAATGCCAGGGACGGCACGGTGACCCAGCGGCGCAACGTCTATGCCGTGTCCTTGCTCAATCGCAGCCGCGTCAGCGTGGCCGAGCAGGTGTTGAATGTGCCCCTGTACGACCAGTTCTGGCTGCAGCACCAGGACGGCACGGTGCTGATCGGCGACGGCCCGCCGCCGCCCGTGGCGAAAGCCGGGTTCCATTTCACGTCGCAAGGCCTGATCCTGCGTATCGCAGACCGCACCGTGACCTGGACCGCCTACTACCGCGTGGGCTATGGCGGCTTCTTTCGGGCCAACATGTGGCTGCCGGTGGCGGTGCTGCTCATGTTCGGCGTGGGCCTGGCCGCGGGCGCCGGCTATCTGTTCTGGTACAACCGGCGCGTGATCCAGCCCGCCGAGCTGGCGCACCTGGACATGGTCGAAAGCGAGGAATTCAGCCGCACCGTGCTGGATACGGCCCCCGTCGCGTTGTGCGTGCTGTCGCGTCCCGAGGGGCGGGTGGTGTTCGGCAATGCGCTGGCGGCGCAATGGCTGGGCATCGGCGTGGGCGAACAGCTGCACGATTCGCCGGACGCCGACAAGCTGTTGCGCCAGGTGCTGGGCGCCACAGGGCCGGGCACGATCGAAACCTTTCGCACGCATGAAGAAAGGCCGCTGTTCGTGGCCTTCGCGCCCACCCGCTACAAGAAGCAGGACGTCGTGCTGTGCGCGTTTGCCGATATCAGCGCCCGCGCCGAAATGGAACACACCCTGGCGCAGGCCAAGCAGCAGGCCGACCGTGCCAACGAGGCCAAGTCGACCTTCCTGGCCACGATGAGCCATGAAATCCGCACGCCGCTGTACGGCGTGCTGGGCACGCTGGAAGTGCTGTCCCTGACGCAACTGGACGACGCGCAGCGCCGCCACGTGGACCGCATCCAGGATTCGTCGGTGATCCTGCAGCAGTTGATCAGCGACATCCTGGACATCACCAAGATCGAATCGGGCCAGCTGGCCCTGGAAATGGACCGTTTCGATCCGCGCGAGCTGGTGCAGGCCTGCGTGGCCTCGTACGCTGGCATGGCCGAGCAGAAGGGCCTGGTGATCTATAGCTGCGTCGATACGGCGGTGCCGGCCAGTGTCATGGGCGACGGCGGGCGCGTCAGGCAGATCCTGAACAACCTGGTCAACAACGCGATCAAGTTTACCGATTCGGGCCATGTGGTGACGCGGCTGCGGGCCGAAGACCTGCCGGGCGGCCGGGTGCGGCTGCACATGCAGGTGGTCGATAGCGGCGTGGGCATCAGCGCGGAAAACCAGGTCCGCCTGTTCGAGCCGTTCTACCAGATCGACAGCGGCTCGCATCTGGTGCGCGGCGCCGGCATCGGCTTGTCGATCTGCGCCCGCCTGGCCGAACTGATGGACAGCAGCATCCAGGTCACCAGCGAACTCGGCCTGGGCAGCAGCTTTTCGCTGGCCATCGACCTGGACGTGGCCGAGGCGCGGCCGGCGCCTGCGCCGCAACTGGCGGGCGTTCTCGCCTATGTGCGCAGTTCACGCAAGGAACTGAGCGAAAACATCTGCCTGTGGCTGGCGCATTGGGGTGCGTCCGCCTGCCTGGCGCCAGCAGACGCGCCTCGCGACGATGCGCGCGACGGCGTGCTGGTCGACGTGCATATCGCCGGTGACGTGATGCCCGCCATGCCGTGGCCCGGGCCGGTGGTGTCGGCTGGGGGCGGGGATGCCTTGGCCGAAACGCCTTACCAGGCAGACCGGCACGACCTGTTCAGCATCGGCTTCGCGGTGGCGCGGTGCGCGGCCGGCGACGCCGCCATCGCCCGCGAGGCGGCCGTGGTGCGCTATGCGCCGCTGAATCTGCGGGTGCTGGTCGCCGAAGACAATCCGATCAACCAGGTCACCATGCGCGACCAGCTCGAGCAGCTGGGCTGCCAGGTGACGGTGGCGCCCGACGGCGCCGAGGCCCTGGCACAGTGGCACATTGCGCCCTTTGACGTGGTGTTGACCGACGTGAACATGCCCCGCATGAACGGCTACGAGCTGGCGGGCGCCTTGCGCGCACTGGATGCGGCGGTGCCCATCATCGGCGTGACGGCCAATGCTCTGAAAGACGAAGAGACCCGCTGCAAGGCGGCGGGCATGAACCACTGGCTGGTCAAGCCGATCAAGCTGAGCCTGTTGTGGCATCAGTTGCGGGTCTATCGAAGCCTGGCCGACGCGGCCCAGGCAAGCCTGGCCGACCGCAGTCAGACGCCGGCTGCTTCCTTGCCCACGGCGCCGGCCGTGCCGGTGATACCCGCGAAGTACCGCGAGGTCTTCCTGCAGACCATGGGCCAGGACCTGGCCCGGCTCGAGCGCTCGCTGGCCGCGGGCGATGCGTCGGACCTGCGCAAAGTGCTGCACCGCATGCGGGGCGGCTTCGCGGCGGTGCAGGCGCGCGATCTGCAGCTACTGACGCAGCATGTCGAAGACCAGCTGGCGGCGGGTGGACTGAATGACGCTACCCGCATGGGCCTGGCTACCCTGACGGCGGCGCTGGGCAAGGCGTTGGCCGAGGTATGACCCCGGCCAGCGTCACCCTGCCGCCTACCAGCGGTAGCTGACATTGAGCATGCCGCCGTAGCCGCGCTGGTCGTGGTTGCCGGCCTGGCCGAACACGTGGCCGGACACCTGCACCTGCTTGCCGATGCGGCCTTCCGCGCCCAGCTTCAGTTCCAGCGCGTTGCGGGCGGGCAGGGCCGCCAGCGTGTTCTCGCCCATGCGCACCTTGGGGTTGCCGCCGTTATGCAGCCAGTTGGTCTCGAGGAACGGGCGCACCGCCGGCTTGTCGGCCTGGGGCGCGGCGCGCGGATACACGCGAACGCCCACGCGTGAATTCCAGGCGTTGTCGCCGTCGCTGCGCATGCGGGTGCCTTGCAGCGTGGCGTCCTTGGCGTCGTAGCGGGTGTAGATCACCTGCGCATTCGGCTCGATCACCAGGGCGTCCAACGCCGTGCCGCCCGCGAAAGGCTGGAGTGCGTAGCCGGCTTCGAGCGAAGCGCTCCAGACGTTGGAGCGGTAGCGGACGGACCCCAGTTCGCTGCTGATCTGGTTGGTGTAGCGGCCATATTGCAGCCAGGTGTCGGCATAGGCGCCCAGGCGGGTGAGATCGTTTTCATAGTAGGTGCCGTAAATGCCCACGCCGTAGCCGGAGACCTTGCCGCGTGCGCGGGCACGGGTCTGCGCCGTGGTGCCGGGCAGCATCAGCGTGGACACGGCGCGCGAACGCGCATCGCCGTAGCCGCCCATCAGGCCCGCGTAGGCGGCGCCGTCCTGGCCGACGGCCGCCTTGATCACGTCGCCGCCCAACTGCACCATGGCGCTGTCGGTATCGACATCGACGTGGCCTTCGGACATGCGCAAGCCGCTGTCGTGGCGGCCCTGCACCCGGGCCCACAGGCCGCGGCCGGTCGCGGCCGTCGTGTCGCCATCGGCATAGGCCGGCACACGGTCGTGCAGGCTGTGCGTGAACAGGCGCGTGCTGGCCAGGCGGTTGCCGGCATAGGCGCCGCTTTCAGGCGATACGTTCTTGAAGCCATTGCCGGGCAGCACCGGATCGGGCGGCGTGACAGGCGGGGCGGGCGTGCCGGGGTCGATGGGGTCGGTCGGGTCCGTGGGACCCGGCGGCGTCGTGGGCGGGGTGTAGTCGGACGTCAGGTACCAGTCGGGTGCCACGCCGCCGTTGCCGCCGCGCACCAGGCTGTAGTCGTAGCCGTTCAGTGACACGGTGGCGGCGCTGGCGCGGAAGCCGGTGGACCCGCTGTCCAGGCGGAACGCATCGGCGGTGGTGGTGCCGCCGTTGACGGTCTCGACGACCCGGATGCCGTATTCGGTCTGGCCGCCGTTGCCGCCCGCGTTGACGATGCGCAGCGACGTGTTGCCCGACGTGGTGCCGCCATCGATGACGAGCTTGTCGGTGGGCGAGGCGTCATCACCCAGCTGCGTGTTCAGCACCAGGGTGCCGCCGCCGATGTAATTGTTGACCGTCAGCGTCTTGAAACCCGTGCCGCCCGCCGGCGCCGCGAAGGCGACGGTGCCGCCGTTGTTCAGCGTGCCCAGGCTGGAATCATTGCGTACGGTCCACGCGCTGGCGCTGTCCAGCGTGAGGCTGTTGATGCGGCCGGGGCCGCGCTGCACCAGGGCGCCGGTCAGGGTCGAGCCGTTCTTGAGCGATACGTCCACGGTGCCGCTGTCGGCCAGCACGTCGCCGGTCAGCACGGCGTTGGAGGCGTCCAGGTTGACCTGTTCGCTTTCGATCACGGTCGACACGCCGCCGCTGGTCACGGTGACCGAGCGCGAATGCAGCAACACGCCGCTATCGATATCGCCGCCCGTGCGCGTCGTGATGTTGGAATCCGACACCAGGAAGGTATGGCCGCCGCCCGAGGCAAGCAGGCCCACGCCGTCCTGGGTGCTGATCTGGCTGCCGTTGCGCAGAACGACGCTGTTGCTCAGCCCGGCCCCGGTCAGGTAGCTCCAGATGCCGTTGGCGCCCGCGCCTTGCATCGTGAATCGGGTGTTGTCCAGCGTGACCGCGGCGCGGTTGCTCATCGACAGGCCGGAGGCGTTGGCGCCGGACGTGTTGACGACGGTGTTGCGCGCCGACAGGCTGGCGCCGGTGCCGCTGGCAAACAGGCCGTAGGCGCTGGCGCCGCGGGTGGTGATGTTGACATCTTCCAGGGTGACGGCGGCGCCGCCCACGCGGGCCAGCGCGCCGACGGCGCCATCGCCCTGGGTGTCGATGTCGACCCGGGTGGCCTGGATGGTGGCCGAGCTGCCGTATTCGCGCGAGACATACAGGCCATGGGCGTTGTTGCCCAGGGTCTTGACCGTGCCGTCGGTCAGCGTGACCACGCCGGCGCGGTTGTCGATGCCCACGTGCGACGACGCGATGTCGAAGCGCGTGGCGGTGAAGGCCGTGCCGGTGGACGGCAGCCACACGCCGGTGCCCAGGTAGCCCAACGCCGAGATGGAGACATTGTCCACGGTGGCGGACGTGTCCTTGGCATTGATGTTGATGCCGTAGCTGACGTCGCCGGTGGACGTCAGCGTGGCGTTGCGGATGTCGGCGACGGCGGCGGGGCCGGTGCCCGAGCTGAGCATGACCGCGGCGCCGCTCGATGTGATGCTGCCGCCGTCCATCTCGAAGCGGCCGCCTTGTACGCTGGCGCCGGCGCCGTTGGCCGCGTTGACCACGGTGCCGCGCAAGGTCACGAGGGAATTCTGGCCATTCACGTTCACGCCGGGCGCAAGATTGCCGGTGGCGGTGATGGTGCCGCCTTCCATGGCGATGCGGCCGCCGCTGTCGACGTAGGCGCCGCCCGCGTTGTACAGCGACGTGGCGACGGTGACGTCCTTGGCGGTGATGACGGCGTTGGCGCCTTCGGCACGCAGGGCGCTACTGCCGCTGCCCGACGTGGTGACGCTGCCGCCGTCCAGGTCGATGCGGCCGCCGTTCTGCGCGTAGACGCCATGGGAATACGAGCCCAGCGTGGAGATATCGGTTTGCCCAGCGGTGATCAGGCTGCCGGCGCCGATGGCGGCCAGGCCATGGGCGCCCTGGCCGTCGCCCAGCGTCTTGACCGTGCTGCCGGTCAAGGTGACGCTGCCGCCCGCGCTGGCGCGCACGCCCAGGGTGGCCCGGGCGGAAGCCGAGCCGGCGCTGACGGTCACGCCGTCGCCGCGCACGGCATTGCCGGCCACGGAAACGTCGATGGCGGCGCCGGTGCCGGCATGCGTGACGGTGTCGCCGTTGTTCAGCGTGAGCTGGGTGCTGCCGGTGGCGTCATTGACGATGACCTGGCCCAGGTCCGCGGCCGATGTCGCGGCGGGAAAAACGGGCAGCGTGGCGGCCAGCAGGCCGAGCATGATGGGGTTCAGAGGGGTGCGCATGAGGGCTCCTGGGCCCTTGGCCTTGGCGCACCCATACACATCGAACAGAATCTGGCCGGAGAACCCCTGCGTCGTTCAAGCGTACTGGCACGTCTCGGACAAAGGCGATGACGTAGCGGTAGCCTTCATGTTGCGTTGCGGCAGGACACTAAAAAACAGGACGATTCTCAAAAGCGCTGCATTGATTGGCAGGACTGGTAAGCGACTGAAAACCAGAAAATTCTCAAACCCGCACCGGCGATGCAATGCCAGGACGAAGCCTCGTCCGTCACCCGGCCGCGCGTTCAGCCCAGCGTGTCCAGCAGGGCGCGCGCCTGCGCCACGACGTCGGCGTCGTTGGGCCGGAAGACCCACGGCAGGGCCTGCGCAAGCTGCGCGAAATGGACGTGGCTGCTGCGCGCGTAGGTGGGGTCGTAGTGACGCTCGATCAGCTCGCGCGCGAGATCGGTGCGGCGGCCTTCGTCGATCATGCGATGCCATGCTGCAATAGTGTCGCGGCTGTGCAGGCCGACCAGGCGTTGCAGCTGGGATTTGAACCAATCGGGATGGGCGAACAGCTGGGCGTAGTCCTGTTGCAGAAAGGCCGCACGGTCAGCGCCGCTGGCGGTGACCGCGATGCAGGCGCCCTGATGCATGGCCGCCAACAGGGCAGCCGGCAGCGCCACCGCGCCGATCTTGCGGCTTTCGGCTTCGACGAACACGGGCCGGGCGGGATCCAGCTGACGCAGGCGGGCGGCCAGATGGGTGTCGAAACCCTTTTGCGTGGGCTGCGCCATGCCGGGCCAGGCGCCGAGCAACGAGCCGCGGTGCGCGGCCAGCGCTTCCAGGTCCAGCGTTTGCGCGCCAGCTTGCGCCAAGGCGTCCAGCAGCCTCGTCTTGCCGCTGCCGGTGGGGCCGGTCAGCACGATGAGGCGCAGCGTGGGCGGCAGCGTGTCCAGCAGGTCGAGCGTGGCGCGCCGATAGGTCTTGTAGCCGCCATCGAGCTGCCGCGCACGCCAGCCGATCATGTTGAACATCACCGTCATCGAACCCGACCGCTTGCCGCCGCGCCAGCAGTAGATCAGCGGGCGCCAGCCTTGCGGGCGGTCGGCAAAGGTGGTGTCCAGGTGAGCGGCGATGTTGCGCGCGGCCAGCGCAGCCCCCAGGCGGGTCGCGTCGAACGGCGATTGGCGGTACAGCGTGCCCACGCGGGCGCGTTCGTCGTTGCTGAACACCGGCGCATTCATCGCGCCGGGGATGTGGTCGTCGGCGAATTCCAGCGGCGAGCGCACGTCGATGATTTCGTCGAAATCATCCAGTCTGTCCAGGCCGGCGAGCAGGTGTTTCAAAGCGGAGCCATCCAGTGGGGGATGGCGAATTCTCGCACGGCCATGGACGACCGATCATTCGGTCGTCTCTTCTGCCGGCTGTCCGCGGCGCCTAATTGCCCCAGGGGCTTCCGCGCTTGGTTCCAGGCTGGCCCGTATACGGATTGGTGTTGCCCTTGGTGGACCAGTTGTTGTTCAAGGAACTGTCGGGCGTGGAGCGCTGGTGTGGTGCGACGTAGGTGCCGTTGTTGTTGGTGTAGCCATGCACGCCGGTGCTGCTTGATTTGGATCCTGTGCCGTAGCTGGGCATGGTTGAACGGGGCGCGGACGGTGCGTGGTAGCTTTGCGATGAACCATGGCTGCTGCTGTAGCCGCTACCGCGTGCTGCGGATGTCTGAGGAACGCTGATGAGCGTGAGCCCCAGCAGTGCACCCGCACAGAGTGGCACGCAGGAGCTTGGGATGAGTCGAAGGAACGAGCGGCGCTGGGGTTTGTTCATTTTTCTTTGCGAACGCCTTTGAATGGGGTTTTGTCTGACTTCACGTCCATGAAGCGCCCTGTGTTGGTGTCGCGCTTCACGTAGTTGCCAGAAGGCGTTTGGGTCTGGCTGCGTTCTCGTACCTGGCCTTTGCGTTGGCCGTCGCCTACAGGGGGGTTCTTCGCCATGTCCGCTCCTGATGAGTTGAGGAGACAAAACAATTCTCGATGTATCTGGTAGTGACGATAACGAGCGGCGGCAAAGAATGGGAATTGGTGATTTCCCGAGGCAGGCCCACTGGGATTGGAATGTGCTGAGTTGACCGCCATACAAGACGGCCGATATTGACGTCGCAATGCATGCGTCGGCGTCAGCGGCGAACGATGCCGCTGACGCCAGCGCTTGCAGCCTTACGCGCTGAACGTCAGCGCGTTGGTCAGGTCGCCCATGGGCTGTTGGCCGCGTGCCTTCATGGCGTCGTCGCGGGCCTTCAGGCCGTCAAGCGTGGGCAGGTCGAACAGGCGCGTAGCCAGGCGCAGGATCGAGCCGGTGTCGTAGATGGTGTGATCCACGGTGCCCTTCTTGGCGAAGGGCGACACGACGATGGCCGGAATGCGCGTGCCGGGGCCCCAGCGGTCGCCCTGGGGCGGCGCCACGTGATCCCACCAGCCGCCGTTTTCGTCGACGGTGATGACCACCACCATGTTCTGCCATTGCGCGCTCTTGCGCAGGCTGTCGACGATGTGGGCGATGTGGCGGTCGCCCGAGTCCACATCGGCGTAGCCTGCGTGCATGTTCAGGTTGCCTTGCGGCTTGTAGAACGTCAGCGGGGGCAGCGTGCCAGCTTCGGCGTCGGCCAGGAACTTGTTGGTCGACGACAGGTCGCCCAGGCCGCCATCGCGCAGGTGCGACGAGCGGGCGGCGGTGCCGGGGCCGGTGGTCTTGAAGTAGTTGAACGGCTGGTGGTGCGCCTGGAAGTTGGGCGACGACGGAAAGCCGGTGTTGGCGGTCGAGTCGACCGCCGCTTGCCAGCCGCCCGCGTACCAGGCCCAGTCCAGGCCCTTGGCCGTCATCAGGTCGCCGATGTTGTTGTGGTCCTGCGGCACCATGGTCTGCGGGCTGGTGGCGTCGGCCAGCTCGGGGTGCGTGGCGTCGCGCGAGAACGACGGCCAGTAGGGGGGGGCCATGGTGTTGACGCCATAGCCGTCCGGGGTCAGCGCGCTGGCGCCGAACTGCGGAATGCCGGTGAGCGCGCTGGCGGGCGAGGTGGGCTTGGGCTGCAGGCGCGGGTCGGTCGGGTCGCTGCTTTGCAGCTGCGCGATCTGGGTGCTGGCCGGCGAGGTCGTGGCGTTGGGATAGAACGGCGGACGGCCGGCCACCAGGTACTGGTGGTTCAGGAACGAACCGCCGAATGCGCCCTGGAAGAAGTTGTCGCACAGCACGAATTCCTGGGCCAGCTTCCACAGGCGCAGGTTGTAGGCGGAATCGCTGTAGTGGCCCATGACGAGCGCACCCGAGTCGGCCCAGGCGACGAAGCGGTCGTTCTTGCCGCCGTTGATCTGCATCTGGTTCTGGTAGAACACGTGCCAGAGGTCGCGCGTGACCACGCCTTGCGGCAGCGGCTCGCCCTGCGGTCCGCGCAGGTCGAACGGCGCGTTGGCCAGGTTGTTCATGTAGGGCGCGGCCTGGTCGACCTGGTAGGTGACGTGGTTGGCCTGTTGCGAGGTCGGCACCATGCCGCCCCACACGGGGGGCAGCACCGACAGCGGCGTGCCGTCGCGGTCGTTCTGCGTGTAGTCGGCGGCGGTCAGCGCGGACAGCGGCTTTTCCACGCCGGGGAAATTGGAGAACAGGTTGTTGAAGCTGCGGTTCTCGGCAAAGATCACGACCACCGTCTTGACGTTCTTGCGCAGCAGCGCAGTGACGTCGGGCGCGGCGGGCGGCGTGGCGGGAGGCGGCGTCGTGGTGCCGTTGTTGTCGTCATCGCTATCGCTGGAACACCCGGCCAGCGCGCCCAGGGTGGCGGCGCTGGCGCCGAGCGCGGCGATGCCGGTCAGGAAGCCTCGGCGGGTGGCGCGGACAGGCGAATCGGCGCCCACGGGGTCAGCGGCCGTCGGCGTCGCGGCAGCCTGCGCGTTCGCGCTCTTTTCTTTTTCAGACATGGTTGTAGACCTTGCGGAGAGGGCGGCGCCCTGTCATTGCGCCACGGGATCGCCGGATGACAGCCGGCATCGTTAACGGCCGCTAGGCTAGAGACGCAAGGTTCTATCGATGTGACGTTCTGCTGTCAGCAAGCTGTACGCCGGGGAGCGCCGCGCAGATTTCCCTTAGACTGGTGGAATTGGTGAAACCCGAGTGAAAGCAATGACCGACAATTCCGCAGCCGAATCGGCGCGCAAGGCGGCGCCGTCCCGCACCAAGCCGCCGGAAGTGCGGCTGGAAGAACTGATGGGCGCGGCCGAAGCGCTGTTCCTGGAAAAGGGCGTGGACGCCACCACCATCAGCGAGATCACGGAAGCAGCCGGCGTGGCCAAGGGCACGTTCTACGTCTATTTCCCGTCCAAGCAGGAAATGCTGGTCGCGCTGGCCGAGCGTTATGTCGGCCAGTTCGTGCAGGCGCTGGACGAGGCCATTGGCGCCTGCGCCGACAACGACTGGGTCGGGCGGCTGCGCGCCTGGATCCACGCCAACGTGACGACGTATCTGCGCACCTATCGGGTGCACGACATTGTGTTCACGCACACGCATCACCATGCGCGCGAAGGCCACACCGAAAACGCCGTGATCCGACAACTGATCGGCATTCTGCAGGCCGGCATGAAGGCCGGCGCCTGGAAGCTCGACAACCCCCGCATGACCGCGCTGTTGATCTACGCGGGCGTGCACTGTGCAACGGACGACGCCATCCTGGCCAAACTGCCGGATGCCACGGATTTTGCGGATGGCGTTGCCGATGCGTACCTGCGCATGCTGGGCGTGCCGCTGCGGGGGTGACGGATCTTACAGGGCGCTTCGCCTGATCAGGCGTCGTTGCCGGTGGGCGATTCGGATCACCCTGCATGGGGACTCAAGGCGGCGCAGGCGCGATGTCGAGACGACCCGCCCGCAGCGGGTCGCGCAGTTCATCGGGCGTACCGATGGCCAGCAGGCGCCCCTGCCGCAGCACCAACAGCTTGTCGGCGACCTGCAATGCCGTGTGCAGGTCTGCCATCGCGATCACCGCGCGCATGCCCTGTTCTGCCGCCGCGCGCTTGAGCAGCGCGGCAATGCCGGCCTGCGCGGCCTGGGGCAGTGGGGGATCGGGTTCATCCAGCAGCAGCACATCGGGGCGACGAATCAGCGCCTGCGCCAAGCGCAAGCGGTAATGCGCATCGCCGGCCAGGTCGGCCACCAGCTTGCCGGCGGCCTGCGTCAGGCCCACCTGTTCGAGTCTGGCGCCGACCGCCTGGATTTCATGCGCGCCCACGGCCCAGCGATCGCCTTGCTTATGCGCCAATAGCAGCGCTTCGAACACGCGCAGTGACGCCACGCTGGCCGCCTGCCGATCCGCCAGGATGGTGCGGGCAGCAGGTTCGTCATCGGCCAGGAGGTGGGCGATGCGCCTCAGCAGCCGTGTCTTGCCGCAGCCCGCGGGCCCCACTACCACCGTGAGCCCGCCGATGGGCAGCGGGCCGATGCACCCAGGATGCGAGGCAGGCGGCGTGGAGGCCGAACGATCCGCTGCTGCGGGTATTGAGGCAAAAGGGAAGGGAGCGATCATGGTGGACGGCTGGAAGAGGGCACGCGTGCGGGGCCGCGATAGGCCGGATTGACTATATTTCATGACTGACCGTCAGTCAATGAAAATGAGACGTGTTGTCGATACCCGATGTGGAGACGCTGGGTGGTCAATGCCCCAGAGGCAATGTGCAGGTGGCGAGGGTAGGGCAGCAGGGGCTGCGAGCGGTGAGGCGGAGCGCGGACAACGCGGCGCAGTCTGTCGCTGTCATCCGCCCCCGACTTGCGCGCTTTGCGAAACAACGCTATGATTCAAGGCTTGCTTTTTCACGCGCCCGTAGCTCAGCTGGATAGAGTACCTGGCTACGAACCAGGGGGTCGTAGGTTCGAATCCTGCCGGGCGCGCCATTGAAATCGATTCGTTGAATTCAATGAAAAAATAGTGAAAAAGCAGATTGCAGTGCAGCGGTAAAATTATTCTGATATAATTTTGCCTCTTTGCCGGAGCGCCCGTAGCTCAGCTGGATAGAGTACCTGGCTACGAACCAGGGGGTCGTAGGTTCGAATCCTGCCGGGCGCGCCAACAAAACCGCAAAGAAAGCAGCAGTAAAAATGGAAAGGCCTTTGATCTCGCATCGAAGGCCTTTTTGTTTTGCGCGGTAGTTTTGTGTGTTGGTTTTGCGTGTGATTTTGCGTGTCAGGTGCGATCAATGCAGCGATGATCCATCCATCCTGCAATGATCAGTCCAGCAATAACGCATCCCGCGATGACCCATCAAGCAGACCCATCAAGCTGCGCGGGTCTGCGCCACGGTCTCTTCTTCGCTGTCATCCAAGCCCCAGTTTCCGACGGTGTACCAATCGTCGCCGAGCAGTTCGGCGGGATGCATGGTGCGGTCCGAGCCATTGCCACAGGCCAATGCGTCGGTCGCGCAGTAGCGGTCGCAACCCCAGCAGACGCGCTCGGGATGTTTGGGATGCAGTGGAAATTTCTTGGCCATGTCAGTCGCTGGGTGAAGGCGTGCGTGCCGTTCAATCCAGCGTACTGCGGCGTGCCTGCACGCCATTTGATGTTACGCAACCCCGTGTTGTGCAACCCCGCATGCCGACGCCCATCGCAGGCAGGGCCCTAGCTGATTTGCGGACCCTTCCCGCTTCATGTTATAAACACGCCTCTTTAGCGCGCCCGTAGCTCAGCTGGATAGAGTACCTGGCTACGAACCAGGGGGTCGTAGGTTCGAATCCTGCCGGGCGCGCCACCTTATTCGAACGGCCTGACGGTTTTCCGTCAGGCCGTTTGCTTTGGTGGCGGTATATCGGCGATGCCTATTTCTGAATGTCCTGTCGCTGGCGCTGGTAGGTGTCGTAGGACGTAGAAGCCGACCCCATGCAGCGCTGGCGCTCTTGCATGTCGGAAATCTTGCCGCATTCGTTCTGCTGCCATGCCTGCCCCGTGCCATAGGCTTGCCGTGACGAGCAGGCGGAGGACAGGGCGGCGGCGGCCAGGCACGTCAGGATCAGGGCGTTGCGCATGCGGTTCTCCCGGAAGAGCGAAAAGTGTACATTTTTCTCTTTACACCGCTACCGCGATTTTCGCTTTCAAGGCGTCGTCCGCATTGACCTTGCGCGGCCCCTGGCAGGCATCGATCTCCACCCTGTCACTTCGCGACGCGCGGCTTACCAGACCCGGTACGTCTGGCCCGTCTGGGCGCCTTCGACGCTGCGGCTGTACGCCAGCGCCACGCGCTTGGCGGGGGCGGCTTCGAAGCCCAGGAAGTAGGGGCCGTAGCCTTCCCACGACTCCTGCAGCACCGTAGGGCTCACCGAGTTGATGCGTGCGCCCGCCAGTTCGACCGCCGCACCGCGCACAAAACCATCAATGGCCGAATTGACTGCCGACGCGTTGGCGCCGAAGCGGATCGGTTCGTCGCTGACGATGCCGCTGGTCAGCGTGATCGAGCCGCCCTGGTTCAGGTAGTGCTGGCCGATCAGGGCCAGGTCGACCTGGCCCAGCAGCTTGTCGTGCAGGCCGATCTTGAATTGTTCGGCGGTCATTTCCGCCAGCGGGCCGAAGTGCAGGGCGCCGGCGGTGGAGACGATGGCGTCCACTTTACCCACCCGTTCGAACAGGGCGCGGATGCTGTCGCTGCGGGTGATGTCCACCTGGAGTTGGCCCTGGGTCTTGCCCACGGTGATGATCTCGTGGCGCTGGCCGAGTTCTTGGGCGACCGCGCGGCCGATGGTGCCGCTGGCACCGATAAGGATGATTTTCATGGGGTTTCCTGTTATGCCGTGAATGAGGCGCCGCGGACCGTCCGCCAGCGCATGAAAGCATTCTGCCGGTTGCATTCCTATGGAAAAATCCAGGAATGGTTGGAACACTTCACACTCAGGGTGCGTAATTCATGGATCGTCTGCTCAGCATGGAGATCTTCGTGGCGGTGGTCGAGCTGGGCAGCCTGACGGCCGCCGCCGCCCGCCACGAGATGTCGCCCGCCATGGCGGCCAAGCACATCAAGGCGCTGGAGGCGCGGCTGGGCCTGCGCCTGATGAACCGCACCACTCGCCGCCAGAGCCTGACCGAGGCGGGCCAGGCCTACTACGCGCGCAGCAAGGCCATCCTGGCCGACATCCGCGATGCGGAGCAGGGTGCCGAAGCGCTGCGTGTCGCGCCGCGCGGCACGTTGCGGATCACGTCGACGGTGTCGTTCGGGTCGGTGGCCCTGGCGCCGGCCGTGGCCGACTACCTGGACCTTTATCCGGATGTGAGCGTCGAGCTGGCATTGAGCGACGTCGTCGAGGACATGGTGGCCTCGCGCTACGACCTGGCCGTGCGCATTGGTGAACCGCAAGACTCCGGCCTGGTGGCGCGGCGCATCGGCAGCTACCAGATGATCATCTGCGCCGCGCCGGCCTACCTGGCGCGCCATGGCATCCCGGATACGCCCGCCGACCTGGCGCGCCACCAATGCCTGGACTTTTCCTATTGGGGGCGCCGCACGGGCTGGCGCCTGGCCGACGGCATGGGGGGCGACGCCGACTATCCGCCGACCAGCCGCTTCATTTCCAATAACGGCCAGGCGCTGCGCCAGGCCGCCCTGGCCGGCTTCGGCATCGTGCTGCAACCGGAAATCCTGCTGGCCGACGACGTGCGCGCGGGCAGGCTGACGCCGATCCTGCAGCCCCATTGGCCCGCCGCCCGGCCGATCACGTTGCTGTACGCAAAAGACAGGCAGGCGCTGCCCAAGCTCACGACGTTCGTGGATTTCGTCGTGGCCCGTTTCACGGGAAAGGCGGGCGCGCGCGCCCGGGGCGGGTAGGGGCTTGCGGGCATCAGCCGCGTCGTCGATCGACCGCCGTCAGGCAGGTGCCGTTCTTGATCAGCTGATAGACCTGTCCGCCCAGCCACGAGACCTTCTCGCCTGAACTGGTGCGGCAGACGCAGTGCGTCTTGGGATCGAAGCGGGACGTGCCCAGCGCTGAATAGGCGTCCGGGTCCGACACGAAGCGCTCGATGCGGTACAGCGTGCCGTCCGGGGCAGTGGCCAGGACGTCGGTCAATCGTCTTGCGGTTCCGAGCATTTGAAATACCTCCGATGCGCGGGCCGTCTTTCACGCGGCGCCAAAGTTGCTCGAACAGTTTCATCAAGCCAGGCGAACAGGTCATGACAACCCTGGCCTGGCGTCAATGAAAGTGCCCTCCTAACGATGAATCATCGAGTTGGTCGGGTGACACGCCCAAGGCTTCCGAAATGCGGTCCAGGATGATCTGGCGCGGCCGCGGGCGGGGCCTTTCCAATTCGATGTAAATGGAGTGATCAACGCCCAGTCGAGCGGCCATGTCAGCAGTGCTGATGTTCAGGTGCTCGCGCCAGGCGCGTATCAGGCTCCAATCGTTGCCGGTTTTTAGACTTGCTACAGCTGATGGTACGACGCTTTGCCGCGCAATGGGAGGTTTGTGCGCGGCGGCGGGGCGGCAGGCGTCCCGCAGGGTGTTTCGGGCCTTGGCGCTTTTGCGTGCATCGGCGGGCGGCGGCGCGGCGCCAGGCTCGGCGGTGAAGATCGTGCCGCCGTTGACCTGGCGATAGAGGTTCTCGCCGATCCAGGACAGGGCCTCGCCGTTGTCGAGCATGCATTCGCAATCCAGGTGGTAGTTGCTGGGAATGCTCTCGAGTTTGGCGATGGCTTCCGTGGTCGTGGCATGGCGCACCACCCGGTGCAAGACACCGTCGGGCGAGCGCACGAACACGTCGGGAAGTCTCCAGGAAAACGGAATGATGATCTCCAGGGCTGCAAGGATTTTGTGCCACTGTATCCCTCTGCGCGTATGGTGAGACGTGGGGTTTCCCCTGCATCGCCAACGCGTCTTCATCGTAGTCCTCTCGCCACCAAACATCTTCACAAATCTTCACGCGGCAACAGGCTGTGCGTGGCCCGTTGCCAGCAAGATGGCGAGTTGTTCGTCAGCGTCCGACCGGGTTTGCCGTCATGTCTTCGCTTGTGATCGACACCTCGCACGTCATGCCCGCGCCGCGCGTGCACAGGATTGCCTGGTGGGCCGCGGGAGCCGTGTGCGGCCTGCATGCGTTGCTTGCGTGGTGCTTGTGGTGCGAGGCGGGCGAACGGCCCGCGATGCCCTTGCCGCCGCGGCAGGAAACGGCATTCTTCGTGGACTTGTTGCCGGTCGAGCCGGCGCGGCGCGAGGCCACCTTGCCCGAGGCGCTGCCGCCATCGCAGGCGGGGGGATCGCAGGAGCCGGCCGCATCCGGGCAGCCCAGCCGCCCGCGGGAATCGGCCAGGCCTTCGGCGCCCGCCACGCGACTGGCACCTTCAACGCCGCCGCGTCCTGCATCGCGCGCGGCCCCGCAAGCGCCGCAGACAGCGCCGATGACCTCGACATCGCCGACCGCCACACCGTCAACGGCCAAGCCGACCTCGGCGCCCGCCGGCTCACCCCCACATGATTTCCGCTGGCGCGGCGAAGACGCAGCCGCGCAAGGGGCGCCGCGCGCGCGGGGCGAGGCCCGCGTGGACCTGGCGCCCAAGCCGCGGGCCGAGCCTTCGGCGCTGGCCAAGGGCATCGCCCAAAGCGCCAGGCCGCCTTGCCGTGACGCGCATGCCCATCTGGGCTTGCTGGCCTTGCCGTTCCTGCTGGCCGATACCGTGCGCGATGACGGCTGCAAATGGTAGGGGGCGGGGTAGGGCACGAGGCAGGGCGCAACTCAGAACCCGGCCGCCTCCAGCAGCCGCGGCATCACCGCTGCGGCGGCGCCGCGCAGGTTGTAGTGGGCCTGCCCATCGAATGACGTCGCGGCGGGATTGACCTGCACCACCGTGGCACCGGCCCGCAACGCGTGCAGCGGCAATTGCGCGGCCGGGTACACCAGCGCCGACGTGCCGATGCAAAGGAACAGATCACAGTGTTCGGCGGCCGCTTGCGCGGCCTGCCAGGCGTCGGTCGGCAAGTTTTCGCCAAACCACACGACCCCGGGCCGTATCGGCGCGCCGCAATGCGCGCATGCCGGCGGCGCGATGGCGCGGCCTTCGTCTGCAATGACGTGCGCGTCATCCGCGGGAAACGCCGCGGGGCGCGCACAGCGCGAGCAACGCGGCGCATGCAGGCTGCCGTGCAGATGCACCACCTGGGCGCTGCCCGCACGTTCGTGCAGATTGTCCACGTTCTGCGTGATCAGCGTCAGTGCCGGCACGTGCCCGGCCAACGCCGCGATGGCGCGATGCGCGGCATTGGGCTCGGTGCCATCGACCTGCGCGCGACGCCATTCATACCAGCCCCAGACAATGTCGGGTTGCGCGGCAAACGCTTCGGGCGTTGCCAGCGCGCTGGCATCAAAACGCGACCACAGCCCCGTGAGCGCATCGCGAAATGTCGCGATGCCGCTTTCGGCCGACACGCCGGCGCCCGTGAAGACGACGACGTTCACCGCCCGCGCCAGCGTGTCGGCCAGTGCGGGCGGAATGGAAAGTGGGGCAGGGGTCATCGCAAAACCATCTCAAGTGAACAGCCCGCTACGCTGCACGCGCCGACAGGGCCCTGTCAAGCCTTGCGCCCTTCCGGTCCGCATCGGGCATTGCCGCCAACGTCCCGAATCATGGATACTGGATAGCCTAATTGGGATTGTTCAACGGCATGGCCCGGACGCGGCCCTGCCCGATCCGGAGACACCAGCATGTCCGAAGCACCCGCCGGCCTGGACCGGTTGCGCCACTTCATTGCCACCGCCACCCGCCTGGCCACGCCCGCCGGATTGGCACAATCCGCCGAACTCGAAGCCGAATTCGCCGCGCTCATCCGTCACGACGACTGGCTGCCCGACGCCTGTACCGTGCCCCACCCGCAGTACTACCAGCAATACCTGCTGCATTGCGACCCCCTCGAACGCTTCAGCCTCGTCAGCTTCGTCTGGGGCCCTGGCCAGCAGACGCCCGTGCACGATCACGAAGTCTGGGGCTACGTCGGCATGCTGCGCGGCGCCGAAGTCAACCAGCGCTACACCCGCGCCGCCGACGGCCGCCTGTCCACCCTCGGCGAACCCGACACCCTGCGCCCCGGCGACGTCGAACGCCTGTCGCCGCAAGAAGGCGACATCCACCGCGTCTCCAACGCCTTTGCCGACCAGGTCTCCATCAGCGTGCATATGTACGGCGGCAACATCGGCGCCGTCTCGCGCCACGTCTACGACCCCGCCACCGGCCAGGCCAAACCCTTCGTCTCCGGATATTCCGCGGCCAGCATCCCCAACCTGTGGGACCGCTCCGCCGCCGTGCGCGCCGCGCTGCCCGCCCAGTAAGACCTGTTCGCGGGCCGGCGCCCGTGCTATGTTCGCGTCCTAAATATTGGGAAATACCAGAACAATGGACAAGACACTGCTCAAGGGGCTGATGGTGCTGGAGGCCGTCACCGACGTAGACAACCCGCCCCGCACCATCGATGCGCTCGCGGCCCGCGTCGGCCTCACGCGCAGCAACACCCACCGCACCCTGCAAACCCTCATCCACGCCGGCTACGTCATCAAAGACGAAGACGGCGGCGGCTACCGCGGCGCCGTCCGCCTGTTCGAACTCGCCGCCCGCCAGCTCGGCCAACTCGACATCCGCAAACTCGCCGCGCCCTACATGCGCACCCTGGCCGACCAGACCGGCGAGACCGTGCACCTATCCGTCCTGGACGGCTTCGACGTCGTCTACGTCGACAAGATCGACAGCCCCCAACCCATCCGCGCCTACTCCATGATCGGCGGCCGCGCCCCCGCCTACGCGGTCGCCACAGGCAAAGCCCTGCTCGCCTACCAGCCCGACGGCTACGTCGAACGCTACGCCGAAAAACTGGCCCGCCACACCCCCGCCACCATCGTCTCCATGCCCCTCCTGAAAGACGAACTGCACAAAGTCGTCCGCGCCGGCTACGCCGTCAACCGCGGCGAATGGCGCGAAGGCGTAGGCGGCCTGGCCGTCACCCTCTTCAACAGCCTGGACCAACCCGTCGCCGCCATCGGCATCTCGGGCCCCCTGGACCGCCTGAGCGCCGCCCGCATGAAACAACTGGCCCCCGACGTCGCCGCCTGCGCCCAATCCATCTCCCAAGGCATGGGCTACCGCCGAGGCTTCCTGGGCCAGTAAAAAAACGGATCAACGCCAGCCCCAATCCCCACCGCCACACCCCCAAGCGGTAGTCAATTCGCCAACCAGAATTCGGCGATTCATATCGACCAGGATCAAGCGTGCATCACGCACGCCCAGCGGCGCAGCGCTAATTCCCCAACGCCAGCGCTTGGCGCCGTCGGCGGGCGTAGGGCGGGGCGTGTAGATGCGCCCGAGGGAATCTGAAGGGAGCCGAAGGCGGACGAAGATGACGAAGGGG
>NZ_AYMF01000016.1:0-17499 GCF_000633435.1 Achromobacter sp. DH1f | reverse complement strand
GAAGGAAGCCGAAGGCGGACGAAGATGACGAAGGGGAAGGCCGGAGCGAAGGCTCCGGACCGCAATCGTGGGCGCCCACTCCACAAGTGCCCCCCGCGCCGAGCGACCTACGAAGAACAGTTCACCCGATCAACTAATCAACCGATCAAAGAATCAAAGCACAGCCCGAATAGCATCCCGAGCTTGATGCGACAACTCCAACCGAGTAGGCAACGTCCCATCAGCATGCTTAGCCGCCAAAGCCGGCAAAAACACCACTTCCACAGACAACCCCGTAGACCCCATCACCTTCCAAAGATTAGCCACCAGCGTCTCCTCGCCCACAAATGCTGCGAAGCCGCTGCGTTCGCCGTCTTTTAGAAAGCGTAGGGCTACCGGTTGGATTTCGATGGCGGCTGATCTGGCCGGTTCGAACAGGCTCGCGTGGAAGGGGCGCAGGTCGAAGCCTTCGCTGGTGGTGCCTTCGGGGAACAGGCCCACCGCGTCGCCCAGCTTGAAGCGGGCTTGCATCGACTCGCCCATTGCGTGGACTGCGTGGCGTTGGCCGCGTTCGATGAAGAGTGTGCCCGCGCCTGCCACCAGCCAGCCGATCACTGGCCAGCTGCGGATCTCGCTCTTGGCCACGAACGACGTCGCGCGGGCCGAGTTGAGTACGAAAATGTCGATCCAGGAGACGTGGTTCGCCACCAGCAGCACCGGGCCGGTCATGCGCGGTTCGCCCTTGAAGACGACCCGCAGCCCACAGGCTGCCATCAGGCAGCGTGACCACGTGCGGTTCAGCCAGGCGCGTGACTTGGGACGCAGGAGCGGATACACCAGGCCCACGCACAACAGGCCGAAGAGGATCAAAGGCACGACGAGAAAAAGCCGGAGGACAAAGCGCAGCAGCTTCAAGCAGGGGTCTCCCAGGCCGGGCTGCCACCCACCAGGGTGGCGCGGACACGACCGGGCAGCATCATACCCGCGAACGGCGTATGGCGGCTGTGGCTTTGCAGCGCGGGCGGGGCCACCAGCCATTCCGCTTCCAGGTCCACCAGGCACAAGTCTGCCGGGGCGCCCACCGCCAGGTCGCCGCGGCCGGACGGCGACGGCGACAGGCCGCGCAGCACGGCCGCCGGGCCGGTCGTAACGCGGGCCAGCGCCTGCGGCAGCGGGATCCGGTTGTCGCGGGCCCATTTCAGCGTCAGCGACAGCAATAGTTCCAGCCCCGTGGCGCCGGGTTGGGACAGCGGGAATGGCGCGGCCTTGCCGGCGGCGTCCACCGGCGTGTGGTCCGAGCACAGCGCGTCCACCAGCCCGTCGCGCAGCGCCGCCTGGATCGCCTCGCGGTCGCGTTGGCCCCGCAGCGGCGGCGTCAGGTGGAAATTCGTATCGAAGTAGCCGATGTCCACATCCGTCAGCAGCAGGCTGTGCGCCGACACGTCGGCGCTGACCGGCAGGCCTTCGCGGCGCGCGGCGCGCAGCAGCTCCAGGCCCGCGGCGGTCGACAGGCGCGACAGGTGCACACGGGCGCCCGTGGCGCGTTGCAGCTCGAAGATCGTCTGCAATGCCAATGTTTCAGCTTGCGGCGGCAGGCCTGGCAGGCCCAGGCGGTCGGCGTAGGCGCCGGCCGCCACCACCGCGCCCTGGGCCAGCCAGGGGTCTTGCGGATGCAGCCACAGCGCCAGGCCCTGGCCGCTGGCATAGCGCATGGCGCCCCACAGCACGCGGGTGTCGGCAATGCCGGCGTTGCCTTGCGAAAACGCGATGGCGCCGGCCTGGGACAAGAGCGCCATCTCGGCCAGGGTGTCACCGCGCAGGCCGACCGTCAGGGCGCCCAGCGGCAGGATGCGGGGCTGGCCGGCCGGGACCTGGCGCAGCAATGCGTCGAGCTTGGCAGGTTCGTCCAGCGGCGTGTCGGGCTGCGGCGGCAGGACCAGCGTGGTCACGCCCCCGGCCAGCGCGGCGCGCAGTTCAGCCGGGGCGAACTGCGGGTCGGATGGGGCGATGCGCGACCCTGGCGCAAGCGGGTCGGCATGCGCTGGCGCAGCGGCCATCGCGGCCGCGCCATGGCCGACCGCCGGATCCCGCAACACCCGGGCCGACAGGTCCACCAGGCCGGGTAGCACGGCCAGGCCAGTGGCGTCCAGCCGGCGATCGGCTTGGAAACCGGCCGGGGCCTGGCCGGTGGCGACGATGCGACCGTCGGCGATGTAGAGATCTTGCGGGCCGTCGTGGCCGCTGGCCGGATCGATCACGCGGCCGTTGGCGATGTGCAGTCTCATGATGCAGCCCCCAGGACGCTCAACGCCGCCAGGCGCAGATGCTGTTCGGTGTCGGCCAGTTGCACGTCGACGGCGGTCAGGCCGGCGGCCAGGTCGCCGTCGACTTCGATGCCGGGGGTCAAGCGGCCCGCGGGCAGCAGCAGCGCGTCGGGCTTGGCGGCGGCCAGGCGGGCCGGCGTCAGGCCGTAGACGGCGGTGTATTCGCGGGCCGAGGGCAGCAGCGCGCCGCTCAAGGATTCGATATGCAGCGGCAGGACGATCACCACGTCGGCGTCGGCCAGGCAGTCCTGCAAGGTGGCGCAGGCACGCACGCCCAGCTGCGGCAGGCCGTCGGGCAGCAAGGTGCGCGGCGCGGCGGCGCGCACTTCGGGCACGCCCAGCGTGGTGAATGCGTGGATCAGGCTGCGCGCGACGGCGCTGTGGCGGATGTCGCCGACCAGGGCGACGGCCAGGTTGGTCAGGTCTTGCTTGGCGCGCAGCATCGCCGCCACCCGCGCCAGGGCGGGCAAGGGGTCGGCATGGATGCCGTCGCCGGCGTTGAGAATGCGCAGGCCGGACGGCGCGGCCGCCGCCGCGCTGACGGCGGCGCCGCTGGCGGCGTGGCGCAGCACCAGGATGCCGGGAGGCAGGCCGGCGGCGGGCGCGGGGATATTCCCCGCAGGCAGGTCGTCATCCAGCGGGATTGGCCGCAAGCCCAGCCGCTGGCCGGCGGACGCGTAGGCCCGGCGCAAATCGGCGTCATCGGCAGGCACGCCGAGATACAACGGCAGGTCCAGAGGCGCGGCGGACGATGCCGCGAAGGTTCCTGACGTCGTGGCGGGTGTTGCGGCGCCGGCGTTGACGACCGCGCCATCCTCCTGCGCAAACCCCGCGGCCGCGTCCAGCAGCCGTTCGACGTGGCGGCGCGGCAGCCCTTCCGTGGTGAGCAGGTGGATGAGTTCGCCGCGGCGGTCGAGTTGGGGATTGAGCATGGGCGGACCGGAGGGCGGGCGTCAGGGCGCCGGCAGTTTATCCAGGTAGCGTTGCAGGATGACGGCGGCGGCCATGGCGTCGTCGGCCTCGTGGGTGCCCAGCAGGCGCTGGGCTTCCATGCTGGAACCGCGTTCGTCGACCAGCTCGACGGTGACGCCGAAGCGGCCATGCAGTTGGTTGGCGAAGCGGCGGCAGCGCGCGGTGGCGGGCTGTTCGCCGCCGTCGGCGTCCAGCGCCAGGCCGACCACCACGCGGTGCGGCTGCCATTCCGCGAGCAGCGCGGCGATGCGCGAGAAGCGCACGTCGCGAACCTCGCTGAAAATGATTTCCAGGGGCCGCGCGTGGCGCGTCAGCGTATTGCCGATGGCGATGCCGAGCTTTTTCTCGCCGAAATCGAAGGCAAGCAGGGTTTCTTCAGGCATGGCCCGCATCGCCGGCCAGCATCACGGGATCGATGCCCAGCAGCTTTAGGGCCGCGGGGTAACGATCTTCGGGCGGCACGTCGAAGATGATGTGATCGTCGGCGCCGACCGACAGCCAGGCGTTCTGGCCCATTTCGCTTTCGAGCTGGCCGGCGCCCCAGCCGGCGTAGCCCAGCGTGACCAGCATGCGGGCGGGGCCGTTGCCGTCGGCCACGGCCTGCAGCACGTCGCGCGAGGTGGTCAGCGCCATGCCGCCCAGCTTGATGCTTGAGCTGTAGTCGCCGGCAGGCGCGTGCAGCACGAAGCCGCGGTCGGTCTGTACCGGGCCGCCAAAGAACACCAGCGTGTCCTTGACCGGGCCGATTTCCAGCGCCAGGTCGATGCGTTCGAACAGCGTGCCCAGCGTCAGGTCGGTGGGGCGGTTGATGACCAGGCCCAGCGCGCCACGCTCGGTGTGTTCGCAGACGTAGATGACCGAACCCGCCAGGCTGCCTTCAACCATGCCGGGCATGGCGATCAGGAACTGGTTGGCGAAGTTGGCCGACTGGGTCTTGGGGTCTTCGTGGTGTTTTTCCGTCATGGCAACCCCTTTATTGGCGGAACGGGTCGGTGTGACCGATCAGATTTCCATCAGCTCGAAGTCCTCTTTGCGGGCGCCGCATTCAGGACAGACCCAGTTCGGGGGCACATCTTCCCAGCGGGTGCCGGGTGCGATGCCTTCGTCGGGCAGGCCGGCTTCTTCGTCGTAGACCCAGCCACAAATCAGACACATCCAAGTACGCATAGTTCTCTCTTACATCAATTCCCCGCCGTCTTCCCCGTGATGGGGCAAAGGCGGAAGGCATCCATTAGAATGGGGACAATCTTACCGAAACCCAATAGGGGATCCCCTGATTCATCGCAAATGAGTCCGGGCACCCTTACTCAAGCGCTGTCCACGTGGCCCCCGTTACTCCCCCTCTCGTTTTGGTCTTCGGCCCGCTCGACCCCTCGGGCGCCGACGGTTTGCCTGCGGACGCCGTTACCTGCGCCCGGCTGGGCTGTCATGGCCTGGCGGCCGTCACGGCGCTGACCGTGCAGGACACCGCCGGCATCGAAGAAATCCATCCCGTATCGCCTGACCTGCTGGACGACCAGGCGCGCTGCCTGCTCGAAGACATGTCCGTGCAGGCAATCAAGGTGGGCGGACTATACACCGCCGAAACGGCAAGCGTAGCCGCCCAGGTGGCCGCCGATTACAGCCAGGTGCCGCTGGTGCTGCACCTGGGCCAGCGCGCCCAGGTGCCCGCCGACGCCGCCGACGAGGACGACGCCGACGACCTGCTGGCCGCCACACTGGAACTGGTGCTGCCGCAGACCGACCTGCTGGTCATCGAGCACCTGCGCCTGGCGCAGTGGCATGCCGACGGCGACATCGATATCGGGGACGCACCGTCGCCCATGCACGCCCTGGTCGCGGCCGGCGCCGAATGGGTGCTGGTGCTGGGCAGCCCGCAACGCCCCGGCCACTACGCCAACGTACTGCTGGGCCCCAACGGCCAGACCACCACCCTGCCCTGGCAGGCGCCGCCCGACCGCAACGGCGATGCCGGCGGCCTGGCCGCCACCGCCATCACCGCCCTGCTGGCCCGCGGCCTGGAAATGCCCGAAGCCGTACGCCAGGGCCTGGCGCACGCCGATTCCGCGGTGGCTGCCAGCTTCCTGCCGGGCATGGGCCGGCGCATTCCCAACCGGATCCAACCGCAATGAAAGCCCTGCGTTTTCCCGCCGGCCTGTACGGCGTCACCCCCGAATGGGACGACACCGAGCGCCTGATGCGCGCGGTGCGCCAGGCCGCCGACGGCGGCATGCGGGCGCTGCAGCTGCGCCGCAAGAACGTGCCCGACGCCGTGCGCGCCGAACAGGCGCGCGCCCTGGCGCCGCTGTGCCGCGAACTGGGCGTGGTGTTTCTCATCAATGACGACTGGCGCCTGGCGCTCGACGTGGGCGCCGACGGCGCTCACGTGGGCCGCGACGACGACAGCCTGGCCCGCATCCGCGCCGAAGTCGGCCCCGACCTGATCCTGGGCGGCTCCAGCTACGACGACCTGGCCCGCGCCCGCGAACTGCTGGATGCCGGCGCCGACTACATCGCCTTCGGCGCGATGTTCGCCTCGCAGGTCAAACCCGACACGGTGCGTGCGCCGCTGTCGGTGCTGACCGAAGCCCGCGCGCTGGTCGAAGAGCGCGACGCGCCCCGTCCGGCCGTGGTCGCCATCGGCGGCATCACGCCCGACAACGCGGCGCTGGTCGCTGCCGCCGGCGCCGATTCCATCGCCGTCATCACCGGCCTGTTCGAGGCGCCCGCCATCCGCGCCGCCGCGGCCGCCTGCTCGGCGCCTTACTCCGTTAACCGCAACCAGAAGCCTTGACCGCCATGTCCCGTAACGCTCAGCTTTTCGAACGCGCCTGCCGCAGCATTCCCGGCGGCGTCAATTCGCCCGTCCGCGCCTTCCGCTCCGTGGGCGGCACGCCGCGCTTCATCAAGCGCGCGCAAGGCCCGTACGTCTGGGACGCCGAAGACAAGCAGTACATCGACTACGTCGGTTCGTGGGGCCCCGCCATCCTGGGCCACTCGCACCCGGAAGTGGTGCGCGCGGTGCAGGAAGCCGCCGTCAACGGCCTGTCGTTCGGCGCCCCCACCGAAGCCGAGATCGAACTGGCCGAAACGCTGATCGCCCGCCTGCCGTCGCTGGAACAGGTGCGCCTGGTCAGTTCGGGCACCGAAGCCACCATGACGGCCATCCGGCTGGCGCGCGGCGCCACCGGCCGCGCCAAGATCGTGAAATTCGAAGGCTGCTACCACGGCCATTCCGACAGCCTGCTGGTCAAGGCCGGCTCGGGCCTGCTGACGTTCGGCAACCCCAGCTCGGCCGGCGTGCCGCCTGAATTCGTCTCGCACACGCTGACCCTGGAATACAACAACCTGGACGCGGTGCGCGAAGCCTTCGCCCAGCACGGCGCCGACATCGCCTGCATCATCGTCGAGCCGATCGCCGGCAACATGAACCTGATCAAGCCCGCGCCCGGCTTCCTGGAAGGCCTGCGCGAGGTCTGCACGCAGCACGGCGCGCTGCTGATCTTCGACGAAGTCATGACCGGTTTCCGCGTGGGTCCGCAGGGCGTGCAGGGCCTGTCGGGCGTCAAGCCCGACCTGACCACGCTGGCCAAGGTGATCGGCGGCGGCATGCCGGTGGGCGCCTTCGGCGGCAGCGCCGAGATCATGAAGCACATCGCCCCGCTGGGCGGCGTGTACCAGGCGGGCACGCTGTCGGGCAACCCGGTGGCCGTGGCTGCGGGCCTGGCCACGCTGCGTCTCATCGCCGCGCCCGGCTTCTACGAGAAGTTGTCGGCGCAGACCGCCAAGCTGGCCCAGGGCCTGCAGGAACGCGCCCGCGCCGCCGGCCTGGCCTTCTCGGCCGACTCGGTGGGCGGCATGTTCGGCATCTACTTCAGCGACACGGTGCCGGCGTCGTTCGCCGAGGTCTCGACCTGCGACACCGCGCGCTTCAACCGCTTCTTCCATGCCATGCTCGACCACGGCGTGCATTTCGCGCCGTCGGCCTTCGAGGCCGGCTTCGTCTCGGCCACCCACGACGACGCCGTCATCCAGTCGACGCTGGACATCGCTGAAAAAGTCTTCGCCTCGATCTGAGGCGGCATACGGGCAGCCGGCGTACGGGCAGCCCGCATACGCGCAACCGGCGTACGGACGGCCCCCAGGCGGCACCCGCCGGATCGCCCCAGACGGGCCGATCCGGCAGCCCGCTCCCCCTCAGGGCGCCTTGTAGTGCTTGTACAGCGCCGTCACATCACGCACGTACTGCTGCGTTTCCGCATAGGGCGGCACGGCGTCGTACTTGCGCACTGCCCCTTCCCCCGCGTTATAGGCCGCCAGCGCCAGGTCCAGCCGGCCGGGATACTGGTCGATCAGCCGGCGCAGCAGGCTGGAGCCCGCCTTCACATTGGTCGCCGGGTCCACCAGCGCGCGTTCGATATCGTCGGACGCCAGCAGCGTGGCGGCCGTGGCCGGCATCAGCTGCATCAGCCCCAGCGCCCCCTTGGGCGAACGCGCATCGCTGCGAAAACCCGACTCCACCGCAATCACCGCGGTGATCAGCGCCTGGTCCACTCCCGAATCCTTGGCCGCCTGCGCGATCAGCCCGTCGTGCGCCGTGGATGGCGGCACCGGGCCCCAGCGCAGCACCCGATTGCCCAGCGCCAGCACGCTGGCGCCATCGCCCGACTGCGGCTCGCAATCCAGGCAGACCTTGATGCGATTGCCGCGCAGCGCGGTGCGCACCTGGGCCCGCTTGTAGTACTTGGCGTAGCCGTTGGGCACCTTCATGGCGCGCCAGACGCCGAACGGGTCTTTGTAGCGGTAGATCTCGTCGGCGTGAGCGGCGCCGGCAGGTAGCAGCGTGCCTGCGATCCCGGCCAGGGCAACGGCCAGCGCCAGGCCGGCTGCACGCGCCCAGGCGGCGCCAGGCGCGGGGGGCAGGAAGTAGGCAAGGCGGAACATGGGGTGGGCGCTCCGGCGGCGTCCAGAGACGCGTAATCGAACGCCTATGCTGAGCCGGCCGCGACGCTTTGTCGCTCGTGCCTATGTCCTAAGACCTATCCCATCACGCTGCCCGCCGGCGTGTATCCCGTTCGTTACAGGTTCCCGGGCTGAAATAAGGGACGGCATTACAACTTTTGGTTGAGTTTCCCTGGCGCTACTACGCAGTAGCCCAAGGTTCATGGGTTAACATATGTCGCAATATTTCGTTTAATTACTAAATGAATGAACTCGGCGGAAAACGTCGGGCGGGAGAGGCGGAGATGGGCGCAGACAACACGCTCCAGCTAGTGCTGGATGCCACTACCAACGTCCTGACGGCGATTTACACGCCGCCACCGTCTCCGTCCCCCCCTGCCGCCCAAACGGACGGCACCACCGGCGATACGGCAGCGGCCACAATGGCCGCGGCGTCGGCTGCAGAAACATCGGCCAACCCGTCCTCCGACACCGAAGTCGCCGTCCGGCCCGCCCCCGCCGACCTGCCCTCCTGGGACTCCCTGGCCGCGCTCGCCACGGCCCAGGGCTGGTCCACCGAGGCCCTGGACAACCACGCCGTCATCACCTTCATCGACCTGTGCCGCGAGGCTACGGAACCCGTGGAGGCCCCCGTGGGCAAGGTGGTGGACGGTTCGTTCGACCTGGAAGTGGACGCCAGCTGCATGTCGGCCCTGGTGACCCTGCACCCGCCCAAGGGCGGCAAGCCGGTCGCGCTGGCCGTGCTGCGCCAGGCCGTGGCCGACCAGGGCATCGTGCATGGCGTGCTGGAACAGGAACTGGCCGACGCCGTGGAGCGCGGCGGCAGCCAGACGGTGCTGATCGCCCAGGGCACGCCGCCCACCCGCGGCACCCCCACCCGCTTCGAAAGCCTGCTGGACCGCCTGAAGCCCCGCGCCCAGGAAATCGACGAACTCGCCCAGGTGGACTACCGCGACCTGGGCAGCCTCTTGCTGGTCACCGCCGGCACGCCGCTGATGCGCCGGGTGCCGCCGTTGCCGGGCATCGACGGCTGTGACGTGCTGGGCCAGCCGGTGCTGCCGGATGAACTGCCCGACACGCCGTTTTCCAAGGACATGTCCGGCGTCGACGTCGACCCCGAAGACCCGAACCTGCTGCGCGCCAGCATCGCCGGTTCGCCCAAGCTGATTCACCAGGGCGCCCAGGTCAATCCGGTGGTCGAGGTGGACGCCGTGGACCTGTCCACCGGCAACATCAATTTCGAAGGCTCGCTGCAGGTGCGCGGCGACATCAGCGCCACCATGGAAGTGCGGGTGACGGGCGACGTGGTCGTCAACGGCACCATGGAAGCCGCGCTGGTCGAGGCCGGCGGCAACGTCACGGTCAAGGGCGGCATCATCGGCATGGCCGAGGCCATGCAGGACAACGCCGGCGCCGCGGCCGCCACCGCGCGCACCGCGCACATCGTCTGTGGCGGCGACCTGAAGGCCCGCTTCATCGCGAACTCGATCATCAGCGCCGGCCAGAACGTCGAGGTGGAACGCGAAATCCGCCAGAGCAGCATCGCCGCGGGCGGCAGCGTCAACGTCGGCGCGCCCAACAGCCAGCAGACCGCCATCACCGGCGGCCACACCCGCGCGCTGAAGTCGGTGCGCGCCGGCACCATCGGCTCGCCGGCCGGCGTGCCCACGCTGGTGCAGGCCGGGCTGGACCCGCACGCCGACATCAAGCGGTCGGCGCTGACGCGCAAGCGGCTGAAGATGAACGAGGAAAAGGCCAAGCTGGAACAACTGCTGCTGTTCCTGCACTCGCACCCCGAACGCGCCACCGGCGACGTGGTCGAGCGTGCCCGCAACACTCACACCAAGCTGGGCCGCGACCTGATCCAGCTGGACGAGGAAGAGGCCCAGCTGATCCGCGACCTGCAACCCCTGCACGAAGCCACCATCATCGCCGCGCGGCGCTTTTGCGGCGGCGCGAAGATTCAGGTGGGCAACAAGCAGCAGGAATTCCTGGAAGACCAGGTGGGCGGCAAGGCCGGGCTGGAAGAAGGCCAGATCGTCATCCGCTGACGGCAGGCGGCGGCGTCTCGCCGGGCGCCGTGTGCGCCTGCGCTGGCCCATGCCGATGCACGCAGCGCGGTGTCAGCCTGACCACTGCGCCCGGATCAGGACACCCGCGTCAGGGCGTCAGTTGCTTGAACCACTCACGCGGCGAAATACCGCGGTCCGGCCCCAGGATCGAAAAGCCGCCGTCCACCGGGATATCCACGCCGGTCATCCAGGACGCCGCATCCGAACACGCAAAGCACACCGCCGCGGCGATCTCTTCGCCCGAGCCCACCCGGCCCAGCGGATGGAAATGCGCGCCCACGGCGTCGGCGGCTTCGCGCGAGCCGCCCGCCAGTTGTTCCACCGAGGGTGACCAGGTCCAGGCCGGCGACACCGCCAGCACGCGGATGCCGGCCGGCGCGAGTTCCACCGCGAAATTCTTGGTGATCTGCAGCAGCGCCGCCTTGGACGCCGGATACAACGCGCGTCCGGCCGCGCCGAATTTGCCGCCGGTACTGCCCAGGTTGATCACCGCACCGCCGCGCGGCAACAGCGGCGCGGCTATCTGCGTGAAGATGGCGGCCGACACCAGATTGGTATCCAGCGTGGCGTGCCACTCCTCGCGGCTGGACGCCAGCCCCCGGTCGGCGTACTGGCAGGCGTTGTTCACAAGAATGTCGACCCGGCCAAAGCGCGCCTGCGCCGCGTCCAGGCAGCGCTGGATCTGGCTGTCCTGGCCGATGTCGGTTTCGCAGAACAGTGCCGCGTCTCCCAGGCTGGCGGCCAGCGCCTGGCCGGCCTGCGCGTTGCGCCCCACCAGCACCACGTTGGCGCCGGCCGCGGCCAGGCCGCGTGCGATGTCGGCGCCCAGGCCCTGCGTGCTGCCGGTAATGATGGCGGTCTTGCCGGCCAAGCCGGGAAAGCCTGAAAAATCCATGGAAAATCCTTGATCAGTGCGGTGCCGTGGCCCAGCGCACAGCTTGCGCCACCGAGCCGGTCTGCGCAATCAGGCGCATGCTGGCCAGCGAGGCATCGTGCACGGCCGGGTCGGCCGAGGCGCAGGCATCTTCGGCCACCATCACATGAAAGCCGATATCGGCCGCGTGCCGCACCGTGCCTTCGACCACGGAATGCGTGGCCACGCCCGCCACCACCAGGCGGCGCGCGCCCAGCACCCGCAGCGTTTCTTCCAGCGGCGTGCCGTAGAACGCGCTGATGCGGGTGTGCTTGACCACGAACTCGCGCGTGCTGCCGGCCAGCGGTTGCAGCCCTTCGTAGAAATCGCTGCCCCACTGCCCTTCGGCCACCGCGCCGATGCTGGCCACGTTGCGGAAGATGGCGCAGTTGGGCAGCAGGTCGGCGTAGTCCGGCCGGAAGGCAATGCGCACGTGCACGATGGGCAGCCCCTGCCCCCGGGCGCTGTCGAGCAGCGCTGCCGCGCCGCGCAGCAGCCGCTGGCGCACGCCGCCGTCGGCATCCAGTCCGACGCGGATCTTGCCCTCGGGATGCAGCACGTCGTTCTGGTAGTGCAGCGCCAGCACCGCGGCGTCGGCCGCGCTCACACGAACACCTCGAACACGTCGTGGGCATCGTCGCAATTGACCAGGTCCACGCGCTTCATACGGATGCGCCAGCTGTCGCCGTCGGCCGCCAGTTTGTGGGTGTAGCGCCCGGCCAGCTGGCGCGGCTGGCGCTTGCGCCATTCGGTCATCTGAAACGCCGAATGCACGACCAGGTTGCCGCCCGCGTCCACGCCTTCGATCTGCACGCCGCCCACCAGCCGCACGCTGCGCGTGGGCGGCTGCTGCGACCAGTTGCGCGGGTGCTCCAGCCGACGGATGCGCACGTCACGCAGCATCCGGTCTTCCCAGAACAGCGAGATGTGGTCGTAGGGACTGGCCTGGCCGGGTTCACGCGGCATCCAGTACATGCCGTCTTCCGTCCACAGCGACTGCCAGTCGTCGTAGCGGCGCTCGTCCAGCAGGCGGGCCTCGCGGTACAGGAACTGGGCGATGCGGTGGTAGGCCTCGGCCGGCACGTCGGCCGGCGCCAGTTGATCGGTCGAGACGTCGAATTCCAGGTCTAGCAGCATGCGCCTTCTCCTTGGGCCGGGGCCTGCGCCACCGCGCCCGCTTCCATGTATTGCTTCCAGGCGCGGAACTGGTTGCGCATCGGCAGCTCGCTGGTGCCGTTGACCGACACCATGCCGTCGGCATCGCTGCGGTCGGTGCCGTGGTAGCGGTGCATGCTGACCCATTCGCCGCCGCGCGTGGCGTTGCCTTCCTGGCAGCGGTTGTAGAGTTCGATGTCGTCCGGCATGACGTTGGACGACGGCGAGTTGATCACGTTGGCATACAGCATGGCGCGCTTGAACACGCCGTCGGGTGCGCCCTTGCAGCGGAACGTCTGGATCTCGATCAGCGTGCGGTCAACAGCGATCGGACGTATGACGCGGAACTGCTGGAACACGGTGTGGGGCGAGCCGCTGCCGTAGATGACGGTGTTGTGGCGGTTCATGCCCAGGATCTCGCGGGCGCGATCCGGCCCGTAGGCGGCGGACAGCGTCTCGAAGTGCTCGCGCGAGATCGGGTCGCGCTCGGCCGCGCCCGGGTTGAAGATGCCTTCCATGTAGCCATGGCCGTTGTCGTAGGCGCGCAGTTCCAGCTTTTCCCAGAACTCGTAGGGCTCGCCGTTGCCATCCATGATGTGCAGCTCGAACGGCATCTCGCCGATTTCCTTGGCCTCGTCACGGGCCGCGGCGAACGACGATTCATGCGTCACGCGGGCATGCATGGTGTCGTGCAGGTTCTCGTAGAACACCTTCCAGTTTGACCGCTGCATCACGCGGAAGATGCCGCCGGCCACTTCCACCTCGCCCACCGGCGAGCGGTCGCAGAGGTTGTCGATGGACGAGCGCGCACCACCCAGGAAGTTTTCGAGTCCCTGGCCATCGCGCGCCTGGCTGGCAAACACGAAGCCGCGGTAGCTTTCCACGCGCGGCAGGCGCCGCATCGAAAAACTGGGATCGGTGGGGTCGTAGGACGTGCCTTCAAGCCCCTGCTTGAGCGGCACGCCCAGGTGGCTGCCGTCCAGCTTGAAGGTCCAGGCGTGATACGGGCAGCGGAAGAACTTGCCCACGCAGCCGTCACCGTCGGCCACCACCTTGGCGCCCTTGTGCGGGCAGCGGTTGTACAGCACGTGCACGCGGCCATCGGTGGCGCGCACCATCAGCACGTCCTGGTCGCCCAGGCGGGTGGTGTGATAGTCGCCCGTCTTGGGCACCTGGCTTTCATGACCCACGTAGACCCAGGCGCGACCGTAGATGCGCTGCATCTCCAGGTCGAAAATGGCCGGGTCGGTATACAGGCTGCGGTGCACGCTGTCGCCACGCACCATCTGGCCCAATTGTTGATCGCTGTACGACATGGCGGTCTCCTACTTGTTCTCGCTGTCTTGCCAGCGCGCCATCAGCGTGTTGGACGGCAGCGTCTCGTCCAGCAGCTTGCGCGCGGTGTCACGGCCGGCCACCGGCAGGCCCTTGGGGTCCAGCACGCCGATCTGCACCAGCACGCTGGCCTGGTCCCAATAGATGTGTTCGTGGCAGAGCTTGTCGCCGCGGAACTTCACGATGGCCACCAGCGGAATCTCGACATACTTGCCCGTGGGCGGCACGCCCGGCAGCATCCAGTCGATCTCGGTGGTGTGGGTGAAGCAGAACAGCACTTCGTCCACGATCTGCGTGGCGCCCACGGTGCGCGACAGCGGCACCAGCCGTGTGTCCGGCGGATTGCTGTTGACGAAATGATGCTGGTAGAAGCGCGACAACTCGCGGTAGCCCACGCCGCCCGTCATGGTGGGAATGTGGTTGACGTAAGGCTCGGCCACCATCGTGGCCATGGTGGCGGCCACGTCGCGGGTACCGAATTCGTATTCGCAGTGCTTGTCCCACAGGGACGAATAATCGAACTGCGGGCCGATCACGCGTTGCAGCGCGGCCATGCTGCGCTGGTGCGCCATCAGCGCCGACGGCTTGTCGTAATGCGCGCCGCCCGTGCGGGCAAAGGCGTGATCCATGCCGGGGTAGACGTACAGCTCGACGCCCGGCTTGTCGCCCAGCGCCTCGAGAATGCGCTGGCGCGCGGGCGGCGGACAGAAGCCGTCCTGCTCGGCAATGTGCAGCACCAGCCGGCCGCGCAGGTTCGCAGCTTCGTCCAGGCTGTCTTCGATGCCAACGCCGTAGTAGCCGATGGCCACATCCGCATCGGTACGGCAGGCGGCCAGATAGGCCAGCTTGCCGCCCAGGCAATAGCCCAGCACGCCGGCGCCGCCCTGCTGCTCGGGCAGCGCCCGCAGCGCCGCCAGGGTCGAGGCGATGTCCTTGATGCCCAGGTCCACGTCAAAGCGCTGGTACAGCTCGAAGGCGCGCGGCATATCGGCCGGGCCGTCGGTCAGCTGGATGCCGGGCTGCTGGCGCCAGAACAGATCGGGCGCCAGCACCACATAGCCTTCCTCGGCCAGCGCCTGCGCCGTGCGGCGCATGAAATCGTTGATGCCGAAGATTTCCTGGCACAGCACCAGGCCCGGTCCGTGGCCCGCGGCCGGCACGGCCAGGTAGGCGCCGAAAGACTGGCCGTCGTGCGAGGCAATGGTGACCTCGCGGGTCGAGATAGTCGCTGTCATGCGTAAAGCTCCTTTGCGGTCGTTGCCACGCCTACTTCATCTGGCAGGCGGCGGCGAACGGGTCCTGGTACTGGGTCAGCACCGTGCCCGACAACTTGTTGGCCAGCTTGCCGTCCGCGCCCTTCTCGATGGTGCGCAGGTAGTAGTTCTGGATGGGATATTGGTTGCGATTGAATTTGAAATCGCCACGCACCGACTTGAAGTCCGCGCGGCGCAGCGCCGGCCGCAGCGCATCGGCGCCGAGCTTGCCGCCCGTCTGGCGCACCGCGCTGTCCAGCAGCATGGCGGCGTCGTAGCCCTGCGACGCATACAGCGTGGGGCTGCGGTTGTAGGCCTTCTTGAAGTCGGCCACGAATTGGCGGTTGGCCGGATTGTCCAGGTCCACCGCCCACTGCGAGGTATTGCGCAGGCCCTCGATCGGCGCACCCACGGCGCCGATGGTGTCTTCATCGCCCGAGAAGCCCGGCGCCAGCAGCACGATGTCCTTGCCCAGGCCCGCGCCGTTGAACTGCTTGATGAAATTCACGCCCATGCCGCCGGGCAGAAAGAAGAACACCGCATCCGGCTTGCTGGCGCGCAGCCGCGTGATTTCCACGCCATAGTCCAGCTGGCCCAGCTGGGTATAGATCTCTTCGGACAGGCCGCCCTTGTACAGGCGCTTGAAGCCGTTGAGCGACTCGCGTCCGCCCGGATAATCCGGCGCAATCAGCGCCACGCGCTTGAAGCCCTGGTCCGCGGCATACTTGCCCATGGCGGCGGGAATGTCCTCGTTCTGCCAGGCCACCGCGAAGAAATTCGGATTACAGCCCACGCCCGCATAATTCTCGGGCCCGGTATTGGTGCTGAGATAGATGGTGCCCGACTGCAAAATGGCCGGCATCACCGGCAGCAGCACATTGGAAAACACGATGCCGGTCATGATGTCGACCTTGTCGCGCTTGAGCAGGCGCTCGACCGCCTGGCGACCGGTGTCGGCCTTCTGCTGGTCATCGGCCACCACCACTTCGGCGGGCAGTCCACCCAGCTTGCCGCCGGTATGCTGCAACGCAAGATTGAAGCCATCACGGATTTCATTGCCCAGCGCCGCGCCCGGCCCCGACAGGGTGGTCAACAGCCCGACCTTGATCTTTTCCTCGGCCGACACCCCGGCCGCAGCCGTCATGCAAACCAGCGCCGCCAGCGCGCGCCGACCCCATTGTTTTCCATTCATGAGCCACCCCGTATGTGTCCGCCGACGCCGCCGGCGCGATGCTGACAGAATCCGTCTGCCGTCGGTTACCGCAAGCCGCCCTGAAAAACGCCAGCTTACGCGCCGCGGCGCCGCCTTCCAACAACCCCCAGAGTAGGCCCGCCCGCCCCGCCGCTCTATCCGATTCCGCCCACGCTTATCCGGGATTCACTTAATTCCCACGGCGGGCCGATTGCTTTACGCTGGTCGGCAATACGGGAGCGTTCCCGTCCCGGAGACTCCCATGCACGGCTGGTCCCGCATCGAGCTGGCGCCATTGCTCAAAAGGCGCGTGTTCAGTTCCACCCAGCCGGCGGAAACGCGCGAACGCGTGTCCGAAGCGCTGAAAGAGCACCGCCTGACCTGGAAAGGCGGCCGCGTCGACGCCGAACTGAACCGCGGCCGCTTCGGCGCCCTCAGCGTCTGTACGCTGCGCTACGGCGCCGAAGTCCACATCGAACCCGACCGCCTGCAAGACTTCATGCTGGTCCAGGTCCCCCTGCACGGCCGCGCCCGCATCGAATGCGGCGCCGACAGCGTAGACACCCACCCCGACTGCGCCGCCGTCATCGCCCCCAACCGCGCCCTGAAGCTGCACTGGGAAGCCGGCTGCGAACAACTGCTGTTGAAGATCCCCCGCGGCAAACTGGAAACCATCGGCCGCCGCATCTTCGGCGACGCCGCCACCCGCCCCCTGGACTTCACCCCCGCGCTACGCCTGGACACCCCCATCGGCGCAGCCTGGCGCAGCATGGTCACCGGCCTGATCCACCTGCTCCCCACCCTGGACGACGGCGCCCCCAAGCCCCCCGCCGCCTGGCTGGAACACCTGGAAGACACGCTGGTACTGCACCTGCTGTACAACCAGCCGAACACCTGGCAAAACGGCACGACGCAAGCCCCAGCGCAACCGCGCAGGCTGGCCCAAGCCGAGTCATACATGAGAAAGAACCTGTCAGCCCCGCTGACCCTGACAGAAATCGCCCGCGGCGCAGGCGCCAGCGCAAGCGCGCTGACAAGGCTGTTCCAGGAACACCAAGGCACCACGCCGATGCAAGCATTGAGAACACTGCGTTTAGACGCAGCAAGAGAACGCCTGCAGCAAGGCTCCTGTACCAGCGTGACGGAAGTCGCGGTCTCCGTCGGAATCAGCCATCTAGGCAGATTCTCGGAGTACTACCGAGAACGTTTTGGCGAACTGCCACGGGAAACGCTACAGCATCGAGGCTGAATTCCCGTCACCCACACGCGATAGCGTCATCGGCGCCCGCAAGACGCCGCGTAAGCTTCGTAAGGCCGCCCGCGCGGCCGGCACGAAGCGGGC
>NZ_AYMF01000015.1:0-78245 GCF_000633435.1 Achromobacter sp. DH1f | reverse complement strand
CAGCGCCTGCGCGGCCACCGCACGTTTGCCGCTGTCGTGCCAGCCCAGCACCGTGATGCTGTCGGGCGTGCGGCGGCGCTGGCGCACCAGGGCCTGCACGGTGTCGCGCGATTCCGTGGCGCTGGCGCGCTGGAACCGCACGCCGCCGCTGGCCGATTCCGCGTCTTCGGCCAGGCTGCGGCTGTCGGCAAAAATCTGCACCACGTGGCGCGCCGGCACCTCGGCGTCTTCCAGCACGGTCCAGCCCAGGCCGGCTTCGGCCAACAGGCGGCTGATGAAGGCGTAGTCGGTCTCGCGGTACTGCGTGGTGTAGGGGCGCGGAGCCAGGTCGGCCAGCGCGCCTTCGACGTCGGCCGCCATGCGATAGACGTAGCCTTCGTAGGTGTCCAGCACGTGGCGCACGATGTCCAGCACCGGCTTGTTCTCGAACAGGCGGCTGGCGCGCCGCTGCGTGGCCAGCCACAGCCAGGGCGCCACCGTCAGCCGGTAGCGCGCCAGGCCGGCGTCGCCGGCCAGCAGTTCCGCTTCGCGCACCACGCCGCTGCGGCCGCTGCGGCTGCCGTCGGCGCGCGTGGTCCAGAGCGTGACGGGACGCGAGATCATGCCCTGCAACGACAGGCCGGCATCATCCGACAGGGCCACCACGCGCAGTTGCGCCACGCCCGACAGCGCCTCGCGGCCGGTCCAGCCTTCGACATGCAGCGACGCCAGCGCACCGTCGCCTTGCAGGCGATAGAGGCGGGCGTCGGAATTGAACAGGCCGGCGGCCGCGGTCGTATCCATTACGGGGGAAAACCTTATTCAGCTGCGCTCAGGGCTCGGTGTGAGCTTGCGCATTGGGACATTCCGGAGCGGTGCCCCAGTGGCCCGCGCAAACGCGCAGGCGGCATTGTTCGCTTTCAAGGAAACCGAGCTTGCGGCATTCCCCCAAGCGGGTGGACAGCGAAGACCCCGGCAGCTCGCGAACGAAGATGCCGTCGGTCTTGTATACCTTTGTGCCGGGCGGTGATGCGGGCGGCAAGCCGTAGGACATCAACGCCGCCAGCAACGCGGCGTCGCTGTCGCTGCGTGGCGCGGCCTTGCCGCGCGCTGGCGCGGCGGCGGCCTTGGGCGCGCCTTTGGCCGTCGTGGCTTGCGGGGCGGCGGCCGTTGCCGCGGCGACCGTGCCGTCGCGCGCACGTTCGGTGCGCTGCGGGGCCGGGGCAGGCGCCTTGGCCGACGCCGCGGCCGCAGGCTTGTTGGGCGCGGCGGCCGTCACGGCAAGCGCGGCCAGCGGATTGGCGGGCTCGCGCAAGTCGGCCTGCGCGTCGGGCTGGGTCAGTTGCGCCAGCGGATGGTCTTCGATGATGGTGGCGGCATTGGACGGCGGCGCTTCGGCATTGGCCCGCGCCGGCGCTTGCCCCACAGCCGGTTGATTGAGCGAGGCCGTCGGCAATGTGGCGTTCGGCGTCGTGGCGCCTGACGGTGAAGTGCCCGGCGTGGCGGCGCCGGATGTGGACAGGCCGGACGACGCATCGGCGTCCGCGCGAGCCACGACCACAGGCAACTGCGCCGTGTCGTACACCGCCCACAAGCCCGCGCCCACTGCGCCTAGAAACAGCAGCAGCAACACCACCAGCGGTGTCCTGGAACGCGTCTTGGGCGGCAGGTGCTTGGCCTCGGCGTCGGGCACGCGGCCCTCGAGCGTGGCGAGAATGCGCGACGACTGCCGCTCATCCGGCGTGGATGAGCGCCCGGCCAGCAAACTTGGAATAGAGGGCGGTGGTCGCGATCTTTTTTCGTCTTCTGCCATGCGAGGTCCCGTGTTGGCTGGGGCGCATAAAACCCCTTTTAACCAAGGTGTCCGAGAATACCTGATGACATCTTTTAGATCACGGCTTCTTGTTACGATTCCTAAAGCATCGACGCTGTCTGCAACGCCCAAGCGCTTGCCTCAATCCCGAATAGAACAAAAGATTACGCCTTCGTGATTGAGGGATACCGTTGCTAGTTCTACTGCCCCTATATTTTGTGCTCGCGATAGGCGTTTCCGCGTTGCTGGTTTTCCCGTCTTTGCGGGCCGCAACCGCACGAAGCGCGCGTGCGTTCGCGCAGGGATTTCGCCGCCGCGTGACGCGTGGCGCGGGCCATGCCGGGGGTATGGTCGGGGGCTCGGCGCAAGTGGTCCGAGCAGGCTTCGGCAGGGCCGGAAATACGTTTTCCATCTACCGCTGGCAGATCGTCGCAGTGCTTGCGGTGGTGTTGCTTCCGTCCCTTTTCGCTTTCGTCATGCGACACAATCACACATTTATTTACGAGGACCGGATGGCCGGTCCGGACCCCAGAATCCAGGCATTGTTGACGGGCGAAAGGCTGGTGCCGCCGCCGCCCCTGCCCCCCGAAGTCTTCACTACGCGCGAGGTTGAATTGGTGCGTCCGAACCTGGGCGGCGCAAGCCGCGACTGGAACCTGCTGGATGCGGATTACCGCCAGCGCCTGCTGGCCGCGTATCGCGTCATGCGTGAAGAGCATGGCTACGAAATGGTGCTGATCGAGGGCTATCGCAGCCCCGAACGCCAGGCCGAACTGGCCGCCAAGGGATCGCACGTGACCAATGCCGGCGCCTACCAGAGCTATCACCAGTACGGCCTGGCCGCGGACAGCGCGTTCCTGCGCGACGGCAAGGTGGTGGTGTCCGAGAAAGACCCCTGGGCCATGCGCGGCTATGAACTGTTCGGCGAAACCGCCGAGCGCGTCGGCCTGACCTGGGGCGGCCGCTGGAAGCTGATGGACTTCGGCCACACCGAGCTGCGCCGCCCCGGCGTGATCCGCCGCGACGCCGGAGCCGCGCAATGATGGGCCGCCTCTTGAAGACCGGCCTGGTGCTGGCCCTGGTGTTTGGTGTCGTCTGGCTGGGCGTCATCATCTGGTGGCAGGAATCGCGCACGCTGCCCACCGGCGTGGATATCGGGCTGTACCTGTTCGCCTTGCCGTTGGCGCTGATTGCCGCCGGCTGGGCTGGCCTGCACATCGCCCGCGCCCGCCGCGAGGCCCGCGCCGCCACGGCCGCGGCCCCCAAGACCGATGGCGCCGCGGCGCCGGCCCCGGCCGCCGCCGCCGTGACCCGCCTGGTGGCCCTGGCCGGCGCCGCCCGCGCCGCGCCCGGCAGCGATGCCGCGGCGATCCACGACGCGCTGGCCGAGCAACAGCGGCCCGACCTGGACCCCCAACTGACCAACGCGCGCGGCTTTCCGGTATTCAGCGCTCGCGCCGAGCACCTGGATATCGACGCCCTGCGCGAAGCCGCCCACGCCGACAAGGCCCCGCAGGCGGCGCGTTCGGACGATCGCCTGCGCGCCACGGCGCTGCTGTGCGAGGTGATTGAAACGCTGTCGCAAGAGGCCCGCGGCCACGTGCTGGATCACGGCACGCCGGAACGCGACCACGACTGGCCGCTGCTGCAGCTGGAACTGCTGCTGCCCGCGCAATGGCCGCAGGCCGCGCGCGACCACGCGCTGGAGCAGGCCCGCGCGGCGGCCGTGTGGGTGCCCTCGCGCCTGACCGTGCAGCTGCACAAGGCCGAAGACACGCTGGCCAGCGACAGCCTGCTACGCCAACTGGCGCTGGAACCGCTTGACGCGGACCGCGCCCCGCTGCGCATCGTGGCCGCGGCCGATTCCTATATTGATGCGAACGTGGTGCAGGACTGGGATGCCGGCGGCACCTTGGTCAGCACCGCCACGCCGCAAGGCCGCGTGCCCGGCGAGGCCGCCGCGGGCCTGCTGCTCGACCTGGCGCAGACCGCGCCAGCCGACGCCAAAAGCGCCCCGCCCGCCCTGCCGCCCGAAGGCGCCTTCGCGCTGACGCTGTCGGCCATGGCGCACCGCGCCACCGACGCAGACGCGCGCGGCGCCGCCAGCGAACCCATGCTGACCGAACTGGCCACGCATTTCCTGACCCAGCACGCGCGGCGCGCGGACGACATCCGTGCATTGGTCAGCGATGCCGACCACCGCGGCAGCCGGCCGCTGGAAGCCGCGGGGCTGGCCAGCACGCTGTTTCCCGCGCTGGACCCGAACCAGGATTGCCTGGCGGTCGGCACGGCCTGCGGCTACACCGGCGCGGCCGCGCATCTGCTGACCCTGGCCGTCGCGGGCCAGGCCAGCACGCAGGCCGAAGCGCCGGTGCTGGTTGTCATGACGCAAGACCCGGCGCTGCGCACGCTAGCGCTGGTGTCCCAACCCCTTTCCCCCTCCGCTTGACCCCTATAAAAACAGCCAAAATCATGCGTAGCCCTTCAGGTTTCTTCTCCGGTATTTCCAGCGCCATGAGCGAAGGCAGGCACTGGACTTCACGCGCGCTGGGCAACCCGCGCCTGTTCATGGCGATCGGCCTGATCGCCCTGGTCGTGTTCCTGTTCCTGTTTGCCGACACGGTCGAGATCGGCCTCGTGTGGGCGGGCATCGCGCTGGGGATCTTCCTGTTTCTCTGGCTGTGCGCCTTCCTGTGGCGCCGGCGCCGTGCGCGGCGCGCCAACAAAAACCTGGGCGACATGCTGGAGCAGCAGGTGCAGACGGGCGCGGCAGCCGCCAACCGCGGCGAGGTCGACGCGCTGCGCACGCGGCTGATCCAGGCCGTGCGCACCATCAAGACCTCGAAGATCGGGCAGGTGTCGGGCAACGAAGCCCTGTACGAGCTGCCCTGGTACATCGTGATCGGCAACCCGGCCGCGGGCAAGAGCAGCGCGGTCATCAATTCGGGCCTGCAATTTCCCTTCGCCGACAAGAACGGCGCGGCCGTGCGCGGCGTGGGCGGCACGCGCAATTGCGACTGGTTCTTCACCACCGAAGGCATTCTGCTGGATACGGCGGGCCGCTATTCAGTGCACGAAGAAGACCGCAACGAATGGATGGGTTTTCTGGACCTGCTCAAGCGCCACCGCCCCAAGGCGCCGATCAACGGCATCATCGTGGCGGCCAGCATCGACGAGCTGACCGGCGCGGGCCCCGAATTCGCGATCAACCTGGCCAAGAACCTGCGCCAGCGCGTGCAGGAACTGACCGACCGGCTGGAAGTGTTTGCGCCGGTGTACATCATCTTCACCAAGGCCGACCTGATCTCGGGCTTCAGCGAGTTCTTCTCCGACAGCGACCAGCGCGAGCGCGACCGCGTGTGGGGCGCCACCCTGCCCTACGGCGCCGAAGAAAACCGCGACGTGCTGGCCCTGTTCGACGAGCGCTTCGACGAGCTGTACGAGGGCCTGAAGGAAATGGGCACGGCGCAGATTTCGCTGCGCAGCCGCAGCGACCTGCCGCCGGGGCTGTTGACCTTTCCGCTGGAATTCGCCGGCATCAAGCCCGCGCTGCGCACGTTCCTGTCGACGCTGTTCGAGACCAACCCGTTCCAGTACAAGCCGGTGTTTCGCGGCTTCTATTTCACCAGCGCCTTGCAAGAGGGCGTGTCGCAAAGCACGTCCACCGAGCGGCTGGCCGAGCGCTTTGACCTGCGGCCGGCGGCGCGCGGCCAGGCCCGCAACGTGTCGTCGCACAACGGCTTTTTCCTGCGCGACCTGTTTTCCAGCGTGATCTTCGCCGACAAGAAACTGGTACGCCAGCACGCCAGCCCGGCCAAGACCCGCATGCGCTACGTGACCTTCTTCGGCCTGGTGCTGGCGCTGGGCCTGGTGCTGGGCGGCTGGAGCTGGTCGTACCTGGGCAACCGCCAGCTGGCGCAGAACGTGCAGGCCGACCTGGACAAGGTGGTGCGCCTGCAAAGCGAACGCACCGACCTGCAAAGCCGCCTGGAAGCCATGGAGATCCTGCAGGACCGCATCGAGCAGCTGGACCGCTATTCGTCCAGCCGGCCGTGGTCGCTGGGCCTGGGCCTGTACCAGGGCGACGTGCTCAAGGAACGCCTGCTGGCCGAGTACTACAACGGTGCGCGCCAGTTCATGCTGAGCCCGGTCAAGGCCAGCCTGGAAGACTTCCTGGCCAAGGTGGACATGTCCGGCGCCGCCGCGGCCGCTGGCGGCACGCCGCAGCCGGCGCCGCAGGCCGCGCGCACGCCGCACAACCCGGGCGGCGACACGCTGTTCCAGGATGCCTCGCCGACCAACGCAGACGACGCCTACAACGCGCTCAAGACGTACCTGATGATGGCCAATCACCAGCACGTCGACCCCACCCACCTGTCCGACCAGATCACGCGTTTCTGGCGCGGCTGGCTTGAGACCAACCGCGGCGCCATGCCGCGCGACCAGCTGATTCGCAGCGGCGAGCGCCTGATCTCGTTCTACGTCAGCCGCGCGCCCGATGCCGGCTGGCCGCAGATCGACACCAACCTGGCCCTGGTCGAGAAGACCCGCGCCAGCCTGCGCGCGGTGATGCAGGGCATGCCGGCGCGCGAACGCGCCTACGCCACGCTGAAGGCCCGCGCCGCCACGCGCTTCCAGACCATGACGGTGGCGCGCATCGTGGGCGAGAACGATGCGGGCGTGGTGGCAGGCAGCTACGCCATCCCCGGCACCTTCACCCGCGAGGCCTGGGAACAGTACATCCAGCCCGCCATCAACGAGGCCGCCAAGAAGGAAGTGCAGACCAGCGACTGGGTGCTGGGCGTGAACGCACGCGACGACCTGACGCTGGACGGCAGCCCCGAGCAGATCCAGAAAAGCCTGGCGACGATGTACAAGACGGAATACGCCCAGGAATGGCAGAAGTTCCTGCGCGGCGTCACCATCAAGCCGTTCACCAGCTTCGAGCAGTCGGTGGGGGCCATGAACCGCCTGGGCGATCCGCAGACCTCGCCCATCGCCAAGCTGATCAACACCACCTACGAGCAGACCTCGTGGGACAACCCGTCGCTGATCAACGCCGGCCTGCAACAGGCGCAAAGCGGCGTGGTGGGCTGGTTCAAGCGGGTGATCCTGCGCCAGACCCCGCCCGCGCCCGCGGCCACCACCACGGCCAATGGCGAAGCGATTCCGATGGGGCCGGTGGGCCGCGAATTCTCGGATGTGGCCCGCCTGGTGGTCACGCGCGAGAACCAGTCGCTGCTGGGCAACTACATGGGCGCGCTGTCCAAGATCCGCACCCGCTTCAACCTGCTGAACAACCAGGGCGACCCCGGCCCCGGCTCGCTGATCCTGCTGCGCCAGACGCTGGAGGGCAAGGATTCGGAGCTGGCCGACGCGCTCAAGCTGGTGGACGAGCAGATGCTGGCGGGCCTGTCGGCAACCCAGCGCGAAACGCTGCGTCCGCTGCTGGTGCGCCCGCTGATCCAGGCCTATGCCGTGGCCATGCAGCCGGCCGAGTCTGAATTGAACAAGGTCTGGAACGCGCAGATCTACCAGCCGTTCAACCTGACGCTGGCCGAGAAGTATCCGTTTGCCGCGCGCGCCAGCGTCGAGGCCAGCAGCGACGAGATCGGCCAGGTGTTCGGCCCGCAAGGCAGCATCGCCAAGTACGTCAATGACACGCTGGGCCCGCTGACCGTGCGCCGCGGCGACATCCTGACCGCCCGCACCTGGGGCGACATGGGCGTGAGCCTGCAGCCGACGTTCACGGCCAACTTCGCGCAGTGGGTGGCGCCGTTGTCGGGCGGTGCGGCAGGCAGCGGCGCGGCCAGCCAGCCGCAGACGCTGTTCCAGATCCAGCCCAAGCCCGCCTCGGGCGTCACGGAATACACCATCGAGATCGACGGCCAGCAGCTGCGCTACCGCAACACGCCGCCGCAGTGGGTCAACTTCGTGTGGCCCAATGCGCAGGGCGCGCCGGGTGCGCGCATCACCGCCACCACCTTTGACGGCAGCGTGGTCGAGATCGTCAACGAGCCGGGCCGCTTCGGCCTGGAACGCCTGATCGCCACCGCCCAGCGCACGTCCAACGCGGACGGCAGCTTCAACATGAGCTGGGGCAAGTCCAACGTGACCGTCCCCGTGAAACTGCGCATCATCAGCAACGCCCAGGCGCCTGGCGCCGGCGGCAGCGAGCCCGGCGGCAGCCAGGGCCTGCGCAACCTGCGCCTGCCCTCTTCCGTGGTGGGCGCCACCCCCGAATCCTCCTCCGCCCAGACGCGACCCGGAGCGCCGCAATGAGCAACTTGCAGTCCCCCCTGTTCCGCACGGCCTATTTCGGCAAGATCCCGGCCCGCGGCGACTTCGTCAAGAACACCTCGCACCCGCAGTTGATGGCCACGCTGGACGCCTGGGTCGCCAACACGATGGAACTGCTGGCCCAGGAACCGCACTGGAAGACGCTGTACGACGAAGCCGAACCCATGCCGTTTGCCATCCTGGGGTCGCGCGGCAAGCTGGCCATTGCCGGCCACCTGCAGCCCAGCCGCGATCAGTCGGGCCGGCGCTTTCCGTTCCTGTCCGCGACCTCGGTGGAGGTGCAGCGGCCGCTGGAATTCATTGCCCGCAGCCCCATGGCCTTCAGCCGGCTCTGGAACCGCATGAGCGGCGCCGCGGCGCTGCTGATGACCGACGCGGACCCCGCGGCGGCCTTGCAGGCGCTGAACGAACTCGAAGGCGAAATCCGCACCGAGGCCGATGACGGCTTTGACGCGTTTGTCGACCTGCAGACCGTCGAGCGCCTGGAAGCCATGCTGCGCGGCAACGGCCACGCGGCGCGGGTGCACGACATCATCCTGGCGCTGGGAATACTGCTTGAACCCGTGATGTCCAGCGGCTCGTCGCAGCTGGATCGCGGGCTGGCGCTGCCGCTGCCCGACGATCCGCTCTACCTGAACCTGGTGGCCTCGTACTGGATGACGCTGATCGCGCCGTTCCTGTCGCGCGCCGACTTCGAGATCACCGTGTTCATCGGCCGCATCGCCGGCAAGCATCGGCTGGTGGCGGGCTTTCGCGGCGCCTCGCCGCAGACGCTGGCCAGCCTGCTGTCCACGCCGCAGGCGTTTGCCGAACAGCACATCGTGCTGGAAGACGCGCCCTGGGTGCGCAACCACGTGTCGGCCAGCCATGGCCTGGCCAAGCTGTCCAGCTACCTGGACCAACCGCGGTTGTCCCTGCGCATGGCGCTGGACACCTACCGCGAAGTCTTCACCGGAGCCTGACCATGCGTGTCTCTCTCCTGATCCTGGCGGCGCTGCTGTCGTCCGCCGCCATGGCGCAAGACGGCGCCACCGTCGTGCCCGCCAATGTCATTCCGCAACCGGGCCAGGTGGTGGCCAGCGGCGCCGTGCCCGACGAGGCCACCAAGGCCGACGTGCTGACGCGGCTGCAACAGGTGTACGGCGTGGGCAATGTGATCGACCAGATCGAAGTGGGCGGCGTGGTGGCGCCGCCGAACTGGTCCGAACACGTGGGCAAGCTGATCGGCCAGCCGCTCAAGCAGATCAACCGCGGCCAGCTGGAAGTGGACGGCACCCAGATCCGCCTGCGCGGCGAGGTGCAGAACGAGGCCTCGCGCCAGCAGATCGCCAGCACCTTCGCAACCTCGCTCAACCCCACCTACAAGATCGTCAATGGGCTGCGCGTGGCGGCCGGCAAGGACGAACAGGGTCTGCTGGACAAAGTGCTGACCAACCGCGTGGTGGAATTCGAAACCGGCAGCGCCACGCTGACCGCGCGCGGCCGCGAGCTGCTGGACCAGGTGGCCGACGTGGTGCCCAAGCTGCACAGCGACAAGGTGCAGATCATCGGCCACACCGACAGTTCCGGCAGCCGCAGCACCAACCTGGCGCTGAGCCAGGCGCGTGCCGACGCGGTCAGGGCCTATCTGGTGGACAAGGGCTTGCCGCCCGGGCGCTTCGAGACGCTGGGCGCGGGGCCGGACCAGCCGGTGGCCACCAACGCCACCGCGGAAGGCCGGGCCAAGAACCGCCGGATCGAGTTCCGGGCCAGCCGGTAAGGCACGCCCCGGCCGCGACGGCCGGGTGCTCATCGAACAGGCGGCGCACACGCCGCATTGCGGGCCCCGGCAGCATGCCTGGGGCCCTTTTCCTGTCAGCCGTTGTGCTCGGGCGGCTTGGGCACGCCCAGCAGCTCTTCCAGGCCCGACAGGGCCTCGCCGTTCTTGACCACGGTGCGCAGCCACAGGTGCAGCGACATCTCGCCCCAGCTGGCCGCCTTGTCGGCCAGATAGGCCACCGGGCTGTGCGGTTCAGTGCGGCGAAAGAACTCAGCCACTTCACGCAATTGCGCCAGGGCCTGGTCGCGGGTTTGCAGCGGACCGCGCGCGGGCGCGGGCACGGCGGACGGGAGATCGGCGGCAGCGGTCAAGGTGGGCTCCATCCGGATGGCGGGTGCGCCGGCAGGCGATGCGGCCGGGGCCGCGGCCGGCGGCGCCAGGTCGGCGCGCACCAGCAGGCCGGCCTCGCGGGCGAAACGATGCACAAGTTCGGTCACGTCCTGCAGGGCCGTGCGCAGCGGCGTGAAGGCCGGGCCGTCATCGCCCAGGCGTTCGGTCAGCGTCAGTTCCAGCACGTCCACGGCCGCGAAGCAGCTTTGCAGCTGGCTTTCGAGGTCGGAATAGAACGCGGGCGGGGTATCGCGGCGGGCGGCATCGAACTGGTCCAGCGTGACCTTGCCGCGCGACATATCGGCCGCATTCTGCGGCGTGCGCTTGATGGCGTTGGCCAACTGGCTGGCGCTGTCCCACAGCACCGCGCCAAAGCGCCCGCCTTCGGACTGCGTCAGCGGCAGCTCGCGCACCAGTTGCTGCGAGCGCGACAGCAGCCAGGCCAGGTTGCCGACGCGCTGCTGCGCATCGCCCTCGTCGGGCACGGGATGCAGGCCGTCCCAGTAGTGGCGGCACAGGCCGTCGACCAGCAGGAAGCCGTCGCGCAGGCCGGCAAAGCCGCGGGTCTTGGCCCAGGCTTCGGCCAGCCAGGCGGCCACGCGCACGTCCTTGCTGCGGGTGGCCAGCACGTCGGTGCAGATGCGGATCACCTGGGGCCAGTCGGCCTCTTTGATGTCGATGACCCAGTCGCCCTGGTCCAGGTGGGGGTCGTCGTGGCGGCGGGCTTCGCGGATGGCGTCGAATTCGGCCGAAAAAACCATGTCGGCGCCACAAGGCGCCGGGCCGGGAATGGGCTGCAACAATGCGTCGATATCGCTCATGGGTTCCTGAGTCGTGGCGGCGTCGAAAGCAGCGATGATCCCATATCTGTAACGACGTTACGTTCTAAGATGACACGTCCTATTACAAAGCGCATCAGGCACCCTGGCTATCATTCAAGCTCTCCAAAAACTGGGAGTCGCGATGAACAAGTCATTCCACATGATGCCCAACGGCCGCTTCATCAATGGCACGCCGCGGCGCTGCCCGGACGGCACTTACGTCGGCGACGGCGGGCCGATCACACGGGCGCCGGACGGCACCTACGTGGCCGGCACGCCGCAGCGCGCGCCCGACGGCAGCTACCTGGGCAGCGGCGGTCCCGTGCGCATGGCGCCCGACGGCACCTTCGTCGTGGGCCCGCCTCGCATGGCGCCTGACGGCACCTATCTGTAAGCATAAATAACCATCCTTTCGGAGCAACGGGCGGCCATGGCGCAGCGATCCGTAATACGCAAGGGCGACCGCACGTCACATGGCGGCGTGGTCGTCACCGGGGACGAGTCCGTCCAGATCTTCGGCCAGCCCATGGCGCGCGTGGGCGACCGCGTCACCTGCCCCAAGTGCGCCGGCCAGCACACCATCGTGGAAGGCGTGCAGAGCGTCAGCTCGAACCGCCCCACCGCGCTGGAAGGCATGAAAACGTCTTGCGGCGCTACGCTGATCGCCAGCCAGCAGTTCTACCAGCTTGAGCATGGTGGCGGCCAAGGCGGCGGTTCGGGCGTGAACGATGCGGCCGCGGCCGTACAGGCCGGCGCGCCGGCCGCGCTGGCCGAGGCGATTGCGCCGCAGGACGCGCCCGCCCAGTGCGCCCACGTGTCCGACACGCTGAAACTGACCGAGCAGATGTTCGACGCCAAGCGCGCGCCCGTACGCATGACCGGCCCGTCGGTCTACCAGCCGCCGGCCGGCCAGGCCCGCCAGGGCGACGACAAGTGCGTCATGTACGAAGCCTGGCCCGGCGGCCAGCGCGTGCCGGTGGTGCTGGAGCCGCGTGAATCGCCCTGGACCGGCAACCTGTTGCAGCGCTCGTCCAGCGAGATCACCGAACGCCTGACCGAACCGCCCCAGCCGCAACCCGAACAGGTGGCCAAGAGCCTGGGCGCAGCGCCCAAGGCGCTGTTGCAAGGCCGCGATCTGCAGATTCGCATCGCGCGCGGCATGTCGCTGGAAGACCGCGTCACCCGCCTGAACGCGCAGGTCGTCAAGGGCCCGCCCTGGGCCGACCCGACGCGCGACGCGCATACCGTGGGCGAAACGATGTTCTCGCACATCACGCTCTACAGCATGCCCGGCGAGCAAGGCATGGTCGACCACGCCGTGCTGCACGAGCTGGCCCACAGCTACGCCAACAACACCCAGGTCGACATGAAGGCCTGGGCGGCGGCCGCGCGGTCCGACGGCAAGGTGCCATCCGACTACGCCAAGGCCGGCCCGCAAGAGGACTTCGCGGAATTCGTGGTGATGGCCGTGGCCACCCAGGGCACCGGCTGCGAGCCGTACGCCCGGTCGCAGTACCCGGCACGCTACCAACTGCTGGACGGGATGAACCTGCTGGACAAGGCGCCGGCCACGCAAAGCGCCTGAGGCTGCCCGGCGTCGGCAGCCGTGCGCGTCCGTGCGCGTCCATTCAGGGCGCCCGGGCGCCCCCCCAGCCGCGGCGATTTGCACCCGCCGGCAACCCGCAGTACCATACGTTCCATATACAAACCATATACGGAACGTTCACTATGGGCATCGTCAAGATCTCCGAGCAGATGCACGAAAACCTGCGCGTCGCCAGCGGCGCGCTCAGCCGCTCCATCAATTCCCAGGCGGAACACTGGATGCGCATCGGCATGCTGTCCGAGCTGTACCCCGAATTGCGCCACGCCGATATCTGCCAGCTGCTGATCCGCATCGAGCAGGCGGAGGGCTTCAGCATCGCGGCGCTGTCCCAGGGGCAGCCGCAACCCGGCCAGCAGGAGGCCGCGTAAATGGCGAAGAAGGTTTCGATCAAGTCCGCCGCCGACATCGTCATGGCCCGCAAGGCCGGCGCCCTGGCCGCGGACGTACTGCACATGATTGCCGAGCACGTGCGCCCCGGCGTCACCACCGACGAACTGGACCGCATCTGCCATGACTACATCGTCAACGTGCAGCAGGCCATTCCCGCCAACGTCGGCTACCACGGCTTTCCCAAGACCATCTGTGCGTCGGCCAACCATGTGATCTGCCACGGCATTCCGTCAGCCAAGGTCCTGAAGAACGGCGACATCCTGAACATCGACGTGGCCGTCATCAAGGACGGCTGGTACGGCGACACCAGCCGCATGTACTTCGTGGGCCAGCCCAGCCCGCTGGCGCGGCGCCTGGTCAACACCACGTACGAAGCCATGCGCGCCGGCATCCTGGCGGTCAAGCCGGGCGCCACGCTGGGCGACATCGGCCACGCCATCCAGACCGTGGCGCACCGCGAGCACTTCAGCATCGTGCGCGAATACTGCGGCCACGGCATCGGCCAGATCTACCACGACGATCCCCAGGTGCTGCACTACGGCCGCCCGGGTGAAGGCATGGTGCTGCAGCCGGGCATGATGTTCACCATCGAGCCCATGATCAACGCCGGCAAGCCGCAGACCAAGCAACTGCCCGACGGCTGGACGGTCGTCACCAAGGACCGCTCGCTGTCGGCGCAGTGGGAACACATGGTGGTGGTCACCGAGACCGGCTATGAAGTGCTGACGCCCTGGCCGGACGGCTTCGGCGATTACCCGCCGATTCCTTGAGCGAAACGCCCAGTCGGCCTGGGCGACGGTTCGCCGACGCCTTGAGCTGAACCCACCGCAACATTCGGAGTGCGGACCGCGCGGGGCCCGATCATGATCGGGCCCTTGCCGTTTCTGCGGCCCTGCCGCCCGCCCCATGCCCGCCCTGCCCCCGGCCTTCCGGCGTCTCGCCGCGTCCAACCTGGCCGCCCAGTTCTCTGAACAGATTGCCCTGGCCGCCGCGCCGCTGGTGGCCGTGCTGGCGTTGGGCGCGAGTGCGGCCCAGACCGGCTATCTGCAGACCGCGCAGACGCTGCCTTTCCTGTTGCTGTCGCTGCCGGCCGGCGTGCTGGCCGACCGGATATCACGCCGCACCTTGATGACCGCCGCCGAGTGCGCCCGCGCGGCCAGCCTCTTGGGCCTGTTGGCCTTGCTGGCGCTGGGCGGATTGAACCTCGGCTGGCTGGCCGTGCTGGGTTTTCTGGGTGCGGTGGGCACGGTGGCCTACAACGTGGCCGCCCCGGCGCTGGTGCCGACGCTGGTGCCGGCCCGCGACCTGGGCAACGCCAACCGCTGGCTGGAACTGGCGCGCAGCGCGGCGTTTTCGGCGGGGCCGGCCCTGGGCGGCGCGCTGGTCGGCTGGATCGGTGCGTCCAGCGCCTATGGGCTGGCCACGGCGCTGTCGCTGCTGGCCGCCATGCTGCTGGCGGGCCTGCCGGCCGAGCCGCCGCGCACGGCGCCGCGCCGACAGTTGTGGCGTGAACTGGCCGAGGGCGCCGCGTTCGTGGCCGCCCATCCGCTGCTGCGGCCCGTGTTGGTGACGGCGGTGTTCTTCAATACCGCCTGGTTCGTGCTGCAGGCCGTGTACGTGGCGTATGCCGTTACGCATCTGGGCCTGACGGCGGCGGGCGTGGGCGCCACGCTGGGCATCTACGGCGCGGGTATGCTGGCCGGTGCGCTGGCCGCGCCCTGGCTGGCCGCCCGCCTGCCGTTCGGCGCGCTGATCGCCGCCGGGCCGCTATGCGCGCTGGCGGCCAGCCTGATCCTGCTGTCGACCCTGGCGCTGCCGTCCGGCGCCTGGGCGGCGGCGGGCTTCTTTCTGTTCGGCGCCGGCCCGATCCTGTGGACGATTGCCACCACCACGCTGCGCCAGTCGGTCACGCCCAACGCGCTGCTGGGCCGCGTGTCGGCCGTGATCGTCACCGCCACCTTCGGCGCGCGGCCGGTGGGCGCGTTGATCGGCGCGGCGCTGGCGTCGCGGGTGGGGATCGAGGCCTGTCTGTGGGTGTCCAGCGTGGGGTTTGCGGTGCAGTTCGTGGTGCTGTTCGCATCGCCCGTGCGGCGGCTGCGCCAACAGCCGCAAGCCGTGGCGGCTTGAGGCGCCGCCCATCTGTTGCGCCCATCGGTTGTGCCCATCGGTTGCTCCGATCTGTTGCGCCCATCAATCCGCCGATCTGTATCTATCGGCCTGCCTGCCCTGCCGCTAGACTGGCGCGGTGCTGCCAGGCGGCCCGAGCGCCACTGGCTTTCCGATCCCTCATTTCTCCGCGCCCAGGCGGCGCGGCTGCCAACATGCTGAACATCCTGGGCAAGGCCTCTTCCATCAATGTCCGCAAAGTGCTGTGGACTTGCGCCGAACTGGACCTGCCGTTTGAACGTGAAGACTGGGGCGTGGGCTTTCGCCCGACGCAGGACCCGGCCTTCCTGGCCCTGAACCCGAACGCCATGGTGCCCGTGCTGCGCGACGGCGACTTCGTGCTGTGGGAATCGAACAGCATCATCCGCTACCTGGCCGGGCAATACGGCAAGACGGACGCGCTGTACCCCGCCGAGCCCAAACGCCGCGCCCGCGTCGACCAGTGGCTGGACTGGCAGGCGACCGACCTGAACCGATCGTGGACCTACGCCTTCCTGGGACGGGCGCGGCAATCGCCCGCCCACCAGGACCCGGCGGCCATCGCGGCATCGACCCGGGACTGGGCGCATTTCATGGGCATCCTGGAACAGCGCCTGCAAGCGACCGGCGCCTATGTGGCGGGGGATGATTTCACGCTGGCGGACATTGCGGTGGGCCTGTCGGTGAACCGGTGGTTCAGCACGCCGCTGGATAACGACAGACGGCCACCGCTACCCGCGGTGGCCGCCTATTACGACCGCCTGGCCGAACGTCCGGCTTATCTGCTGTACGGACGCAACGGCACGGCCTGAAGACCTTACTTCACCACGCCGCAGACCAGGCGCCCGCCTCCGCCGCCCAGCGGCTGGGGCGTATCGCTGTAGTTGTCGCCGCCCACGTGGATCATCAGCGCGTGCTTTTTCACGTCGGCCAGCTTCAGGTGCGGCGCCACCACGGCCTGCTTGGCCGTGCCGTTGGCGGCCACGACGATGAAGGGCAAGTCGCCCGTGTGGCCGTCGGTGGCTTCAGGGCCTTTGTGGGCCTTGGTGCCGTGCGGGTCCAGGTGGCCGCCGGCCGCGCCCCCGGGCGCCATCTGGCCGTTCACCATGCCGGGGTCGCACGAGCCTTTTTCGTGCACGTGAAAACCGTGTTCGCCGGGCGGCAGGCCCGTCAGGTTGGGGGTGAATTGCAGGCCGGCCTTGGTCTGCTTGATGGAGATGGTGCCGGCGCTTTTACCCACGCCGTCGGCCGTCAGGAACGACATCGCGACATTCTCGGCCTGGGCCGCGACGGAAGCGCCGGCGAGTGTCAGCGTTGCAACAAGTATCGAGATTTTCTTCATGGACTTGCCTCCTGGATCGTGCGCCGGTTGCCCGCCGCTGCGAAAGACAATAGCACCGGGGCGCGGCGCTTCGCCAGCAATCTTCATTCCTGATACATACGGGGTAACAGGCCGTTGCCGGCCGGCAAACGCCCAGGCCCTAACTGCCCACCAGCAGCACCCCGGCATGCAGCAGCACGCCGATCAGCCCGCCCACCAGCGTGCCGTTGAAGCGGATGTATTGCAGGTCGCGCCCCACGCTCAGTTCCAGTTCGTCGACCAGATGGCGCTCGTCCCACAGCTTGACGGTGCGCGAAATGTGTTCGGTGACGCCGATGCGCAGACGCCCGGTCAGGCGGCGCGCGGCGCCCAGCACATGGTTGTTGATGGCCTCGCGCAGATCCGGGTCTTCGCCCAGCTTGCGGGCCAGCGCCAGCAAGGCGCTTTCCAGGTGCGCCGCCAGGGCCGACTGTTCATCCGCCAGGTCGCGGCGCAGCGCGGCGTGGATGTCGTCCCACAGGCCCTGCACGTATTCCTGCACCTTGGGGTGGTCGATGGCGCGCTGCTTCAGGGCTTCGACCTGCTCGGCCAGCGCCGGGTCGGTGCGCAGGCGCTCGATGTAGTCCAGCACCCAGGCCTCGTAGTCGCGCCGCACCGGATGGCCGGGTTCGGACAGCACGTCGCGCAGTTCCTGCACCAGCGCGCGGGCCAGGCGGTCGGCCAGGTTGTCGGCAATGCCGTCGACCGAGGCGATGACGTCCACCGCCGAGATGATGCGCGGCCATTCCTTGCGGGCAAACTTCACCAGCAGCGCCGAGGCGCGTTCTTTCACGTCGTCGTCGCCCAGGTAGCCACCCAGGCGTTCCATTGCAGCGTCCAGCAGTTCCTGGTGGCGGCCGTCTCGGGTCAACAGTCCCAGCACCTCGCCCGCGGTGCCGGCGGCGTCCCAGCGGCGCAGGTTCTTCACCACGAATTCCTGGATCACGCCGCGCACGGCCTGGTCGTCCAGCAGGTCCAGCGTTTGCAGCGCCACGCGGCGCGCGCCGTCGCTCAGGGCATGCGCCTGCTTGGGGCGAGCCAGCCAGCGCGACAGGCGTGCGGCCGGGTCGAACACGCGCAGCTTTTCCATCAGCGTGTCCGGGTCCAGGAAATGGTCGCGCACGAACACCGCCAGGTTGTCGCCGATGCGGTCTTTGTTGCTGGGAATGATGGCGGTGTGCGGAATGGGCAGGCCCATGGGCCGGCGAAACAGCGCCACCACCGCGAACCAGTCGGCCAGCGCGCCCACCGTGGCGGCTTCGCAGAAGGCCCGCACCCAGGCCCACGCGCCCTGCCCGCCCATGACGTGGCTGGTGATGAATCCGCTGATCATCGCCACCAGCAGCGCCAGCGCGGCGATCTTCATGCGCCGCAACTGCGCGCGGCGAGCCTGCGAGGCCAGCGCGGAATGGGTCGCGGACGAGCGGGCGGACGATGGTGTTGCGGTCATGAGGTCTCCGGCGGGAACGCGAGGCCCAGCATACCAAGCCTGCCGGTCGGCGGGATCAATCGCCCGCCTCGGCCAATGCGCCGCGCAGCCAGGCGATGAAGGCGTCGGCGTGCGCCGTGCGCGTGCGGCCGGCGGCCGGCACCGCACGCAGGCCGCCGTCAAACGGCACGAAACCGTAGGGCGCCACCAATTGGCCCTCTTGCAGTTCACGCGCGATCAGGCGCCGTTCGACCAGCGCCACGCCCAGGCCGGACAACGCGGCCTCGATGCACAGGTGGGTGTGCGGAAACGCCAGTGTGTCGCCCTGGGCCGCCGGCTGGCCAGTGATGGCTTCCCACTGGTTCCAGGCGCTGGACGTGTATTCATGCGCGATGCGCACGCGCGACGCGGGCTTCTTGCGGGCATAGGCCGGGGTGCAGACCGCGCCAAAGCGCACCGGCGCCAAGGGCAGCGCCTGGCGCCGGTCGGCCTCGGCGTAGCCGGACAGGTCCCAGGCCAGGATCAGGTCGGCGCCTTCGTTGCGCATTTCACGCGCCGAGGTCATCGACAGGCGGATGCGGATGTCCGGGTGCTTGCGATAGAACACGGCCAGTTGCGGCACCAGCCAGCGCATGGCGAAGGTGGCGCTGCACGCCACGTGCAACCCCGGCGCCTGCGACTCGCGGGCCAGGCGCTCGTAGGCGTTTTCCAGCTGGTCGAACGCGGCCCGCACCGAGGCATAGAAGGTGGCACCGGCCTGGGTCAGGCGCAGGCCGGTGCCGTCTTTCTCGAACAGCGCCACGCCCGCGTGTTCCTGCAACAGGCGCAGGTGGCGGCTGATGGCGCCGTGGCTGCGGCACAGTTCTTCGGCGGCGCGCGTGACCGAGCCGCTGCGGGCAATGGCCTCGAAGGCGCGGACGGCGGATAGCGGGGGCAATTGGCGCATGGCGGGAGGGACGGTGGCAAGGTTGGGCGCAGGCAAAGCGCTACGGGATTCGCCCGCCTATTCGTCAAGAAAACTGACGGATAGGCAGAAAAACTGCATTGTCGGCGGCATGGCCTGTTTTTAGCATGGCGACATTGCAATTCGGGCCATTCAAAGCGTTCCGCCCGCCCATTCAAGCCATCACGCACGGCTTACGGTGGCGCGGCCAGCGCAACGGCCCGGCACGGCCCTACTTTCAATTAACTGACCTTTCCTTATCTGGAGCCCACGCCATGCACATCACCCACCTGACCGCCCACGAGGCGCTGGACAGCCGCGGCAACCCCACTGTTGAAGTCGACGTCCGCCTGGACGACGGCGCCCGCGGCCTGGCCCTGGTGCCGTCCGGCGCGTCCACCGGCCAGCGCGAAGCCCTGGAAAAGCGCGACGGCGACGCCGCCCGCTACCTGGGCAAGGGCGTGCTGGGCGCGGTCAACGCCGTCAATACCGAACTGCGCGCCGCGCTGCTGGGCCTGCGCGCCGACCAGCAGGCCGAGATCGACCAGACCCTAATCGCGCTGGACGGCACCGCCGACAAGAGCCGCCTGGGCGCCAACGCGCTGCTGGGCGTGTCGCTGGCGGTGGCGCACGCAGCGGCGGCCAGCCAGGGCCTGCCGCTATGGCGCCACGTGGGCGGCGTGCAGGCGCAGACGCTGCCCGTGCCCATGATCAACATCATCAACGGCGGCGCGCATGCCGACAACCCGCTGGATTTCCAGGAATTCATGATCCTGCCGGTGGGCGCGGACAGCTTTAGCGAAGCCCTGCGCATGGGCGCCGAGGTGTTCCACACGCTGCGCCACGCGCTCAAGGCGGCGGGCCACAGCGTCAACGTCGGCGACGAAGGCGGCTTTGCGCCCACGCTGCGCAACGCGCCCGAGGCGCTGGACTTCATCATGGCCTCCATCGAACAGGCGGGCCTGCGCCCCGGCGCCGACATCGCGCTGGCGCTGGACCCGGCCGCCAGTGAATTCCATGGCGCCGAAGGCTATCGCTACCACGGCGAGAACCTCCTGCGCAGCCCCGAACAGCAGGTGCACTACCTGGCCGGCCTGGTGCGTGACTACCCCATCGTGTCGATCGAGGACGGCATGGCCGAAACCGACGCCACCGGCTGGAAGGTGCTGGGCGCAACCTTGGGCAACACCTGCCAGCTGGTCGGCGACGACGTGTTCTGCACCAACCCCGAACTGTTCCAGGCGGGCATCGAACAAGGCATCGGCAACGCGATCCTGGTGAAGATCAACCAGATCGGCACCCTGAGCGAAACCTGGCGGGTGCTGGCGCTGGCGCGCCGCGCGGGCTATGGCGTGGTCATGTCGCACCGCTCGGGCGAAACCGAAGACACCACGATTGCCGACCTGGCGGTGGCGGCCAACTGCGGCATGATCAAGACCGGTTCGCTGTCGCGCGCCGACCGCACGGCCAAGTACAACCGCCTGCTGCGCATCGAGCGCGAACTGGGCGCGGCGGCCGTCTATGCCGGCGCCAGCGCGCTGGTGCGGCGCGCCTGATCCGACGGCAGGCGGCCGATCAGGCGCTTGAACATCGCGGCAAAGGCGCTGGCCGTGGCGTAACCGGTTTCGTGCGCCACCACACCCACCGGCGCGCCCTGCCCCAGCCGGCTGAGCGCCACCATCAGGCGCAGCCGGTGGCGCCAGGCGGTAAAGCCCATGCCCAGTTCGCGCACGAACAGCCGCGCCAGGGTGCGTTCGGACAGGCCCAGCCGGGCGGCCCAGGCGGCCAGGCCGTCGGCGTCGGCCGGATGGCGCAGCAGATGGTCGTGGATGCGCCGCAGACGGGCATCCGCCGGCCAGGGCATGTCCAGGTGCGCCAGGCCGCGCCAGTCGATCTCCTGCATCAGCAATCGGGCGATCAGGCCGTCCTTGCCGGCCTCGTCGTAGTCCATCGGCATGTCCACCGCCCGCAGCAGCAATTCGTGCAGCAGCGGCGACACGCCGGTCAGCGTGGGCCCGCGCCCGCCGCCCAGGCCCGGCGCGAGGTAAGCGGTGCGCAGCGACACCTTGCCGCGCATGCGGGTCTCGTGCACCACGCCGGCCGGCATCCACAGCGCCGTGCGCGGCGGCACCAGCCACAGGCTGCCCGCCGCGCGCACCTGCATCACGCCCTGCACGGCGTACATCAGCTGGTCGCGCGGATGCTGGTGCGGCCGGCTGTGATGGCCGTCGGGGTATTCCTTGGGCATGGCGCCCAGCGGGCGGTCCAGCCACTGGTAGTCGATCTGGTTGCTGCTTTTGGGCGCCGTCATCGCGCTGTCGTCCCGAGCCGCCGTCGGCTGTCCGAAACGGCGTAGTCATTGTCCGAGGCGCCGCCATCGCGGCCGGCGCCCGTTCCTAGAATGCGGATTTTGACATTGCCCGCGAGGAACGACGTGAAGAAATATATTCTGGTGCTGGACATCGACGGCACCCTGACCGACACCGTGGCGTTGCACCAACGCGCCTTCCTGGGGGCCATGCAGGCCCTGGCGTTGCCGGCGCTGGAGACGGACTGGGGCGCGTATCCGCATCACACCGACACCGGCATCCTGCGCCATGCGCTGGCCATGAACGGGCGGGCCGAGCCGTCGGCCGGGCAGTTGATGGCGTTCGAAGAAGATCTGGCGCGGCGCTTTCTGGATGAACTGGCGGCAGCGCCGACGCCGGCCGCGCCTACGCCGGCAGCGCCCATTCAGCCCATCCCGGGTGCTGCCGACTTCGTGCATGGCCTGGCGGATTCCGCCTGGGCCGTGGTGTTCGCCACCGGCGGCGTGCGCGCGGTCAGCGGCGTGAAGCTGCAGGCCGCAGGCATTCCGTTTTCGGACGCTGCCCTGTTCACCGCCAGCGAAGAACCGGCGCGCGATGCCCTTGTGGCCCGAGCCATTGCGCACGCGCACCGTGCCTATCCGCAGACGCGGGACGGCGTGGTGGTGTCGATGGGCGATGGCCTGTGGGACCTGAAAGTCGCGCAGCAGTTGGGCCTGCGGTTCCTGGGCGTGGGGTCGACGGCGCAAGCCCTGGCGGCGCGCGGCGCCCCCGTTTTGCCCGACCTGACGGGCGCCGCCGCGGCGCTGGCGGCGCTGTTGGCCGAACACGGTTGAAGGCGGTGAGCCTCAGGCCTCGCCCCGATCCCGGTACGCGATGGCGCACTGGATGGCGAACGCCAATACCAGCACCAGCGTGATGATCAGGGCGCCCGCCCCGGTGGCGATCGCGTCGAGCCAGCGCGTATGCAGCGCCGTGGTAAGCGAGCCGGTGGCAATGGCGGTGGACGCGGTCAGCAGCAACAGCAAGGCCGCAAACGGCCAGACCCGGCCGCGCAGCCAGCGGCGCGATTGGCCCAGCCCATAGCGGCCCGCCAGGGCGGCTTGCGGCAGGCTCAGCGACCAGGCGCCCAGCCGATGCATCACCGGCAGCCAGATCGCCAGCCACAAGAGCAGCATCAACGTCAGGAAGACCACGCTGGGCGTACCCGGCATCTTGAAATACAAGGCCACGCCCAGCGACGTGCTGAACGATTTCAGGCCGACGATCAGCGCGGCCACGCCGGTCAGCAGCGCCAGCACCCGCAGGTAGGCGCCATCGATGCGCAGCGCAGGCTTGGCCGGCGATTCGTTCAGGTAGTGCTGCCAGGCCACCACCAGCCGCGCCAGCGACAGCAGGCAGACGATGGCGGCCGCCAGCAGCCAGCGTTCACGCGGGCCGCCGATCTGGTCGAGCAGCAACGCGCCGGGCAGCGACATCACGAAAAGAATGAACGCCAGCGGTGCGGCGGCGAACATACCGGGAACCTGCCGGGTGAATTGGCGCAGCGTCTGGGCCAGCAGGCGGCGGCCGGTGAGCGGTTGCGGCACGGGGCGGCTCTCCTTGGGCGGGTCGAATCGGGGCCGGTCTGGCCGGGCGTCCCAGCGTTATACCAGAGCGCCGCAAGGGCTACGACAGCCCCCGGGGCGTTGCGGTGCCGTGGCTTCAATCGGTGAACAAGCGCGGCACCACCTGACCCAGCGTACTGATGTGTCCGTCCATTTTCTTGCCTTGCGGGTTGGCGATATTGGCCGCCCCTGCCGTGCGCAGGCGCAGCGTCAATGTGCGGCCGCCTTCATCCACGTTGAACTGCAGACCGAACACCCAGTCGACCCCCTCGGATCGGGCCATCAGCGTAAGCCAACCTTCTTGCGGTTCCTGCGACGTCTGCGCGTACAGCAGTTCACGCTGTTCCAGGGCGGCCGGCGCGGCGGCGGCAAAACGCTGCATCGCGGCGAGCACGGTCGGCGTATTGCCGGCCAGGGGCAACTGCACCAATTGCAGCGGCGGCACCAGCAAGCGATGGGAAAACAAGGTCGGCAACGCCAGGGTCGACCCGGGGCGGGCGCTCCAGCCGCCCGCCGCGTCGGACGGCGATCCAGGCTCGGCGGGCCCCGCAGCAGCCGGCGCGGGCGGCGGCGCGGCGGCGCTTCTTGTCGGGCCGGCGGCCGATGTACAGCCGCCCAGCAACACCACCACCAGGACCGGCCACAACCACCTGAGCAGCGGCCGGAACATGCCGCCGCCTTCGGCCTGGCGCAGCGCTAGGTTCTTGCAGCGCATGCTTTGCCCTCCGGCTTGTCATGGAATTTAAGGAATTCTTCCACGCGCGTGAACTGCGCTTTGGGCTTGTAGCAGGCGTTCAACCCCCGCAGCAGCAGGAATTCCTCTTCGCTGCCCAACGCATTGGCGAAGAACTCGTCGTTCAGTTTGTCCGAGATCAGGTTCAGCGTCTTGTCATCGCGATAACGCGCCAGGCGTTCGCCCAAGGTGTAGGCGGTCAACGCGGCTTCCAGACGGCTCTGCGCATCGCTGACCTGCTCGATCGAAGCCCCCGTCCCCACCTTGCTCAGCAGCGCCGTCAGGGCCACCGATTTCTCCAGCACGGACTTGGGCACGATGCTTTCAAAAGTGCCCACCGACACCAGCGCGGTCGGCACGTTCAGCGGCTTGTCGCCGTCCAGCGCCTGGTTGGTGCGGATGTTGTAGCGCAGCGGCTTTTCCCAGAACGCGCGCGGCCCGCCCACCGGCCGGCCCACCACCACGTACGTGCCCTGCTTGAGCAGCCCCAGGTCGGAACCGGCCGCCTGGTTGACCGCCGCCTGCGAATACAGCTGCACGCTGTAGTCCAGCACCATGCGGTTGCGCTGGTTGGCCAGCACCAGTTCGGCGGCGGTAAAGGCCACGCCCACCAGCGGCGACACCAGCGGATTGTTGGCCAGGCTGGCCGCGCCGCTGGCCACGCCCTGCGCCCGTTGCAGGGCGCGCAAGGTCTCGGCGTTGCGCTCGGTGGTGACGTCCATCACCCGCAGCCGGAACGACGGCGCCACGCGCTCGTCCCAGCGCTGCACGTAATAGACCAGCAGGTTCGAGAAATTCAAGGACTGGTCCGGCTGCACGCCGCGTTGATACCAGACCACGATGGACTGGTTGCTGCCGTCTTCCTTGGCCGCGATGTCCAGGATCACGGCGTAGTCCGCCGGCCCGTCGATGCCGGCAGTCTTGTTGCCGTTGGCGTCTCGAATGGCCGGGATGTCGACCGACCGCATCATGATCGACAGCGGCGCGTTGGCCTGCACCACGGTGGACTGCTCGTTGGCCGACACCGGCGTGCCGGCCAGTTCCAGCGTTCGTACGGACTCGGCGGGGTTGGCGGCCGGCTTCAGATAGAAGATTCGGTTATCCGCATAGATGGGCGTATGCACGGTATAGCTGTCGCCGATGCGGGGTTCGCCGCCCGCGCACCCGGCCAGCAGTCCGACCACCCCCAACATGCCCAGCCGCCACTTGCCGGCCAGCGCCCGGCGTAAGAACACGAAAGCCATACTTGCTCCGCAAGAAAAGGCCCGCAATGGATCGGAACGACGACGGGATTTTTATCATTATGTTTCTTTTTGTCAAACCTCGATAACCCGCGTCCGACCCCGTCCCTACTCGCCCGTGCCCAGCAGCCCCGGCCGCCCTTCATGCGCCGCCTGGGCGCGCTGCTGGATGAATTCGATCAGCATCGCGATGGCGCGCGGGTGATGCCGGTTGGGCATGTACAGCATGTACATGCCGCGCCCGAAGATGCTCAGGCGCCATTGCGGCAGCGCAGCCACCAGGTCGCCGCGCGCGACGTCGTCGTGCACCACGTAGTCCGGCACCACGCCCACCCCCAGGCCGGCCAGCATGGCATCGCGCAGGAAGGCGTAGTTGCGCGAGATGATGGTGGGTTCCAGCACCACGTGCTGGCGCGGCTGCCCGCCGTAGTAGGCCGACAGGCGCAGCGGTCGGCCGATGACGGCGGCGCTGATGACCGGCAGCCGGGTCAGGTCTTCGGGGCGCGCCGGCAGGCCGCGGGCGGCGGCGAAGTCGGGCGAGGCGCAGGCCACGTAACGCACCTGCCCCAGTTCGCGCGCCACCAGGTTCTGCGGCGGCTCGGACATGATCCGCACGGCGATGTCGACCTCGTCGCGCAGCAGGTCGTCGACGCTGTTCTCGAACAGCACGTCCAGCACGATGTCGGGATAGGTCTTCTTGAATTCCAGCAGCCATGGCGTCATGACGAACTGGCCGTAGCCGCTGGGCACGCTCAGGCGCACCTTGCCCTGCGGCGTCTTGCCCAGGCTTTCGACCGCTTCGCGCGCAGCCGCGAGTTCGTCCTGGATGCTGCGGCCATGCTGATACAGCTTCAGTCCTATTTCGGTGGGTTCGACGTGCCGCGTCGTGCGTCGCAGCAGCTGCATGCCGACGGCGCGCTCGAGCTGGGTCAGGTGGTAGCTGACGTTGGCGCGGGTCATTTTCAGGCGGCGCGCGGCCTCGCTGAGGTTGCCGGCGTCCAGGATCTCTACCAGCAGGGTCAGGGCTTTGGTGTCCATGTCGAATCTCCTCGACCGATTGTCAATTTTTTTTATCCTCAATGTCAATTATTGATGTCATTGTCAAGACTTCTTTACTGGGAAAGAATAAGCAACTACAAGACGGGCCGTCCCTGGCCCGCCAGGCGCCGTGACTGCGCCGCGTCCGCCCCCGGGGCGTGCCGACCTGCTTGAAAAGCCCTGCGCGATTCAAAGCTGGCGCACCCTGGCCAGGCCAGCGCGGGCGGTGAGCCCTACCGGAGACACTGTCCCATGACAGCCAGCGCAAACGCCGGCGCGGTGCACACGCGCCGCGACGGCGACATTCTTGTCGTCACCCTCGACCATCCCCCCGTCAATGCCCTCAGCTTCGCGGTACGCGGCGGCCTCGCAAGCGCCATCGACGAAGCCGAAGCCGACCCGCAAGTCCGGGCGGTGCTGCTGACCGGCGCGGGCAAGAATTTCATAGCCGGCGCCGACATCCGCGAATTCGGCAAGCCGCCCGTGCCGCCCAGCCTGCCCGACGTCTGCAACCGCATCGAAGCCTGCGCCAAGCCGGTGGTGGCGGTGTTGCAAGGCGCCGCGCTGGGCGGCGGCCTGGAAGTCGCGCTGGCCGCGCATTACCGGGTGGCGCTGGCCAGCGCCAAGCTGGGCTTGCCCGAGGTCACGCTGGGCCTGTTGCCCGGCGCCGGCGGCACCCAGCGCACGCCGCGCCTGATCGGCGCGCAGGCCGCGCTGGACCTGATGCTGTCGGGCAAGCCGCTGGCCGCGCAGGCGGCGCTGGCCGCCGGGCTGGTCGATGAACTGGCGCCGGGCACCGACCCGCTGGCCGCCGGCCTGGACTACACCCGCCGCCTGCTGGCGCAAGGCGCCCAGCCGCGCCGCAGCCGCGATGGCCGCGCCCTGGACGACAAGGCCGCCGCGCTGGCCGCCGTCAACGCCGCCAGCCAGCAGGTCGCGAGCACCGCCCGCGGCCTGTTCTCGCCCGCCAAGATCGTCGAGGCCGTGCGTGCCGCCATCGAGCAACCCTTCGACGAAGGCCTGCGCACCGAACGCGCCCTGTTCCTGCAATGCCTGGACAGCCCGCAACGCGCCGGCCTCATCCACGCCTTTTTCGCCGAACGCGACACCGCCAAGATTCTCGAACTGAAAGAAGCCAAGCCGCGCCCGCTGGACAGCGTGGGCGTGATCGGCGGCGGCACCATGGGCGCGGGCATCGTGGTGGCGCTGCTGGATGCCGGCCTGCCCACCGTCATGGTCGAACAGGACGACGCCGCGCTGGAACGCGGCCGCAAGCGCGTCGAACAGGTCTACGACCTGCTGGTGAAAAAAGGCCGCATGACGGCCGACGAACGCGGCGCGCGGCTGGCGCGCTTTACCGGCGCCACGAACTACGACGCCCTGGCCGGCGCCGACCTCATCATCGAAGCCGTGTTCGAGGACATGGACGTCAAGCTGGCCGTGTTCGCGCAACTGAACCGCGTGGCCAAGCCGGGCGCGGTGCTGGCCACCAACACGTCCTACCTGGATGTGGACCGCATCGCGCAGGGCACCACGCGCCCGGCCGACGTGCTGGGCCTGCACTTCTTTTCGCCGGCCAACATCATGAAGCTGCTGGAAGTGGTGGTGGGCCGCGAGACGGGCGCGGACACCGTCGCCACCGGCTTTGAACTGGCCCGCCGGCTGCGCAAGATTCCGGTGCGCGCGGGCGTGTGCGACGGCTTCATCGGCAACCGCATCCTGGCCGTGCACCGCCAGGCGGCCGACATGATGATGGAAGACGGCGCGTCCCCCTACGAGATCGATGCCGCCGTGCGCGAATTCGGCTACCCCATGGGTCCCTACCAGATGGCCGACCTGGCCGGCGGCGACATCGGCTGGGCCACGCGCAAGCGCCGCGCCGCCACGCGCGACCCGGCGCTGCGCTACGTGCAGATTCCCGACCGCCTGTGCGAACGCGGCTGGTTCGGCCAGAAGACCGGCCGCGGCTTCTATCTGTACCCCGATGGCGCGCGCACCGGCACACCCGACGCCGACGTGCTGGCCATCATCGATGCCGAACGCCTGCGCACAGGCATCACCCCGCGCGAGTTCAGCCACGAAGACATCCAGCGCCGCTACCTGGCCGCCATGATCAACGAGGCCGCCAACGTGCTGCACCAGGGCATTGCGCTGCGCCCGTCCGATATCGACATGGTGTTCCTGTCCGGCTACGGCTTTCCGCGCTATAGCGGCGGGCCGATGCACTACGCCGACCGCGTCGGCCTGGCCAACGTGCTGGCCGACATCCGCGCCTTCGCCAAGGAAGACCCGGCATTCTGGAAGCCGTCGCCGCTGCTGGTGCAGCTGGCCGAATCCGGCCGCAATTTCGCCAGCCTGAATTCCGCCGGCTGACGCCCCCCTATACCTATCCCTACCTGGACACCGACATGCGCGAAGCCGTTATCGTTTCCACCGCCCGCACGCCCATCACCAAGGCGCAGCGCGGCGAATTCAACCTGATCGCCGGCCCTACCCTGGCCGCCCACGCCGTGCGCGCCGCCGTCGAGCGCAGCGGCATCGACCCGGCCCTGATCGAAGACGCCATCCTGGGCTGCGGCTACCCCGAAGGCGCCACGGGCCGCAACATCGGCCGCCAGGCCGTCATCCGCGCCGGGCTGCCCGTCAGCATCGGGGGCGCCACCGTCAACCGCTATTGCGCCTCGGGCCTGCAGGCGATTGCGTCGGCGGCCGCGCGCATCGTCATGGACGGCGCGCCCGCCATGATCGCGGGCGGCGTCGAATGCGTCTCGCACATCCGCACCCGCGACGATGGCGTGAGCGGCATGGACCCCTGGATCGTCGCCAACAAGCCCGAGCTGTACTTGCCCATGATCGAGACCGCCGACATCGTCGCGGCCCGCTACGGCATCAGCCGCGAAGCGCAAGACCGCTTCGCCGCGCAAAGCCAGGCGCGCACCGAAGCGGCCCAGGCCGCCGGCCGCTATCGCGAGGAAATCATCGCCGTCACCACCACCATGGCGGTCACCGACCGCGCCACCGGCGCCGTGACCGAACGCGAAGTGACGATCGACAAAGACACCTGCAACCGCCCCGGCACCACCTACGAAGCCCTGGCCGCATTGGCTCCGGTGCGCGGCGCCGGCCAGTTCGTCACGGCCGGCAACGCCTCGCAGCTGTCCGACGGCGCCGCGGCCTGCGTGCTGATGGAAGCGGACGAAGCCAAGCGCGCCGGCATCCGGCCGCTGGGCGCCTTCCGCGGCCTGGCCGTGGCCGGCTGCGAGCCCGACGAAATGGGCATCGGCCCGGTCTACGCCGTGCCCAAGCTGCTGGCCCGTCATGGCCTGAAAGTCCAGGACATCGACCTGTGGGAACTGAACGAGGCCTTTGCCTCGCAGGCGCTGTACTGCCAGGAACGCCTGGGCATCCCCATGGACCGCCTGAACGTGGACGGCGGCTCGATCGCGCTGGGCCATCCATTCGGCGTCACCGGCGCCCGCCTGGCCGGCCACGTGCTGATCGAAGGCCGCCGCCGCGGCGCCCGCTACGCCGTCGTCACGATGTGCGTGGGCGGCGGCATGGGTGCGGCTGGCCTGTTTGAAATCTACTGAGGAAACGCGTCATGGATCTGGAATTCACCCCCGAAGAAAACGCCTTCCGCGATGAAGTGCGCGCCTTCCTGGCCGCCCACCTGCCCACGCGCCTGTCGGACAAGGTCATACAGGGCAAGCTCCTGGCGCGCGCCGACATGGTCGAGTGGCACGCCATCCTGAACCGCCAGGGCTGGCTGGCCAGCCATTGGCCCGTCGAGCACGGCGGCACCGGCTGGAGCACCACGCAGAAGTTCATCTTCGACAACGAATGCGCCCTGGCCGGCGCGCCGCGCATCGTGCCGTTCGGCCTGAGCATGCTGGGCCCGGTGCTGATCAAGTACGGCAACGAGGCCCAGAAGCGCCACTGGCTGCCGCGCATCCTGGATGGCACCGACTGGTGGTGCCAGGGCTATTCCGAACCCGGCGCGGGCTCGGACCTGGCCTCGGTCAAGACCACCGCCGTGCGCAGCGATGACGGCAGCCACTACATCGTCAATGGCCAGAAGACCTGGACCACCCTGGGCCAGTACGCCAACATGATCTTCTGCCTGGTGCGTACGTCCAGCGAAGGCCGGCGCCAGGAAGGCATCAGCTTTCTCCTGATCGACATGGCCAGCCCGGGCATCGAAGTGCGCCCCATCATCACGCTGGATGGCGAACATGAAGTCAACGAAGTGTTCTTTTCCGACGTGCGCGTGCCGGTCGAGAACCTGGTGGGCGAAGAGAACCGCGGTTGGACCTGCGCCAAGTACCTCTTGACCTACGAACGCACCAACATTGCCGGCGTGGGCCAGTCCACCGCCGCGCTCGAACGCCTGAAGGCGGTGGCGGCCAGCCAGAAGAAAAACGGCAAGCCCCTGGACCAGGACCCGGACTTTGCCGCCCGCCTGGCGCGGGTGGAAATCGAACTGGCCAACATGCGCACCACCAACCTGCGCGTGGTGGCGGCCGCAGCCGGCGGTGGCGCCCCCGGCGCGGAAAGCTCGATGCTGAAGATTCGCGGCACCCAGATCCGCCAGGAAATCACGGCGCTGAACCGCCGCGCCATGGGCCCCTACGCCCGCCCCTTCGTGCCCGAAGCGCTGCACGACGGCTACGACGCCGCGCCCATCGGCCCGGACGGCGCCGACAGCGCCGCGGCGCAGTACTTCAACAACCGCAAGCTGTCGATCTTCGGCGGCTCCAATGAAATCCAGAAGAACATCATCTCGAAGATGATCCTGGGACTGTAAAGGCCGGCCATGAACTTTGAACACACCGAAGACCGGCGCATGCTGTCCGACATGCTGCGCCGCTTTGTGGCGGAGCAATACGACTTCGCCACCCGCGAACGCAACGCCAGGCTGCCGCAGGGCTACAGCCCCGACTTCTGGCGCCGCTACGCCGAACTGGGCGCCATCGGCGCGCTGTTCGCCGAAGAGCACGGCGGCCTGGGCGGCGCGGGCTTTGACATCACGGTGGTATTCGAGGCGCTGGGCCGCGGCCTGGTGCTCGAACCCCTGCTGGACGCCCTGATGGTGGGCAGCGCCATCGCGCAGGCTGGCAACGCCGCGCAACGCGAGGCGCTGGACGGCCTGATCGCCGGCAGCATCACCGCCGCGCTGGCCGCGGCCGAACCGCAATCCGGCTACGCGCTGTCCGACGTGCGCACGCGCGCCGAACGCAGCGGCGACGGCTGGGTCCTGAACGGCGCCAAGGCCGTGGTGGCGGCGGGCGAGCATGCCGACCTGTTCCTCGTGTCGGCCCGCAGCGCCGGGGCCGACGACGACGAGGCCGGCATCAGCCTGTTCCTGGTCAGCGCCGGCACGCCGGGGCTGACGGCGCGCGGCTATGGCCTGATCGACGGCGGCCGCGCGGCCGAACTCACCTTCGACCAGGTCGCCCTGGGCCCGGACAGCCTGCTGGGCGAGGCCGGCGCGGGCTACGCCTTGCTGGAACACGCCACCGGTCGCGGCATGCTGGCGCTGTGCGCCGAAGCCGTCGGCGCCATGGACTGCGCCCGCGACGCCACCCTGGAATACCTGCGCACGCGGCGCCAGTTCGGCGTGCCCATCGGCAGCTTCCAGGCCCTGCAGCACCGCATGGCCGACGTCCTGCTCGAAATCGAGCAAGCGCGTTCGGCGGTCATCAACGCCGCCGCGGCGCTGGACCACCCCGACCGCGTCACCCGCGAACGCGCGCTGTCGGCCGCGAAATACACCATCGGCCGCATCGGCACGCTGGTGGCCGAAGAAAGCATCCAGCTGCACGGCGGCATCGGCATGACCTGGGAACTGCCGCTGGCGCACTACGCCAAGCGCCTGGTCATGATCGACCACCAGCTGGGCGACGAAGACCACCACCTGCGGCGCTACATCGCGCTGGGGCAGGCTTGAATGGCAAGGAGGCAACCATGACCCAGGCCTACGCTGCCCCGCCCATCGCCCGGCCCTTTTCGGCGCCGTTTCCAGTCAAGACCGCCGCCGACGTCGCACGCCTGGCGGCCCGGCCGCTGGCCGACACGCTGACGGTGCAAAGCACCTACGAGATCTTTCGCAACTCGGCCGCGGCCTTTGGCGCGCGCACGGCGCTCACCTTCCTGCGCAGCGCCGACCCGGACGACACGCCCATCCACTGGAGCTACAACGAACTGCTGGCCGGCATCCACCAGACCGCCAACCTGCTGCACAGCCTGGGCGTCGGCCCGCGCGACGCCGTGGGCGTGCTGTTGCCCGGCTGCCTGGAATATCACCTGGCGCTGTGGGGCACCGAGGCCGCGGGCATCGTGCAACCCCTGAATCCGCTGCTGACCGAAGACAAGCTGGTCTCGCTGTTGACCACCGCGGGGGCCAAGGTGCTGATCGCCTACGGCTCGGACGTCGAATGCGGCACCTGGTCCAAGGCGCTGCGGCTGGTCGAACGCGTGCCGTCCCTGAAGACGCTGCTGCGCGTAGCGCCGCACGACGAAGCGCCCGACCAGCGCCCCGCCCTGCCGGACTTCGCGCAGGACTTCAACGCGGCGCGGGCCGGGCAGCCGATGGACCGGCTGGTCAGCGAACGCGTCATCCGCGCCGAGGACGTGGCTGCGTACTTCCATACCGGCGGTACCACTGGCGCGCCCAAGCTGGCCGTCCACACCCACGCCAACCAGGTCTTCACCGCCTGGGCGGCCGTGCAGTTGCAGGGCGCGAAGCCGGGCGACGTAGTGATCAACGGCTACCCGCTGTTTCACGTGGCGGGCGTGCTGCCGGCGTCGCTGGCCGCGCTGTCGGCCGGCGTGCAGGTCGTGATCCCCACCCCGCTGCTGCTGCGCAACCGCGACGTGCTGCGCAACTACTGGCGGCTGGTCGAGCGCCACCGCGCCACCTCGTTGCAAGGCGTACCGACGATCCTGGCCGCGCTGGCAGAGATTCCGTTGGCAGGGGCCGACATTTCCTCGTTGCGTTCCTGCCGTACGGGGGCCGCACCCTTGCCGGCCGAACTGGCCGCGCGTTTCGAGCGGCTGTTCGGCCTGCCCGTCAATGAAAGCCTGGGCATGACCGAGACGGCCGGCATCACGTCCATCACGCCACCGGGGTCGCGCTTTCCAATCAATTGCGTGGGCTTTCCGCTGCCTTATGTGCAGGTGCGCATCGCCAGCCTGGACACGCCCGCAGGCCAGCCGGCACAAGACCTGCCGCCCGGGCAGCCAGGCATGCTGCTGCTCAAGGCACCGAACGTGATCCCGGGCTTTCTCGACCCCGAGGACACCGCCCGCGCCTTCACCGAAGACGGCTGGCTGATCAGCGGCGACCTGGGTTTTCTGGACGCCGAGGGCCGCCTGCACCTGCAAGGCCGCGCCAAGGACCTGATCATCCGCAGCGGCCACAACATCGACCCCAAGACCATCGAAGATGCGCTGGCCACGCACCCCGCGGTGCACATCTGCGCCGCCGTCGGCGCGCCCGACCCGTACGCCGGGGAACTGCCCATCGCCTTCGTCACGCTGGCCGAGGGCGCGGACGTGTCCGAGGCCGACCTGGTGGCCTATGCCGCCGCCCATGTCGACGAAGGTCCTGCGCGACCCAAGCGGGTCATCGTGCTGGAACACATGCCCATGACCAACGTGGGCAAGATCTACAAGCCCGATCTGCGCCGCCTGGCCACGGCGGTGTCGGTGCAGGCGGTGGTCGAGCGTGTGCTGCAAAGCGCCGGCCTGCCGCCGGACAGTGCTGTCTTGCGCGTGCTGGCCGACGCGCAACCTGACGTCGCCGTAGAAGTCGACGCAACCGCCCCCGCGCCGCTGAAGGAGCAGTTGCGCGAGGTGCTGGCCCGTTTGCCGGTCAAGGTCGCCGTGCACGGCTGACGACTGCCCCCCCATAAAAAACACTGGAGACAACCCCATCATGGTCCACCAACCCCTGCGCCGCACCTGCCTGGGCGCCCTGCTGCTGGCGCTGGGCGGCGCCCTGCTCGCGCCCGCCGTGTCGGCGCAAAGCGCCTTTCCCACCAAGCCCATCACCGTGATCGTGCCGTTCCCGGCCGGCGGGTCCACCGACCGCCACCTGCGCATCGTGGCGCAGGACGCGTCCAAGTACCTGGGCCAGACGGTCATCATCGAAAACCGCCCCGGCGCCGGCGGCACGCTGGGCCCGGCCACCATGTCGCGCACCGCCAAGCCCGACGGCTACACGGTCGCGCTGTACACGCTGGCCATGCTGCGCATGCCCTACATGCAGAAGACCACCTGGGACCCGATCAACGACTTCACCTTCATCATCGGGCTGTCGGGCTATACCTTTGGCGTCACGGTGCGCGCCGATTCGCCGTTCAAGACCTTCAACGAATACATCGAGGCCGCGCGCAAGAACCCGGGCAGCGTCGACTACGGCTCGACCGGCGTGGGGTCATCGCCCCACCTGTTGATGGAAGAGGTTGCCCTCAATGCCAAGGTCAAGCTGAATCACGTGCCCTACAAGGGCAACGCCGACATGCAGCAGGCGCTGCTGGGCGGCCACGTCATGGCGCAAAGCGACGGCACCGGCTGGGACCAGTTCGTGGACTCGGGCAAGATGCGCCTGTTGGTCACCTTCGGCGAAAAGCGCACCACCCGCTGGCCCGACGTGCCGACCGCGCTGGAACTGGGCTACAAGGTCAGTTCCACGTCGCCCTACGGCCTGGCCGGCCCCAAGGGGATGGACCCGGCGGTGGTCAAGGTGCTGCACGACGCCTTCAAGAAGGCCTTGCTCGATCCGGCCAGCCTGGACGTGATGAAGCAGCTGAACCAGGAACCCGTCTACCGCGACAGCGCGGACTACAAGGCGTGGGCCCAGGCCACCTACACCAAGGAAAAGGGCCTGATCGAGTATCTGGGGCTGATGGCGAAGGATTGACGCCGCCGCGCGCCGGGCGGCTTCGGCCCGGCGTGCGAGGGGGTCAAAGGCGGTGGGATCAAGGGCGGGGCTTGGCGTGCAGCCTGGCCCCGCCTTGTGCTTTTCAGAAGGCGCTTTTGTACGCGTACAGGCCTGGCGCGCCGCCCGTCATCACGAACAGCACGGCGGAATCGGGCGCATGGTGGCCGGCGCGCACGTCGGCCAACAGGCCCGCGAAGGCCTTGCCGGAATACACCGGGTCCAGCAGCAGCCCTTCGCTGCGCGCCAGCAGTTCCACCGCCTCGACCATGGCCGGGGTGGGCACGCCGTAGCCCGGGCCGCGCTGGCTGCCATCCACCACGATATCGGCCGGCGCAAGGGCTTCCGGCGCGGCTTGTTCTGCATCCGGCCCGGCCTGCAGCAGCGCCAGCGTAGCGGCCGTGAGATCCAGCGTCTTGGCGTGGGCCACCGACTGCTCGGCCAGCGTGGTGAACGATTGCACCGTGGTCGCCGGCTTGCCCGCCGCGATCATGCCCGCGGCCAGCCCGGCATGCGTGCCGGCGCTGCCGTTGGCCACGACCACGCGGGTGAATTCCACGCCGGATTCGCGCGACTGCGCCAGGATTTCCAGCGCGCAGGCCGCGTAGCCCAGCGCACCGATCGGCGTGGACCCGCCCAGCGGCGCCAGGTAGACGCGGCGGCCGGCCAGTTCCAGCGTGCGCACGCGTTCCAGCGCCGCGGCCATGGCATCGGCGCCGGCCGGCAGGTCATGCACCACCGCGCCCAGCAGGCGGTTCAGCAACATGTTGCCGTTTTCTTCGTAGTCGACATCGCTGCGCGGCACCACCCGGCCCAGCACCAGTTCGCAGGCCAGGCCGGCGCGGGCGGCGGCCGCCGCCGTCAGGCGCGCGTGGTTCGATTGCAGCCCGCCCACGGTCACGACCGTATCGGCCCCCATGCCGCGCGCTTCGCCCAGCAGGAATTCCAGCTTGCGCAGCTTGTTGCCGCCGCCGCCCAGCGACATGTGATCGTCGCGCTTGACGTACAGGCGCACGCCGTTGGCCGCCGCGCCCAGGGCCGCTTCCAGGCCGGCCAGGCGCTGGATCGGCGTGGAACCGTCCAGCAAGGCGTAACGGGGAAAGCGCTGCAGCGCAGCCGCAAGATCAATGGCCATGGACGGGTTCCGAAAAGCAGGGATGGAGGCGGGCCGGGAGATAGCCCGGAAGTCCGTGTGGCATCAATGCAAAGCACGCCGACAGACCCCAGCAGGATACGCCAAGACCGCTGCGCGATTCATCACGCCTGCCTGGCGGATTGTGCAGCGGCCGGCATGAATCGCAGCCCCGCCGCCTCAGGGCGGGGGCAATTCCCCTGCCGCCAGGCCGATCTGGTCAAAACAGATTTCCCGCGCGATGCGGGTGGCGGGGCTTTCGCTGCGGCCGCGCAGCGTGACGAAGGCGAAGTGCGCGGCAATGTCGAAGTCGGCCGGCGGCGGCACGCGCGCCAGCGCACCGTCCGCGATCTGCGCGGCCGCCGACGCCAGCACGCCCAGGAATACGGCGTCCGACTGCGCGGCGATATCCAGCAGGCAGGCAATGTCTTCGCTTTCCCGGTGCAGCGCAAAGCCGTCCGGCCTGGCCGCGGCGACGCGCCGGGCGATCTCGGGCGACAGGCCGGTGGACATCACCGGATACGCCAGCACCTGCGGCAGCGATGGCCGCGCGTCCTTGAGCAGCGGATGGCCGGGCCGGCAGACAAAGCCCGAGGCCAGCGCCGGCATGGGCGCCACGTCCAGGTCGGCGTCGTTGTCCAGCGTGCGCACATGCACCACCAGCGCATCCAGCGTGCGTTCGCGCAGGCTGACCAGCAGCGAATCGGTGGGCCCGCGCGACAGCTTGACCCGCAGCGCGGGGTGGGCGTGCAGCATGCGCCGCATCAGCGGCACGCTGAGCAAGGCGCTGGGCGCGGCGCCCAGGCCCAGCGCCACCGAGCCGGTCTGGCCTTGCGCCAGCATCTCGGCTTCGCGGCGAATCTCGTGCACCTCGGCCAGCACGCGCCGGGCGCGCTGCGCCACCTGCCGCCCCAGCGGCGTGGCCTCGTTGCGCTTGCCGATGCGGTCCACCAGCGGCGCGCCCAGCTCGGCTTCCAGCAACTGGATGCTGCGGCTGAAGGCCGGCTGCGACAGGTGCAGCGATTCGGCCGCGCGGGTGAAAGAGCCGGTTTCCAGCAGCGCCACCAAGTGGGCCAGTTGCGACAGGTTCATGAGCGGATCGCCTCGTCAGGTGGCAAGAAACCATGCCAATAACCATGCATAAAACGCATTGTAATCAGCCAATCAATCGATTGGACAGATGAAATGCAGGCTTCTAGCATTCTGGAAAACACAACGACACCCCAAGGGACCTTCATGAAAAAGCTGCTGTTTTCCGCTGTTGCCATCGTGGCCGCGCTGGGCGCGGGCGCTGCCTGGGCCGACGAATACCCCGCCCGCCCCGTCTCGCTGATGGTGCCCTACCCGGCCGGCGCCGCCAGCGACATCACCGCCCGCGCGCTGCAAGGCCCGATGGCCCAGGCGCTGGGCGGCCAGGTCATTGTCGAAAACCTGGGCGGGGCCAACGGCGCGCTGGGCGCCAACCGCGTGCTAAGCGCGCGGGCCGATGGCTATTACCTGTTCCAGGGGTCGCCCAACGAACTGATCCTGGCCGGTCTGACCAACAAGTCCGTCAGCTACAAGCCGGATGCGTTCCGGATGATCGCGCCGGTGGCGACTTCGCCCTACGTGGTGGTGACCCGCGCCGACCTGGGCGCGGCCAACGTCGACGAACTGGTGGCCATGGCGCGCCAGCGCAGCGTGCCGCTGACGTACGGATCGGGCGGCGCCGGGTCGATGATCCACCTCATCACCGAAGCCTTGTCGCGCCGCACCGGCATTGCGCTGACGCACATTCCGTACCGTGGCGGCGCGCCGCTGATCACCGACATGGCCGGCGGCCAGATCGACTTTGCCATCATGCCGTACCAGGCCAACTATGACGACCTGCGGCGCGAGGGCCGCCTGAAGATCATCGGCACGCTGAACCGCGAACGCCTGGCGGCGCTGCCCGACGTGCCCAGCGTGCAGGAAAGCGCCAGCCTGAAAGACTTCAACTACACCATCTGGACCGCCTACCTGGTCAAGCAGGGCACGCCCGACGCGGTGGCGCAGAAGCTGCATGCCGCCGTCACCGCGTCCCTGGCCGACCCCGCGGCCCGCAAGACGCTGCTGGCCCAGGGCAAGATCCTGTTCGATCCGCAGACCCCGGCCGACAGCGCCGCCTTCTATGCCGAACAGACCGCCGCCCTGACCGAACTGGTGCGCGCCAGCGGCTTCACGGCGGACTGAACCCCCGGCTGTTCCGCTTCCTGGCCCCGCGCGGCCGCCGCCGGGGCCTGCCTTCCGACTCATGGAGTTCCGCATGTCCGACACCCTGATCCAGCCCGTGCTGGCCCGTCTTGAAGAACGCCAGCCGCTGATCGAGCATTGGCTCAAGGCCTTCCTGCGCATTCCCAGCGTCAGCGCCGATCCAGCCTTTGCCGAGGGCATGGCCCAGGCGCGCGACTTCCTGTGCGAACGCCTGCGCCGCGAAGGCCTGGCCAATGTGCAGTTGCTGGACGGCGGCGGCGAAGCGGCCGTCTACGGCGAATGGCTGGGCGCGCCCGGCAAGCCCACGCTGCTGATCTACGGCCACTACGACGTGCAGCCGGCCGACCCGCTGGACCTGTGGCGCACGCCGCCCTTCGAACCCACCGAGATCGACGGCCGGCTGTATGCCCGCGGCACGTCCGACGTCAAAGGCTCGACCACGGTGGCGCTGGAAGTCGTGTTCGCCTATCTGGCCACGCTGCGCAGCTGCCCGGTCAACATCAAGGTCTTCCTCGAAGGCGAAGAAGAAACGGGCAGCCCCACGCTGCGCACGCTGATCCAGCGCCACGGGCCGCTGCTGGCCGCCGACGCGGTGCTGTCGGCCGACGGCGGCCGCGCCAGCGCCGAGGTGCCCACCATCAACACCGGCGCGCGCGGCAACGCGGCCCTGGAAATCCGCCTGCGCACGGCCGACAAGGACCTGCATTCGGGCCGCTACGGCGGCGGCGTGCGCAACGCGCTGCACGAGATGGCGGCCCTGCTGGCCACGCTGCACACGCCGGATGGCCGCGTGGCGGTGGCCGGCTTTGACGACGACGCCACGCCGCCCACGCCGCGCCAGCGCCAGGACACCGCCGCCTTTCCCTACGACGAAGCCGCCTTTTTCACCGACGTGGGCGCGGCCAGCCACGGCGAACCCGGCTACAGCCCGCGCGAACGCATCACGCTGCGCCCCGCGCTGGACGTGAACGGCATGTGGGGCGGCTACACCGGCGTGGGCACCAAGACCATCATCCCGTGCGAGGCCTCGGCCAAGCTGACGGTGCGCGTGGTGCAGGGCCAGGACCCGGCGCGCGTCATTCGCGCCGTGCTGGCCCACCTGCAAGCCGCCTGCCCGCCCGGCTGCGCGCTGGACGTGACCGCGCTGACGGACGGCTCGCCCGCGTCGACCCTGGCACCCAGGCATCCGCTGGTGCAGGCGGCCAGCGACGTCTTGCGCGCCAGCGCAGGCCAGGAACCGATCCACGTGCGGTTGGGCGCCAGCGTGCCGATCACGTCGGTGTTCAAGGAAACGCTGGGCATCGACACGCTGATGTTCGGCTTCAACCTGCCGGACGAAGACGTGCATGCGCCCAACGAGTTTTTCCGGCTGGGTTCGATCCGTGAAGGGGTGCAGGCCTGGACGCGGCTGCTGGATGCGTTGAGCCGCTATACGCCGGCGGCATTCAGGGAAGGTTGAGGGCAGGCAGGGCCGCCAGGCGCAGTCATCTGCAGTCGCGCACAAGTTTGGTATGCAATAAATGTTGCCTTTCCTGTACGCGTTTTTGCTAGACTGACTGCCCTGCGTTCTCCCCTGTCGGCCGTTGTCGCCGCGCCCAATGACCGAGCAAGCCCTTCCCGACCCCAGTGCCGACGATATCGCCCGCGCCATCGCGGCCGCCATCGTGGCCCACCGCCTGCCCCCGGGCACCCGACTGCGTGAAGAGGCCCTGGCGCGGGTCTACAAGGTCAGCCGCACCAAGATCCGCGCGGCGCTGTTGATGCTGTCCAAGGACAAGCTGATCAACATCGTGCCCGACAAGGGCGCCTTCGTCAGCAAGCCCGACGCCAACGAGGCGCGCGAGGTCTACGCCGTGCGCCGCATCCTGGAAGCCGCGCTGGCGCGCGAATTCGTGGCCCGCGCCACGGCCGCCGACTACCGCCGCATCGACGCCCACCTGGCCGAGGAACGCGCGGCCGTGGAAGGCGGCGACGTGCAGGCGCGCAACCGCCTGCTGGGCGACTTCCACATCCTGCTGGCCGAAACCGTGGGCAATTCGGTGCTGACCGGCATGCTGCGCGAACTGTCGGCGCGCAGCGCCGTCATCACCGTGCTGTACCAAAGCTCGCACGACGCCAGCTGCTCGTCGCGCGAACACCATGCCTTCATCGAAGCCGCCCGCGCGGGCGACACCGAACGCGCCTGCGCCCTGATGGACGAGCACCTGGAACACGTGCAGACCGCCCTGGACTTCAATGAAGACGACCGCGCCGGCGGCGACCTGGTGACCGCCCTGCTCAGCTGAGGTGCGCCGGGTTTGATCCCGCGCAAACCGCGCCGTGCGCCTGCCCGATACAGTGTTACGTAGACGGCCGCCATTCGCGGGGGCCGCGGCACAAGCACGGGAGACACCATGTACAAGCACATCCTCATCCCCACGGACGGCTCGGCCCTGTCCACCGAGGGCGTCGTCAACGCCCTGAACCTGGCCCGCGCGCTGGGCGCCCAGGTCACCATCCTGACCGTCGAAGAGCCCTTTCACGTGTTTGCCATGGGCGCGGCCCAGGTGGCCCACAACCTGAACGAATACCAGGACCAGATCCGCGCCCAGGCCGAACGCCTGCTGAGCGCGGCGGCGTCCCAGGCGCGCGAAGCCGGCGTGCCGTGCGAAACGCTGCGCGCCACGCATGAAGACCCCTACCAGGCCATCATCGACGCCGCTCGCGAGCGCCACTGCGACCTGATCGCCATGGCCTCGCACGGCCGCCGCGGCATGGCCGCCGTGGTGCTGGGCAGCCAGACGCAGAAGGTGCTGGCGCATTCCACGACGCCGGTGCTGGTCTACCGCAAGAAGGGCTGACGCCTGGCGGCCGTCAAGGCCGCTTTGGCAAGCGCCGCGCCTTCGCCCGGCCAGTCCGGACCGGCGCGGATTCACGCCCCGGTTCGCAGCAACTGCCCCATTCTTTCCTGCAGCCACCGTTCGGTCGGGCTGGGGCTGCGGCCCTGCAGCCATAGCGTGCGCACCGACAGCGGCGGCAGGGACAGCCCCGCGCACGGCACGCTGACCAGATCGTTGCGATAGCCCTCGTACTCGGCGATGTTCAGCGGCAGGATCGCCCAGCCCAGGCCGTCGGCCGCCATGGCGGCAATGCTGTAGAAGCTGTCCGAGCGCCAGGCCGACGGGCTCATCACCACGTCCTGCACGCCGTCCATCTGCATCACCAGCTGGCGATGCCGCGCCAGGTCGTTGCGCGTGACGTCGGGCAGCGTCGCCAGCGCATGCCCGCGCGCCACGAAGATGCCCTGCCCCACGTCGCCCAGATAGCGATGCGCGAACGCCGCCCCCGGATCGCCGCGGTCGAAATGAAACGCCACGCTGGCGCGGCCCTGCTGCACGTAGTCGGCCACTTCGGTGGCCGTGCCGTTCAGCTGGGTCAGTTCCAGCGCCGGAAAGCGCGCCGACACTTCCTTGACCAGCTCGCCCAGCACCAGGTAGGGCAAGGCTTCGTCCAGCGCCACGCACAGGCGCGCATCCTGGCCGGCGGCAAACGACAGCGCGCGTTGCTCCAGCCCCGCCGCCTGGCGCAGCAGTTCGCGCGCCTCTTGCAGCAGCACGTCGCCTGCCTGCGTCAACGTGGCATTGCGGTGCGAGCGGTCGAACAGTTCCACCCCCAGGTCGGCCTCCAGCAGGCCCAATGACGTGCTGACGGCCGATTGCGCGCGGCCCAGTTGCCGGGCCGCCGCCGAGAACGAGCCCGCGTCGGCCGCCGCCACGAAATGCCTCAACTGATCCAGCGTCCAGTTCATGGTTCCTCCTGCCCACACAATCCATCTATTTTATAGATGCAATCAAACTTTTTATAGAAATTATGTAGATAGATAATGGCGCTCTTACAGGAGTATCCCTATGACGCAGCGGAACCTTACCCACGCTGTCGCCCCAGCCGCCCCCGGCCGCTGGCTCGTGCTGGCCATCGTGTCCAGCGCCCTATTGCTGATCGTGGTGGACATGACGGTGCTGTACACCGCCTTGCCCCGGCTCACGCACGAACTGGGCGTGACGGCCTCGTCCAAGCTCTGGATCGTCAACATCTACGCCCTGGTGGTTTCCGGCCTGCTGCTGGGCATGGGCACCCTGGGCGACCGCCTGGGCCACAAGCGCCTGTTCATGATGGGCCTGGTGGTATTCGGCGCGGCCTCGCTGGCTGCGGCCTATTCGCCCAACCCGGGCGCCCTGATCGCCGCGCGCGCCGTGCTGGCGATCGGCGCGGCCATGATGATGCCGGCCACGCTGTCGATCCTGCGCCTGACCTTCACCGACGAACGCGAGCGCGCCGTCGCCATCGGCGTGTGGGCCTCGGTGGCCTCGGGCGGCGCGGCGCTGGGCCCGGTCATCGGCGGCGTCCTGCTGGAACACTTCTGGTGGGGCTCGGTGTTTCTCATCAACCTGCCCATCGTGCTGCTGGCGCTGCCGCTGGCGCGCCGCTACATCCCGGCCAGCCGCCCCGACCGCCAGCGCCCCTGGGACCTGATCGGTTCGCTGCAGGTCATGGCGGGCCTGATCCTGACCGCGTATGCCCTGAAGGAACTGGGCCGCGCCCAGCCGTCCTGGCTGCAGGCCGGGCTGGCCTGCGCGGGCGGCGCCGCGATGCTGGCGGTGTTCGTGCGGCGCCAGCGCGCGCGGCCCTATCCGCTGATCGACTTCGCCATTTTCCGCAACCCCAGCTTCAGCTCGGCGGTGGCGTCGGCGCTGTTCGCCGCGGCCGCCCTGCTGGGCATGGAACTGGTCTTCAGCCAGCGCCTGCAACTGGTGCTGGGCATGTCGCCGATCCAGGCCGCGCTGTACATCCTGCCCTTGCCGCTGGCCGCCTTCATTGCCGGGCCGCTGGCGGGCTGGCTGCTGTCGCGCGTCAGCGGCGCGCGGCTGCTGTTCGTGTCGCTGCTGGTGTCGGGCCTGGGCATGGGCGGCTACCTGTTCAGCTACGACGGCGCGCTGGCCGCGCAGATGGCCAGCCTGTGCGTGCTGGGCGTGGGCATCGGCGCCACCATGACGGCCGCGTCCAGCACCATCATGCAAAGCGCCACGCCGGAACGCGCCGGCATGGCCGCGTCCATCGAAGAAGTCTCGTACGAGCTGGGCGGCGCGCTGGGCGTGACGCTGATGGGCTCGATCCTGTCGGGCGTCTATGCCCACACGCTGGATGTGCCGGCGGGCTTGCCGGCCGCCGGCGCGGGCGCCGCGCGCGACAGCCTGGACGAAGCCCTGATCGTGGCCGAGGGCCTGTCGGCCGACCTGGGCGCCTCGCTCGCGCACCTGGCGCGCACGGCCTTCGACGCGGGCTACGCCGTGGTCATCGCCACGGCCACCGTGCTGCTGCTGGGCACCGCCGTGCTGGTGCTGCTGAACCGGCTGCGCGGCGATACCCGTTCACGCGGGGCGACGGCGGGCTGATCCTGCCGCCATCGCCGCCGCGCTGGCCATCGGCTACTTCATGGCGGCGGTGCGAAAGGCCTGATCCATGTCGGCGATCAGGTCTTCTTCGTGCTCCAGGCCGATCGAAATGCGGATCAGGCCTTCGGACACGCCGGCCGCGTCGCGCTCGGCGGCCGGCACGCCCGAATGCGTGGTGGACGCGGGATGGCACACCAGCGACTCGGTGCCGCCCAGGCTGACCGCCGACTTGAACAGCCGCAGCGCGTTGATGAAGCGAAACGCCTTGGGCCGCCCGCCGTCCAGCACGAACGCAAATGTCGAACCCGGGCCGGTGCACTGGCGCTTGTAGACGGCCTGGTAGGCATCGTCCGCGATCATTTCCGGATGGAAGATCTGCACCTTTTCATGCGGATTGCCCGCCAGCCACTGCGCCACCTTGGTCGCGCTGCGCGCAGCCTGCTTCATGCGCAGCACCACGGTTTCCATCGAGCGCGTGATCATCCAGCACGAATGCGGGTCCAGCTGCGATCCGAAAGCGCTGCGGATGGCGCGCACTTTCTTGATCAGGTCCTTCGAGCCCGTGACGGCGCCGGCCACCAGGTCGCTGTGGCCGCCCACGTACTTGGTCAGCGAATACACGCACAGGTCCACGCCATGCTCGGCCGGCTTCTGGAAGATGGGACCCAGCAGCGTGTTGTCGCACACCGAGATCGGGCGGTAACCGTGGCGGGACGCAAACGCGTCCAGCTCGGCCGTCATGGCCTGGAAATCGATCAGCGCGTTGGTCGGGTTGGCCGGCGTTTCCACGTAGAACAGACGCACCGGACCCTTGGCCGCGGCGGCTTCCAGCGCGTCGCGCATGCTTTGCGCCGACAGGCCATCGTGGATCGGATGCGAGCCGATGCCCCATTCCGGAAAGATCTTGGCGATCAGCGTTTCGGTGCCGCCATACAGCGGCACGGACTGCACCAGCTGGTCGCCGGGGCGCAGGAAAGCCAGGAACACCGCGCTGATCGCCGACATGCCGCTGGACGTCACCGCGGCGTCTTCCGAGCCGTCCAGCAACGACAGGCGGTCTTCGACGATTTCCAGGTTGGGATGGTTGAAGCGGCTGTACACCAGCCCGGCCGATTCGCCTTGCGGCAAGGGCTTGCGGCCCGACACCAGGTCGAAGAACTCGGCGCCGTCCTCGGCCGACCGGAACGCGAAGGTCGACGTGAGGAACACCGGCGGCTTGACCGCGCCTTCGGACAGGAAGGGATCGAAGCCGTACGACATCATCTGCGTTTCCGCGTGCAGCGGACGGCCGAAGATATCTTTCTTGTGATAACTGGAATAACTCATGGTGTGCCTCTCTTTGGGGAAATTGCGGCCTACCTGGCGGGCGCAATGCGCGTTCGGACACGATAGCGCCGCCCGCCGGGCGATGCAGCGAGTATGGGCCGCCCCGGCCACAATTTTCTTTCCATTTCTACTGCCGGAATCGGATAATGGGAAATATCGTTTCTCATAACACCAGAACCATGAAAGACACTGCCTTGTTACATCAACTTGACGCGATCGATTGGAAAATCATGAAAATCCTTCAAGAAGATGGCCGCCTGTCCAACGCCGAACTGGCCGAACGCGTGTCGCTGTCCGCCTCGCCCTGCTGGAAACGCTTGAAGCGCCTGGAGACGTCCGGCGTCATCCGCGGCTACCAGGCCATCCTGGACCGCCGCGCGCTGGGCATGGGGGTGGTGGCCTTCGTCAGCATCTCGCTGGAAAACCACACCGAGAAAACCTGCCACGCCTTCGAGGCCTCGGTAGCCGCCATGCCCGAAGTGCTGGCCTGCCACAACACCACCGGCCAGCACGACTACCTGCTGCACATCGTGGCGCGCGACTTCGACGCCTATTCCGAATTCGTGCGCAACCGCCTGCGTACGCTGCCCGGCGTGAAGGAACTGCTCAGCACGCTGTCGATGCACGAAGTGAAGTCTTCGACCAAGCTGCATCTGTAGCGCTTGCCGCGGCGCACCCCCTTGCACCGGAAAACCACAGCCGCCAGGAGTGTCATGAAGCTGTAGCGACCGAAAAATAGAGTGTCGATTCCGATTGAATCCCAAAGAGGACTTCCTGTTATGAAATCGACTCTCCGCATTGCGGCGGCTGGCGCCTGCCTGTCCGTCTTCGCTCTCTCCCCCGCCCTCTCGGCGGCGGCCACCGCCACCTCGGTTCAGCTGTACGGCTTGATCGACACCGGCCTGCAATACGTCAACAACGGTCCGGGCGGCAACAGCAAGACCGGCATGGCCACGGGCAATCTCAGCGGTTCGCGCTGGGGCCTGCGCGGCACCGAAGACCTGGGCGATGGCCTGTCCACCGTGTTCGTGCTGGAAAACGGCTTTGATTCCGACAACGGCACCACCATGCAGGGCGGGCGCCTGTTCGGCCGCCAGGCCTACGTGGGCCTGGCCAGCAAGGACTGGGGCCGCCTGACGCTGGGCCGCCACAACACGCTGATGATCGAATGGATGAGCAAGTACAACCCATTCGACAATGCCAACTTCTCGATCAAGCGCCCTGACGCGGCGTTCTCGGATCGCACCGACAACGCGGTGATGTACGTCGGCAAGTTCGGCCCCGTCTCGGTCGGCGGCTACTACAGCTTCGGCTGGAACAACGAACAATCGTTCGACGACAAGACGCTGGGCCGCATGATCGGCGGCGGCGTGCGCTATCAGTCCGGCGGCCTGGACGCCGGCCTGCTGTACCACTCCAAGAACGCCGACAAGCCGGCCAAGGGCGCCAACAGCGACAACCGCGAAGACCGCATCGTGGCCGGCGTGTCGTACGACTTCGACGGCTTCAAGCTGTACGGCGGCTACCGCTGGCTGGAACAGAAGCTGACGCAGCGCAACTACAAGAACAACCTGACCTGGCTGGGTTTCACCTACCTGCCGGTGCAGAACAACCGCCTGTCGTTCACCGTGTACCACCTGGACGATGCCGTGTGCGACGACATGAACAACGCCGTCTGCCCCGCCGCGCAAGCCGCGGGCACCGGCCAGAAGTCGACCATGTTCGTGCTGGGCAACGAATACGACCTGTCCAAGCGCACCACGGTGTATGCGGTAGCGGCCTACGCGGTCAACGACGACAAGTCGTCGCAGAGCGTCATCGGCGGCAAGTACGGCGCCAACGTCGAGCCGGGCAAGAACCAGTTCGGCCTGAACATTGGCCTGCGGCACCGGTTTTGAGCGCGCTTGATCCTACCGCGGGCGGCACGGCGATCGCCGTGCGCGGCCTGCGGCACGCCTTCAACGGCCACACCGTGCTGGACGGCGTCGACCTGGACGTGCCCGCGGGCACCGTCCTGGCGCTGCTCGGCCCGTCGGGCTGCGGCAAGAGCACCCTGCTCAAGGCCCTGGCGGGCTTGCTGCGGCCGCAGTCCGGCCGCATCGACTTCGGCGGCGCCACCGTCTGCGACGCGCAGCGCCACGAGCCGCCGGAACGCCGCGGCCTGGGCATGGTGTTCCAGGACTACGCCCTGTGGCCGCACCTGAGCGTGGCGCAGAACGTCGCCTTCCCGCTGGAAATGCGCGGCGTGCCGCGGCGCGAGCGGCCCGCCCGGGTGCAGGAAGCCCTGGCCCTGGTCGGCCTGCACGAGCACGCCACTCGCCGCCCGTCGGACCTGTCCGGCGGCCAGCAGCAGCGCGTCGCGCTGGCCCGCGCCATCGTGGCGCGGCCGCGCGTGCTGCTGTTCGACGAGCCGCTGTCCAACCTGGACCGGGCCCTGCGCGAATCGCTCTGCGTCGAGATCGGCGCGCTGCTGCGCCGGCTTGGCACCACCGCCGTCTATGTCACCCACGACCACGAGGAAGCCCATGCCCTGGCGCACACGATCGCCCGCATGGCGCACGGCCGCATCGCCGACCTTGTCATGTCCAAACCCCAGGACTCTGCCTAAAATGCCCCACGCACCCCTTTCAAAACTACTCGCTACGTTCTTTATGACGCTTTCGTTCGGATTGGCCTCGGGCCAGGCCAAGGCGCTTACCGTTTACACCGCGGGCCCCGGCGGCCTGATCAAGCAATTGGCCGCGGGCTTCCAGGAAAAGACCGGCATCAAGGTCGACGTGTTCCAGGCCACCACCGGCAAGGTGATGGCGCGCCTGGAAGCCGAGGCCGCGAACCCGCGCGCCGACGTGCTGATCTCGGCCTCGTGGGACACCGCGCAAGACCTGGACCAGCGCGGCTGGCTGCTCGCCTATGACAGCCCCAACGCCGCCCAGGTGCCGGCGCGCTTCAAGACCCCGACCTACGTCGCGCAGGGCATTTCCGCATTGGGCATCGTCTGGAATTCGCGCAGCGGCACGCCCGAGCCGCGCGACTGGTCCGACCTGACCGGCCCGCAGTTCAAGCAGGCCGTCACCACGCCCGACCCGGCGCTGTCCGGCGCCTCGCTGGACCTGCTGCTGGGCCTGCAAAGCGCCCAGGGCGAAGCCGCCTGGAAGCTCTTTGAAACGCTGCGCGACAACGGCATGACGATCTCGGGCCCCAACGCCCAGGCGCTGACGCCGGTGCTGCAAGGCGCCAAGGCGGCAGTGTTCGGCGCGGTCGACTATGTGTCGTACGCCAGCGTCGAAAAGGGCGAATCCATCAAGGTCATCTTCCCGTCCAGCGGCACCGCCATCGCACCGCGCCCGATGATGATCCTGAAGACCACCAAGGCGCCCGACGACGCACGCAAGTTCATCGACTACGTGCTGTCCGAAGACGGCCAGCGCGCCGTCGCCGACGCCTGGCTGATGCCCGCGCGCCAGGACGTGGCCGGCAAACGGCCCCTGTTCAAGGACCTGGCGCTGCTGCCCGAGACCGCGCCCGGCGCCAACCGCGCCGAGGTGCTGGCGCGGTTCGCCCGCCTGTTCGGCCAACACTGACAGGCCGGGATGCCGGCCCGCCCGGCATCCCCATCCCCACCATGAAAAGCGTCTTCATCCTGGCGGCCATCACCGTGGCCGCCCTGGGCGTGCTCGTCGCCCTGCCGATGGCCTTTGTCGCACTGCAGGCCATCTTTCCCCACCTGGCCGAAGGGTCGCTGCGCAACCCCTTCGGCGCCTGGGCCGCGACCCTGGCGACCCCGGCAGCGCTGACCCTGGTCGGCGGCACCCTCAAGCTGGGCTTGGGCGTGGCGGCCGTGAGCGCCGCGATCGGCATTCCGCTGGGCGCCTTGCGCGGCCTGTTCCAGGTGCCGCTGGCGCGGCTCTGGGACCTGCTGTTCCTGGTGCCGTTCCTGCTACCGCCCTACATCGCCGCGCTGTCCTGGACCATGGCGCTGCAACCGCGCGGCTACCTGGAACAACTGGCCGGTTTCAACCTGGGTCCGCTGCTGTTTTCCCCGACGGGCGTGACGCTGGCCATGGGGCTGGCGATCTTCCCGGTGGTGTATTTCGCCGTGTCCCGCAGCATGGCCGCCACCGGCGCCCGGCTGGCGGACGTGGCGCGCGTGTTCGGCGCCGGGCCCTGGCGGGCCTTCGTGCGCGTCACCCTGCCGCTGGCGCTGCCGGCCATTGCGGCCAGCCTGCTGCTGGCCTTCACGCTGGCCATCGAGGAATACGGCGTGCCCGCCGCGCTGGGCTCGCAGGCCGGCGTCAGCGTCATGACGACCGCCATCGAGCGGCGCCTGGCGGACTGGCCCATCGACCTGCCCGGCGCCGCGCTGCTGTCGATGGTGCTGGTGGCGCTGGCGTTGACGGCCTACGCGGTGCAGCGCGCGCTGGTGGCCGGACGCGGCTTCGAAACCACCACGGGCAAGCCCGCCCCCTTGGCGCGCGGCCAACTCGGCCCCTGGCGCTGGCCGGTGCTGGGCCTGTTCGCCGCCGTCGCGCTGGTGGCCGTCGCGGCCCCCCTGGCCTCGATGCTGGCCGCCGCCTTGACGCGCCACGTCTCGGCAGGCCTGTCGCCGGCCAACCTGACCCTGGCCAATTTCGCGGCCCTGTTCCAGACCGGCGGCGAAGCCTGGCAGGCGCTGTCCACCAGCCTCTTCTTGGCCAGCGGCACCGCGCTGGCGGCCGGCGCTGTGGGATTGCTTGCCGCGTGGTGCGTGGCGGGCCGGCATGTGCCGGGCGCCGCCGTCATCGATGCGCTGGCGCTGCTGCCCGCCGCCCTGCCCGGCGTGGTGGTGGGCGTGGGGCTGATCCTGGCCTGGAACCAGCCGTTCTGGCCCGCGTCGCCCTACGGCACCTGGGGCATTCTGCTGCTGTCGTACACCTGCCTGCTGCTGCCCTACCCCGTGCGCTACGTCAGCGCGGCGCTGTCGCAGATCGGCGCCAACCTCGAAGCGGCCGCGCGGGTGCACGGCGCCAGCGCCGCGGCGGCGCTGCGCCGCATCGTGCTGCCGCTGGTGCTACCGGGCCTGGCCGCGTCGATGCTGATGGTGTTTGCCGTGGCCTCGCGCGAACTGGTCACCTCGCTGCTGCTGGCGCCGGCCGGCGTGCAGACGGTGTCGATCTTCGTCTGGCGGCAGTTCGAACAGGGGTCGGTGGGCGAAGGCATGGCCATGGCCGCAGTGGCCGTGGCGGTCAGCCTGACGCTGATGCTGGCGGCCACGCTGATCGGGCGGCGGCAATAAGGCCGGCCTGGAGCGCCGCGGGGCCGTGCCTTGCACAGGCACGGCCCCGCGCGCAGGCTCCGCACAACGCCGGGGCCGCTTGCTGAATTACATCTGCCCCTGCACCACCCGGTTGCGGCCCTGGCGCTTGGCCTGGTACAGCCCGCGGTCGGCCACCTGGATCAGGTCGGTGCAAGGCTGGTCGGCCACCGGCACAGCCGTGGCAGTGCCCACGCTGACGGTCAGCCACGGGCCGCCGCCTGCATCCTTTTGCGGAATCTGCATCGCTTCCACCGCACGGCGCAGCTTTTCGGCGGCCAGGCGCGCGCTGCCCGCCGGCGTGCCCGGCAGCACCAGCGCGAATTCCTCGCCGCCAAAACGCGCCGCCAGGTCGGTGGACCGGTCGCAGCTGGCGAAGATGGTGTTGGCCACGCGTTTCAGGGCTTCGTCGCCGGCAATGTGGCCGTAGGTGTCGTTGTAGGACTTGAAGTGGTCCACGTCGATCATCAGCATGCTGATCTCGCGGCCGTCGCGGCGCGCGCGCAGCCATTCGGCGTTGAGGTATTCGTCGAAATAGCGGCGGTTGCCCAGGCCCGTCAGGCCGTCGGAATTGGTCAGGCGGCGCAGTTCCATATTGCTTTCCAGCAACTGCTGCTGGCTCTGGCGCAGGGCCTGGTAGGCCTCGTCGCGCTGCACCATCGCCAGGTACGAGCGCGAGTGGTAGCGGATGCGGGCCACCAGTTCGATCGAATCGGGCAGCTTGACCAGGTAGTCGTTGGCGCCGGCCGCAAACGCCGCGCTCTTGATGGCCGGGTCTTCCTTGGTGGACAGCACGATGATGGGAATGTCGCGCGTCACCGGATGGCCGCGGTATTCCTGCACCAGGCTCAGGCCGTCCACGCCCGGCAGCACCAGGTCCTGCAGGATCACGGTGGGCCGCGTCTGGATCGCGACGGTCAGGGCCTTGTAGGGGTCCGAACAATAATGGAAGTCAATGTTGCCCTCCGTGGCCAGGGCCCTGCGGATGGCCTCGCCGACCATTACCTGGTCGTCGACCAGCAATACCATGGCCGCGTGCGAATTCAGGTCCGCCGACGCCGGGCTGTCAATGGGAGGGTGCATAGTGTCTTTCCTTGATTTCTCGCTGTATCCGCCGGGTCAGGCAAACGCCTGGATCAAACGGGGTGCAATCTTATCCAATGGGCGGATTTCAACGGCGGCCTGCAAGGCCGCCGCCGCTTTGGGCATGCCATAGACCGCGCTGGTCGCCTGGTCCTGGGCAATGGTCAGGCAGCCGCGCTCGCGCAGCGCCTTCAGGCCGCGCGCCCCGTCCTGCCCCATGCCGGTCAGCAGCACGCCGACCGCCGGGCCGCGCCAATGCTGCGCCACGCTATGGAAAAATACATCAATTGAGGGACGGTACAGGCTTTCCTTGGGATTCTCGGTGTACCGCAGCGTACCATCCGCCACCAGGTGCAGATGGTCGTCGGTGCCGGCCAGCAGTACCTGCCCGGGCGTGGGGCGCTCGCCCTCGCGCACCAGCCGCACCGGCAGCGTCACCTGGTCGTTGAGCCAATCGGCCATGCCGGCGGCGAACGAGGCGTCCACATGCTGCACCAGCACGATGCCGGCGGGAAACGTGACGGGCAGATCGCGCAGCAGCTGCGCCAGCGTGGCCGGGCCGCCGGCCGAGGCGCCGATCACCAGCAGGCCCTGCGACGGCCCTGCCTGCGTCGCGCTGCGGGCCACCGGCGACAGCGCCGTGCGGTTGTTGCCGTAGCGGCCGATCAGCCAGCCGATGTTGCGGATCTTGCGCAGCAAGGGCGCGGCCGCCGTGCGCAGATCGGCGCTGCCCACCACCGGGGTGTCCACCGCGTCCAGCGCGCCATAGCCCATGGCGTCGAACACCCGGGCGGTATGGCGGGCCACGTCCACCGTGACCACCACGATGGCGCACGGGCTTTCGGCCATGATGCGGCGGGTGGCCTCGACCCCGTCCATGACGGGCATGATCAGGTCCATCAGCACCACGTCGGGACGGTCCTGGGCGCAGCGTTCCAGGGCCTCCTGGCCATTGGCGGCAACCCAGGCGACTTCCAGCCCGGGTTCCAAGGCGATGACACGCCGCAGGGTTTCGACGGCCATCTGCAGATCGTTGACGATGCCGATTCTCACGTTCGCGCCTTTCCGATCAGGTCTTCGACGGCGTCCAGCAGGGCGTCGTCGTGGAAGCTGCCCTTGGCGAGGTAATAGTCGGCGCCGGCATCCAGGCCCCGCCGTCTGTCCTCTTCGCGATCTTTGTAAGACACTACCATCACCGGCAGGCTTTGCAACTTGGGGTCAGCCTTGATGCGCGTGACCAGCTCGATGCCGTCCATGCGCGGCATGTCCACGTCAGTCACCACCAGGTCGAAAGGCTCGTTGCGCAGCATGTTCCAGCCGTCCATGCCGTCGACCGCCACCGCCACGTCAAATCCGCGGTTCAGCAGCAGCTTGCGTTCCAGTTCGCGCACGGTCAGCGAATCGTCCACCACCAGCACGCGCTTGCGGCGCCGCGCCTGCGCCACCGGGCCGCCGCCGTCCACGCGGGTCAAGCGCCCGCCTTCGACCAGCTTCTGCACCGACAGCAGCATGTCCTCGACGTCCAGGATCAGCAGCGGCGTGCCGTCGTCCATCAGCGAACCGGCCATGACGTCCTGCACCTTGCCCAGGCGCGGGTCCAGCGGCTGCACGACCAGCGTGCGCTCGCCCACGTAGCGGTCCACGGCAATGCCGTAGAGCTTGTCGTGGTCGCCCACCACCACGACCGGCAGGGTCTCGGCCGCCGGGGCCGGGTCGCCCGACCGCAGGATCTGGCGCGCCGACACCAGGCCGATCTGGCGGTCCATGAAGCGGAAATGCTGGTGCCCTTCGAGCTGCTCGATGTCTTCGGCGCGCACCTGCAATGCGTGGCTGACATAGGCCAGCGGAAACGCGTAGATCTCGCCCTGCACCTCGACCAGCAGGCTGCGCACCACCGATAGCGACAGCGGCATTTCCAGCACGAAACGCGTGCCCTGCCCCGTCTGCTGGTGAATGCGCACGGCGCCGCGCAACTGCCGCACCATGGTCTGCACCACATCCAGCCCGACGCCGCGGCCCGAGATCTCGGTCACTTCGCCGCGCGTGCTGAAGCCGGACAGGAACAGGAATTCCAGCAGTTCGGCCTCGCTCAGGCGGGCGGCGGTCTCGCTGTTGGTCAGCTTGCGCTGCACCACTTCGACCCGCAGGCGGTCCAGCGAAATGCCGCCGCCGTCGTCGCTCAGTTCGATCAGCAGCATGCCGGCCGCGTGGCGCGCCGACAGCCGGATCAGGCCTTCGGGCGACTTGCCGGCTTCCAGGCGATCCATCGGCATCTCGATGCCGTGGTCCACCGCGTTGCGCAACAGGTGCATCAGCGGGGCATCGAGCTTGTCCAGGATGTCGCGGTCGACCTGGGTGGTGTCGCCGTCGATTTCCAGGCGCACCTGCTTGCCCAGCGAGCGGCCCAGGTCGCGCACCATGCGCGCCATGCCGCCCACGCCGTCGCCAAACGGCCGCATGCGGCAGGCCAGCGCCGTGTCGTACAGGCGCTGCGCCAGGTGGCCCATGCGCCAGCCGAATTCATCGACCTCGCTGGCGCGCTGCGTCAGTTCCTGCTGGCAGGCTTCGACGATGCGCTGGGCGTCGTCCAGCGCGGCCTGGCTGCGGGCGTCCAGGTGCGCCCCGGCCAGCGAGGCGCGCAGGCTGTCCAGGGCCTGGCCGGCGCCCGATTGCAACCGCCGCAGCCGCAGCATGGATGCGCTGAACGGCGCGATCCAGTGCGATTCGACCAGGGTCTCGCTGGACAGGCCCAGCAGCTTGTTGAGCGTGTCGGCCGTGACGCGCAGCACCCGTTCGCCCTCGCCCAGCGCCTGGTCCGACACGCGGCGCGCGGGCGGCGGCGGTGGCGGTGGATCGTCCGGCCGCTGGATAGGCGGCAGGAAGTCGGACGGCCGGGGCGCGCGTTCGACCACCGGCGCGGCGGGCGGCGCATTGGGCGCATTGGACAGGCGGGCCACCAGGTCGTCGATCTCGCTGCCGAGTTCGGCGCCGGGCGTGGCCACGCGCTGCAACAGGTCCGCGCCCAGCAGCAGCGCATCGATATCGGCGGCCTGCAAACGCAGCCGCCCTTCCTGCGCGGCCACCAGGCAGTCTTCCATGGCATGCGCGATGCGCACTGCCGGATGCAGGTCGACGATGCGAGCTGCGCCCTTGAGCGAATGCGCGGCGCGCATGCAGGCCTCGAGCTGGGGCGCCGACGTCGGGTCGTGCTCCAGCGCCAAGAGGCCGTTGTTCAGCACCTGCACCTGATTGCGGGTTTCCAGCTGGAACAGTTCCAGCAGCGAGGCGTCGCGCATCTGGTCCGGGTTCACGCCAGGCTCCGTTCCAAGGCTTGCATCAACAGGGTTTCGTCCAATACGCCCACGCTGCGGGCGCCGCAGCGGACTACGCCGCGCGAATATTTCAGGCTGGCACCCTCGACCGTGGCGGGCAAGGCCCCCAGCGCGTCCAGGTCCACCGAATGAATGCCTTCGACCTCGTCGACCGGCAGCACCACCGCGCGGCCCGCGCCGCCGAAGATCAGCATGCGCGCCGCCGCCGGCCTGTCGCGGCCGCCATCCGCCGCCGTGGCGTCCAGCCCCAGCAACCGCGCCAGCGACACGCACACCGTCAGGGTGCCGCGCACGTTGGTCACGCCCAGCACCGCCGGGTCGCGGCGGTGCGGCAGCGTCAGGATAGCGCGGGTGCTGGCCACTTCATCGAGCGCCTTGGTGGGCAGGCCCAGCCATTCATTGCGCAGGCGAAACACCAGCAGCGACGACAGGCGCGCCTGCCCCGCCAGTGCGGCCGTCACGTCCTCGACATGGGCGGCCGCTTGCGGCGGCAGCCGGTCCAGGATGCGCTTGGCCGCCGCGGCGTACACCGGACAGTTGCGGCAGTGCACGTGTTCCGGCAGGCGTTCGCAGCTTTTATCGCCGCGGATGCCGATGCGGTTCCAGCAATCGTCCACTTCGGACAGCCTGGCCAATGCGTCAGTCACGGCGGGCCTCCTGGCGTGCGGCGCGCGCCTGCAAGCGGCGGGCGCCTTCGTCGTCGCCCTCGGACGCGATCAGCGCGGCCAGGTGCAGCAGCGCCTCGCGGTGGGTCGGGTCCAGGTACAGCGCCTTGCGGTAGGCGGCCTGGGCCTGGCGGGCATCGCCTTCGGTGTCCTGCAGCAGGCCCAGCAGATAGAGCGCCTCGGCGCTGGCGCCGTGGCGCTCCAGGTGGGCGCGGCATTGCGTCATGGCCTCGGCCACGCGGCCCTGGTCGGCCAGCGCGGCGATGCCCCGCAGCGAGGCGTCGGGGTCCTGGGCGGCGTGCGCCGAAGCCGCCCCCACGCTGGCCGACAAGGGATTGCCCGCGGACAGGGCGGGCATCGTCGGCATTGCCTGCACCCCGCGCGCGTCGGCCGCGCGGATAGGCGCGTGGCCGTGGCCATGCGTCCGCGCGGCGGGCCGTGGCGCCGGCGGCGGCGCCGTCCAGGCCGGCGACGTGGGCGCGGCGTTTTCAACGGGCGGCGCGGGTTCGGCGCGGAACGCAAACGCCCGTGCCATCGGCACGGCGGGCAAGCGCCGCGCCGTCAGCAGGCTGGTTTCGGCCGGCCCGACGAACAGGATGCCGTCGCGCCGGGCAAAGCGGCGCAGCACCGCCACGGCGCGTTCCTGCGTGGCGGCGTCAAAATAGATCAGCAGGTTGCGGCAGAACACGAAATCGTAGGGCACCGTGTGCTGCAGCAGGTGGGCATCGAACAGGTTTCCCGCCAGGAAGCGCACGCGCCCCATGACATGGGCGGCCAATTGGTGGCCGTCGGCAGTTTCGGTGAAATAGCGGTCGCGATACGACAGATCGTCGCCCCGGAACGAATTGCGGCCATAGCGCCCGCCCCGGGCGAACTCGACCATGCGTTCGCTGATGTCCACCGCATCGACCTGGAAACGCGTGGCCGGCACGCCGGCATCGAGCAGCGCCATCGCAATGGAATACGGCTCTTCACCGCTGGAACAGGGCACGCTCAATACGCGCAGCACCCGTGCGTCCGACGGTGCGCTGGCTACCGATGCAGCCGGAACGGACGTCGCCAGCGCGGCGGCCGCAGCCTGGGCCGCTGACGCCGCGCCCCCCGTCCCGAACAGCCGTTCGCGCGCCAGCGCCGCCATCGCGGCCTGCGATTCCGGATAGCGGAAGAACCAGGTCTCCGGCACGATCACGGCCTCGATCAGCTGCTGCATCTCGGCCGGCGAGGTCTGCACGCGCATCAGGTAATCCTGCTCGTCGTCCGTGCCCACGGCCTGCATGCGCAGGCGCACCGCGCGTTCAACGGCCGCCTTGCCGATCGAGCCGCTGTCCAGCCCCATCTTGCGCTTGAGCACCACGCTGAAATCGTCGACCAGCATCATGGCTGGGCTCCGGCCCGCGCCGCATCGGCGGGAAACAGCAACGCGCGCACCGGCTCGGGCAACAGGTCCGCCACCCTCACGGCCTGCACCATGCCGCGCGCATCGCTCAACACCGGCCCCAGATAGCGCGCGGCCGGCGTATCCAGCCCGGCGGGCTGGAACGCGGCCGGATCATAGTGCACGGTTTCGGTCGCCTGCTCCAGGATCAGCCCCAACAGGCGCGCCTCGCCCTGGCCGTCGGGCCGGTAGCGCACCAGCGCCAGCCGGGTGCTGGTCACCATCACCGCGTCGCCCACGCCCGCCAGGGCGCTCAGGTCGATGGCCGGCACGGCCGCGCCGCGGCAGTCGAACATGCCGGCCACCCAGGGCGGCGTGCCGGGCACCTGCTTGAACGCGCGCATGCCCAGCACCTCGACCACGTCGGCCGCATCCAGCGCATAGCGGTCCGCGCCGATGCGAAACAGCAGGTACAAGCGGCGCCGTGCGCCGGCATGGCCGGCCGCCGCGGGCGGGATCGGAGCAAGGTCGGGCATGGCCGCCTCAGACCTTGAAGCGCGATACGCCGCTGCGCAGGTCGTTGGCCACCAGCGTCAATTCCTCGATCGCCAGGCTGGACTGGCGCAGCGACTCCACCGTCTGCTGGGCGGCGTCGCTCAGTTGCTGCAACGCCTGGTTGATCTGTTCGGCGCCGGTCGCCTGCGCCTGCATGCCTTCGTTGACCATCTGCACCCGCGGCGCCAGCGTCTGCACCTGCTGGATGATCTGCGACAGCTGGTCGCCCACCTGCTGCATGTCGGCCATGCCGCGGCGCACTTCTTCCGAGAACTTGTCCATGCCCATCACGCCGGCCGATACCGACGACTGGATCTCGCGCACCATCTGTTCGATGTCGTAGGTGGCCACGGCCGTCTGGTCCGCCAGGCGGCGGATCTCGGTCGCCACCACCACGAAGCCGCGGCCGTACTCGCCGGCCTTCTCGGCTTCGATGGCCGCGTTCAGCGACAGCAGGTTGGTCTGGTCAGCCACCTTCGTAATAGTAGTGACCACTTGCGTGATATTGCCGGCCTTCTCGTTCAGGATGGCGAGCTTGGCGTTGACCGAGCCGGCCGCGCCGACTACGTTGCGCATCGTGTCTTCCATGCGCGCCAGGCCCACCTGGCCGCTGCCGGCCAGCGAGGCCGTCTGCTCGGCGGCGCTGGACACTTCCGTCATCGTACGCACCAGTTCGCGCGAGGTCGCCGAGATCTCACGCGAGGTCGCGCCGATCTCGGTGGTGGTGGCGGCCACTTCCGACGCCGTGGCCTGTTGCTGCTTGGACGTCGCCGCGATTTCCGTCACCGACGTGGCCACCTGCACGGCCGACCGCTGGGTCTTGCCGACCAAGCCGGTCAGTTCGTCCACCATGCCATTGAAGCCGCCTTCGATGGCGTTGAATTCGTCTTTGCGGGCCAGCGTCAGGCGGCGCGTCAGGTCGCCGCCGCCGGTGGCTTCCAGCGTCTTGACGATGGCGCTCATGGGGTTGACGATGGCGCGCAGCAGCAGAATGCCGCAGATGATCGCGGCCACGACGGCCAGCCCCAGCGACACCAGCATGCCGACCTCGGCCTTGTCCACGGCCTTCTGGATGCTGATCGCGGACTCGTCGGCCTGCAGCTTGTTGGCCGCCACCATCTGGGCCAGCACATCGCGACCGATATAGAACGCCGGACGCAGGTCGGACTTGATCTTGGCCTGCGCACGCACCGGGTCGTTCTGCATCGCCGGGTCCAGGATCTCGGCGCGGATGCGCATGTAGGTCTGCAGCGCCTTTTCAAACTCGTTGAACATGCGCTCGTCGTCGCCGCGCACGACGGTGCGGCGGTACTGCTCGATATTGTCTTGCAGTTGCTGGTCGTTCTTGGGCAGCGCGGCCAGGCCGGCGCGGCGTTCCTGGTCGGTGTCGCTATTGAACGCATCCTGCACCGCCACGAAACCGGCAAACCACGACGAGCGGATCGAGGTGCTGTAGTAGATGCCCGGCACGGCATCGGTGTTGATCGACTTGGCCTCGGCCTCGACCTGCAGCAGCCGCTGGTAGTCGACCACCACCATCAGCGCCATGATGGCCAGGATGACCAGGAAGCTGGCGATGATGCGTTCGCGTAGTGTCAGATTCTTCATACCAGGACCTTTGTGCAGTATCGGCTCGCCAACGCCCGGGTCGGCGCGGTCGATGCTGGCGGCGCACGTTGTCGGCGCGCCGGCCGCCCGTTCATGACGGGATGTGGGAATAATCAACAATTATTGCAAAGGCGCGGCCACTCAGCCACGAAAAAACAGGGGAAACCCCGTAAACCGGCCGCGGTTCGTCGGGAAAAAGCAAAGCTCTCTTACAAGGGCTTGTCTTTTACTGTGACAACGCGTACCCGGCGCCTGGCAATTGGCGTCGGGCTGTACGCGTGAAACGCCCCGCGAAAAAACTTGAGTCCGGGGCCCGAGCCGAGCCGCTGGCGCCTGGCCAAGCGCTGTCAGAGCAGCCAGTTTTCCAGCGCCAGGCCGCGGATACGCGCGAATTCACGAGTATTGCCGGTCACCAGAGTCAGGCCCAGCGCGCGGGCGTGGGCGCCGATCAGCAGGTCGTTGCCGCCGAGGGTGTGCCCCGCCGCCTCCAGTTCGGCGCGGATGCCGCCGTATTCAGTGTCGATCGGCGCATCCACGGGCAGGATGGGAATCGTGTCCAGCAAGCGCTCGACGCGCGCCTGCAACCGGGCAGACCCTTTGCGGGCGCAGCCATAGCGCAATTCGGCGGCGACGATGACGCTGGTGCACAGGTCATGGTGGCCGACCCGGGCGACGTGCCGGGCCGCCCTCCCGTCGGGCTCGCGCAAGAGCGCGCTGATGATGTCGGTATCCAGCAGATAGCCGCTCACAGCATGTCCTCGGGGCGCGGCGGTGTGTCGTCGATCTCCGGAAGTTGATCGTCCAGCCCCAGCGGCGCTTCCTGGCGCCACTGCGCCAGCAGTTCCACGAGGTTGGTCGGACCCGACAACGGTTCGAGGATGAGCCGCGCGCCATCGCGCCGGATCAGCACCCGATCACCCGGCAATTCGAATTCAGCCGGGATGCGCACCGCCTGGCTGCGGTTGTTGCGAAACAGCTTGGCCTCGCGGGGCCGGGAGGCCGGTTTGGAAATCGCCATGGAATTGCTCTCCCTCGGAGTTGCATATGCCAAAGTGTATATGCCACCCGCCTACTCCCACAAACCCTGCGGCGATCGCTCGCCCACCCAGTCGCGCACCTGCTCATAAGCATGCGCCAGCCGCAGCACCGCCAGGTCGCCGCGCGGCGGCCCGATCAGTTGCATGCCCATGGGCAGCCCGGCCGCGCCAAAGCCCACCGGCACGCTGATCACCGGGCAGCCGGCCAGCGTCCAGGGCGTCACGGTTTCCATCCAGCGGTGATAGGTGTCCATGCTGCGGCCGGCAATTTCCTTGGGCCAGTCCAGCTGCGCGTCGAACGGGAACACCTGGGCCGTGGGCACCGCCAGGAAATCGACGTCCTGGAACATGGCCAGCACCGTCTGGTACCAGGCACTGCGTTCTTCGGTGGCCTGGAACACCTGGTGCGCCGTCATGCCGTCCAGGCCTTCGACTTCCCAGATCAGCGCGGGCTTGACCAGCTTGCGCGTCTCGGGGTCGCGCACCAGGCCGTGGAACTGCCCGCCCACCATCAGGTGGCGATGCGCCAGCCAGATGCGCCACAGCCGCGCCGGGTCGAACGGCACGCGGTAAGCGTCGACCTCGCAGCCCACGGCTTGCAGGCCGGACAGCGCCTGTTCGCACAGTTCAAGAATGCCCGGCTCCATCGGCAGATAGCCGTTCCAGTCGCCCAGCCAGCCGATGCGCGTGCCGCGCAGGTCGGCATCCAGCGGCTGCGCGAACACGGCCGGATCGTCGCCCAGCGACAGCGGCACCCGCGCATCGGGTCCGGCCATCACCGACAGCATGCGCGCCACGTCGCGCGGCGTGCGGCCCATGGGGCCTTCGTAAGACAGCTGCTTGAGAAACACCTCGTTGGACGGCCCGTAAGGCACGCGCCCGGCCGACGGCCGCATCCCGTAGACGTTGCAGAACGCCGCCGGGTTGCGCAGCGAGCCGCCGAAATCGCTGCCGTCGGCCACCGGCAACAGGCGCGCGGCCAGGGCCGCCGCCGCGCCGCCGCTGCTGCCGCCGGCCGTGCGGGACCGGTCGTAGGGATTGAGGGTGGTGCCATAGACCTGGTTGTAGGTGTGCGACCCCAGGCCGAATTCCGGCACATTGCTGCGGCCGATGAATATCGCGCCCGCCGCGCGCATGCGTTCGACCAGGATGGAGTCGTGCGGCGACACATGGTCTTTGTAGACCAGCGACCCCATCGACGTGACCATGCCGCGCACGGCGGTCAGGTCCTTAGGCGCCTGCGGCAGGCCATGCAACCAGCCCAGCCACTGCCCCGCCGCCAGTTGCGCGTCGCGTTCGTCGGCTTCACGCAGCAGCTCGTCGGCATCGCGCCGCGCCACGATGGCGTTCAGCTGCGGGTTGACCGCGTCGATGTGCTGCAGATAGGCCGACATGACCTCGCGACAAGACACCCGGCGCTGACGGATCGCGTCCGACAGCGCATGCGCGGGCATGGCGACAATATCGTTCAGGCGGCCCAGGGGCGCGGCCGGGGGGGTGTGGTGTTGCATCGTGGTCTCCTCTTGGGGCGGCTGTTGCGCCGGCTGTCTGGCCTGCTGTGCGGCTTGCGATCAGGCTAGTGACCGGGCCGCTATTGGCACGCCGACAATACTACGCCGTGTCGCGGGGCGCGCAGGCATCAAGAGGGACATTCCGGCGTCACCGCGCCGCACGGCCACGCAGGCCACGCACGGAATCAGACGGACGGACGCGCGAACACCAGCAGCGTGGACGTCGCCGACGCCAGCAAGCGCCCCTGCGCGTCGGTCAGCTTGGCTTCGGCATACGCCACCCGCTGGCCGAACGACAGCACGCGGCCCTCGGCCCGCAACAAGCCGCTGTGGCGCGTGATGGCCTTGTGATAGGCCACCTTCAGTTCCAGCGTGGTGTAGGCCTGCTCGGCCGACAGGCGCGAATGCACTGCGCAGCCGCAAGCTGAATCCAGCAAGGTGGCGGCATAGCCGCCGTGCACCGTACCGATGGGGTTGTAGGCGTGCGGGCCAGGCGTACCGGCAAACACCGCCAGGCCTTCCTCGGCCTCGACGAAATCGAAATCCAGCGACACCAGAATGCCCGGCTTGCGGCCCGAGGCCAACAGGGCGCGCAATTGCTCCAGGCCGCTCAAGCCGGCCCCGGTCTGGTCGACCAGGCTGGGTTCGCGTTGCAAGGCAGTGGACGCGCGGGCGGACGGGGGGGAATCAGATGACATGCGAGGCTCCGGGAGGAATCACTGACGGGCGCCGGCCAGCCGCCAGGCGCAACAAACATTGCCCCGGGGACTGCCATGCGTGCTACCCACGATCCTAATATGATGATCGTCATATGGCAAGCAGCCGCCTCGTTCTACGCGAACAGATGCTGGGCCAGGTGATCCACGAACACCCTGAGCTTGGGCGACGGATGCCGGCTGGCGGGCCATAGCGCCCACATCGTGCCATTGCCCCGCGTGCGCTCATCCAGCACGATCTGCAGCCGACCCGAGGCCAGTTCGTTGCGGATGGTGAAGTCCGGCAGGCAGACGATGCCCAGCCCGCTCAGCGCCAGGAAGATCCGCATCTCGACGCTGTTGCACACCAGCGTCAGCGGCAACTCGGGCGCCTGCGCCGTGGGCCCCATCTTCAATGGCCATTTTTCCAGCTTGCCGGTGCTGGGATAGCGGTAATGCAGGCAGCAGTGGCGCAGCAGATCGGCCGCGCGCTTGGGCGTGCCGTGCTTTTCGAGATAGTCGGGCGAGGCGGCCAACACGCGCCGAAACGGCCCCAGGCGCCGACGCTTGAGTCCCGAATCGTCCATCTCGCCGGTGCGCACCACGGCGTCGTAGCCTTCGCCGATCACATCGACCATGCGGTCGGTGAAATCCAGGTCCAGCTCGACCTGCGGATAGCGCTTGAGGAAACTGGCCAGGGCCGACTCGAACAAGCCGCTGTAGCGCGGCAGACTGACCCGCAGCCGACCGCTGGGCGTGCCGCTGGCCTCGGACAATTCCAGTTCCGCCGCTTCCACCTCGCACAGGATGCGGCGGCAGCGTTCCAGGAATTTCTCGCCTTCGGGCGTCAGCGCAATGTGGCGGGTGCTGCGATGAAACAGCCGCACCTTCAACCGCGCTTCCATCCGCGCCACGCTCTTGCCCACTGCCGACGCCGACACGCCCAACACCCGGCCCGCCTCGGCAAAGCTGCGCGTATCGGCCACCAGCACGAATACGCCGATGCCGCTCAGGCTATCCATGGCGTTGCCTCGCTATTCATTGCGTTGCCTTGCCATTCACTTGCCCGCCCTCGCGATGTTGTTGCCCTGCCATCCATTGAGCCACCTTCCGCCATTTCAATACGGACTTTCATGTCCGGAATATTCGGAATCCTAGCCTATTTTTCTTTTATCTCCGGCTGCTTATTCTGCGGGCACCGCGTGGGTGGCGTGGCGTGATTGCCGCCCATCACGCCCCTATTCCCGTTTCGCCAGCGGTGCCGCGCCGCGTATTCCGACCATGACATCACCCGACCTTTCCCCTGCCCCCAACCGCTGGCTGCAACTGCTGGCCGCCTGCCTGACCGCCGTATTGATCCCGTTATGCTTCACTGGCCCAGCCGTGGTGCTGCCTTCGATCAGCCAGGCGCTGGGCGGCACGCCGGTGCAATTGAACTGGATCCTGAACGGCTACATCCTGGCCTACGGCAGCGTCATCATGGTGTCCGGCAGCCTGACCGACCTGTATGGCCCGCGCCGCGTCTGGCTGGGCGGGCTGGCGTGGTTCTGCGCCTTTACCTTCCCGGTCGCCTGGGCGCCGTCGGCCGGCTGGATCGACTTTCTGCGGCTGATGCAGGGCGTGGGCGGCGCGGCGGCCTTTGCCGCGGCCATGTCGTCGCTGGCGCCCCTGTTCCATGGTGCGGCCCGCGCGCGTGCCTTCAGTCTGCTGGGCACGACCTTCGGCATCGGCCTGTCGTTCGGCCCGCTGATCTCGGGCTGGCTGGTGCAGACGGCCGGCTGGCGTTGGGTCTTTCATGGCACCGGCCTGGTGGGGCTGATCGGCCTGGCGCTGGTGGCCGCCAGCGTGCGCGCCACGCCCGGCGTGGCGCACGGCCGCTTCGACTGGCGCGGCGCGCTCAGCTTCACGGGCGCCCTGGGGCTGTTCACCTACGGCATGCTGCTGGCCCCGGAAAACGGCTGGACCGACGCCGCCGTCGCCGGATCGCTGATCGCCTCCGTGCTGCTGGCTGCCGCCTTCATCGTGGCCGAACTGCGCACGCCGCATCCGATGCTGGACCTGTCGCTGTTTCGCAGCGCGCGCTTCGTCGGCGTGCAGGTGCTGGCGGCGTCGCCCGCTTTTCTCTTCATCGTGCTGATCGCCATCCTGCCGGGTCGCTTCATCGGCATCGACGGCTACAGCGCCTTGCAGGCCGGGCAATTGATGATCGGCCTGGCCGCGCCCTTGCTGGTCGTGCCCTTCCTGGCGGCGCTGCTGACACGCTGGGCCAGCCCGGGCGCGCTGTCCAGCGTAGGCCTGGTGGCGGTAGCGGCCGGCCTGGCCTGGCTGGCCCGCGACCTGTCTGGCGGCGCCGACGCGCTGTGGCTGCCCATGGGCCTGATCGGTATCGGCATCGGCCTGCCCTGGGGCCTGATGGACGCCATGGCGGTCAGCGTGGTCGAACGCGATCGGGTAGGCATGGCCACCGGCATCTTCAATACCGTGCGCGTGTCCGCCGACGGCGTGGCCATCGCCGTGGTCAGCGCCCTGCTGGCCACGCTGATCCACGCGCAGGCGGCCAGCGCGCTGCCCGGCGCCGATGCCCTGGCGCTGCTGCAAGCCGCCAACCGCGCCGCCCTGGGGCAACTGGCCGAGGCGGCGCAGGTGCTGCCCGGCGCCGGCACGCTGCTGCATCAGGCCTACGACACGGCCTTCGGCCACGTGTTGTATGTCCTGGCGGGCATTGCACTGCTGCTGGCCGTGCTGGTGTACGCGTTGCTGGGGCGGCCGCGCACGACAGCGGTCGCAGCCGTGCGCACGCAGGCATCCTGATACCGCAGGATCACAGCGGTTTGCGCCAGATCAACGCGCCGGCCCCACCCCGCGCCCTACTATCTACGGCATCTTTTTTTGCCGCCGCCCGGGAGACGCCCTTGTCCGAATCCGACCTTTGCACCGAAGCCGAAATCCGCGACCTGGTGCATACCTTCTACGCCAAGGCCCGCGCCGATGCCGCCTTGGGCCCGGTATTCGAGGCCCAGGTGCACGACTGGGACGAGCATCTGGCCACGCTGTCGGACTTCTGGTCGGCCGTGTTGCGGGGCACCCGGCGCTTCACGGGCATGCCGATGCCCAAGCACGTGGCCATGCCGCACCTGAGCGCCGACTTGTTCGAACGCTGGCTGGCGTTGTGGGGCGAAACCCTGGCCGCCCTGCCCAACCGCGCCCTGGCCGAGGCCGCGGGTGAAATGGCCCAACGCATGGCGCGCAGCCTATGGTACGGCTACCAATTGAGCCGCGACCCGAACCAGCCGCTGACGGAACTGCGCTCGGCGTAAGGGCCTGCCCCAGGCCCTAGTCCACCCGCCACCAGCTGGGCAGCAGATTGCGCACCTTGGCTCGCCGATACCGGTCATCGATCAGGTGTACCGTGCCCACGTCCTGCTCGGTGCGAATCACCCGGCCGGCCGCCTGCACCACCTTTTGCATGCCGGGGTACAGATAGGTGTAGTCGTAGCCTTGCGCCTCGCCATAGCGCAAGTCCATGGCGCGCTTGATGTTTTCGTTCACTGCGTTCACCTGCGGCAGCCCCAGCGTGGCGATGAAGGCGCCGATCAGGCGCTTGCCCGGCAAGTCCACCCCTTCGGAAAACGCGCCGCCCAGCACCGCAAACCCCACGCCCTGCCCACTTTCGGTAAAGCGCGCCAGGAACGCCGCCCGGTCGGCTTCCCCCATGCCGGGCGTCTGCAGCCAGATCGGCACCTGCGGATGACGCTGGCGCATCAGGTCGGACACCTGGCGCAGGTAATCGAAGCTGCTCAGGAACCCCAGGTAGTTGCCCGGCCGGCGCGCGTATTCGGCCGCGATCAGGTCGACGATGGGCGCCAGCGAGCGTTCGCGGTCGCGATAGCGGGTGGACACGTTGCCCACCACTTTCACCGCCAGTTGCTCGGCCTGGAAGGGTGCGGCCACGTCGATCCAGGCCGCATCCGCCGGCAACCCCAGGGTATCGCGATAGAACTGCTGCGGGCTCAAGGTGCCCGAAAACAGCACCGTGGCATGCGCCGCCGCATGGCGGGCCGCCAGGTACGGCGCGGGTATCACGTTGCGCACGCACAGGGTCGACGGCGGCGTCTTGGCGCCCTGCCCCCGCCCATCGGCGCGTGTCACATCGAACAAGGCGTGCGACCCGAACTGCTCGGCCAGGCGCATGAAATGCAGCGCCTCGAAATAGAACGCCAGCACCGGATCATCCTGCGCCAGCGGCGATTCGCCCAGGTATTCGGTAATGGCCGCCACGGCTTTCTGCACGGCCGCCAACACCCCGGCCGGCGCAGCCTCGTAGGCCTGGTAGGCGTCGACCTGCTTCTTGTTCAACGCCGTCCACGACCGTTGCAGGCCGTCCAGCGCTTTCTTCAGCGGCTTGGGCGCGGCCTGGCGCGCGGCAGCCAGGGTCAGCTGGTCGAGTTCGCTGGTGTACATGCGGCGGGCGCGTTCGACCAGGTTGTGCGCCTCGTCCACCAGCACCGCCACTTTCCATTGGTTGGCCTGCGTCAGGCCATGCAGCATGGCCGTGGAATCGTAGTAGTAGTTGTAGTCGCCCACGACCACGTCGCTCCAGCGGATGAGTTCCTGCGACAGGTAGTAGGGGCAGAGTTGATGCGCGCGGGCCACGGCGCGCACGGTGGGCGCATCCAGGCGGCCGTGAGGTTCATCTTGAATTACCGCCAGCGCCGCCTCGCGCGCCGCCGGCAGGCGGTCGTAGAACCCTTGCGCCAACGGGCAGGAATCGCCATGACAGGCCTTGTCAGGATGCTCGCAGGCCTTGTCGCGTGCCACCAGGTCCAGCACCCGCAGCCCGGGCGCTGCCGGCTGCGCGTTCAGGGTATCCAGGGCGTCAAGCGCCAAGCCTCGCCCCGACCCCTTGGCTGCCAGGAAAAACACCTTGTCCAGCCCCGTACCCGGGCTGGCCTTGAGCAACGGAAACAACGTGCCCAGCGTCTTGCCGATGCCGGTGGGCGCCTGCGCCATCAGGCAACGGCCATCGCGCGCCGTGCGGTACACGGACACCGCCAGTTCGCGTTGTCCGCTACGGAATTCGCCATGCGGAAACGCCAGTTTTTCCAGCGCCGCATCGCGCGCCTGGCGATGCGCCAGTTCGGTGCCCGCCCACGCAAGGAAGCGGCTGCATTGTTCCTGGAAAAACGCCGCCAGCCAGGCCGCATCGCGGCTTTCGGCCAGCACGGTTTCTTCTTCGGTGGCCACGTTGAAATACACCAGGGCCACCTGCACCTGGGCCAGGCCGCGCGCCTGGCACAGCAGGTGCGCATAGACCCGCGCCTGCGCCCAATGCGCGGCGCGGTGGTTGTCGCGCACGCTGTCGAGCCTGCCACGGTAGGTCTTGATTTCTTCCAGGCGGTTGGCCACGGGGTCGTAGCCGTCGGCGCGGCCCCGCACCAGCAGCGTGTCGTACTGGCCGGACAGCGCGACCTCGGTTTCGTAGGCCGGCCCGCGCCTGCCGGTGACCACGGCATGGCCGGCCATGCCTTCCAGCCCGCTGGGCGCCGGCGTGAAGCGCAGGTCAAGGTCGCCCTCGCGGGCGGTGAATTCACACAGCGCGCGCACCGCCACCGCATAGCTCATGCCGCGGCCTCGCGCCACGTGACATGACACACGCGCACCGGGATGCCGTGCGCCGCGCAATACGCCAGCCAGCGAATCTGGTTGTCTTGCAGCTTGTCGCCCGGCCCCTTGATTTCGATGAGTTCATAGCCCGGCGCATCGGGGCAGAAACGAATCAGGTCGGGCAAGCCCGAGCGGTTGGCCTTGACGTCGCGCAGCAAGCGTTCGAAGAACAATTTCAGGTGGGCGGCCGGCAGGCAATCCAGCGCCTGGTCCAGCAGGGCATCGGACAAGGCGCCCCAGAACACGAACGGCGACTGCACGCCCTGCTTGTCGGTGTAGCGCTGGCGGATGGTGGCGCGGTATTGGCCGGTATCCAGTTGCGCCAGGCATTCGGCGAACAGCGCCTGGCGCCGCGCGTGGAAATCCGGCGCTTCCAGGTCGGCCGGGCCGCGCTGGAACGGGTGAAAGAACGCCCCCGGCAGCGGCGCGAACACCGCCGGCCAGCACAACAGCCCGAACAAGGAATTGATCAGCGTATTTTCCACGTAGTGCACGGGCGAATCATCGCGGTGCAGGTGGTCGCGCGCGGCGAATTCCACGGGCGCGGGCGGCTGGGGCCGGTTCAGTTCAAGGTCGATGCGCACGACCGGCGCCGCGGCCGCACCGCGCGGCGCGCCGTGGCCCAGCTTGCGGCGCAGGCGCGGCAGCATGCGCGCCAGGCGCTGGGTTTCTTCTTCGCTTTCGGGTTGGGCCTGGGCCTGCAAGGCCAGCGCCAGCGCGTCGTCGAAGCGTTCCATGCGTTCGTGCACGCGAATGTGGCGGTGCCGCGCACCGGGATAGGCGCACTGGGCATAGACCCGCTGGGCCGCGGGCCAGTCCTGCGCGCGCTCGCACGCCTGGCCGATGCGCAGCAATACCTTGGCGCGGCGTTTTTCCAGCCAGGCATTGGCGCTGGCGCAGTCGGCCACCGCCCGCAACAGGGCGTCCAGGTCCAACAGGTCGTACGGCACATCGTCCAGCGCGCGGCGGCAGGCGTGCAGCGCCAGGTAGCGGTCGACGTCGTCGCGCGACTGAAAGGCCCGCGAGGCCGCATCAAGCGGCACCGCTTCGTACTGGAACACGCCCAGGTCGGCCAGCACGAATTCGGACCAATCTTGGTGCAGGTTGCCAAAGAACATCAGGCGCAGGCGCTCGCACAGGTCAGCCACGTCGACGCGCCAGGCGGGGTCGGCCAGGTCGGTCCAGTCGGCATAGGCTTGGGCATCGGGCTGGGTGGCCCGCAAGGTTTCAAGCCAGTCGGCCTTGCGCGCCCCCCGCGCCACCGCCCCGGCGAACATGCGGTCAAGTTCGGGCCGCGTATGCAGCCCGAACAGTTCGTCCAGCGTCATGGGGGCATCGGCATCCAGCCAACCCAGCGCCAGCAACGGCGCCGCGGCGTCCGCCGTATCGGGGATTTCTTCGTAGACCAGGCGGCTGGCCCGAAACCACGGCCCGCGCCGCATCAGCATGCGCACCAGCAACGCCTGCGATGCCTGCGGCAACGCCGCGAAATCCGCCATGAAGCGGCGTTCGCGGTCGTCCAGCAGGTCGGCATAGCGTTCGCCGACCCAGGCCAGGGCGCGCTGGAAATTGTGCAGGTAGTAGTAGCGGTGCGGGGCAAGCATCGGCGGCGCCGGATGACTGGTTATTTATCCAGTAATCATAGCAGGCCGATGATATGCCGGCACAGCGGTGGCACGGCGGCGCGTCAGCGAGCCCATTGGCCTGGATTGCTCCCAGCCGCACCGCCCATTTCTCGCAGCTGAAAATACCTGGAGGCCGTAGCCATATCCGCCTCCGTCAACGTGCCGGCGTACCATTTCACCTTCACCCACGACTGAAGATAGGCGTAACGCGCCTGTGCCAGGTTGCGCAATGCCTCGTAATAGCGCTGTTCCGCATCCAGTACATCGGCGTTGACCCGCTCGCCGCCCGCCGCGCTTCGCTTCATTGCTGTCACCAGCTCCCGACTCGACGCCACCGCCAATTCGTATGCCCGTATCTTCGCTGCGCTACTGTTGAACAGGTTGAACTGCTTGCGCAAACCGTTGAGCACTTCTGCCATCTTGGCGTCGCGTTCGTAACGCAACTTGTCCTGGCCGTCGACGGCTCTGCGCAAATCGGCCGATACGCCTCCCCCGGCATAGAGCGGGATATCGATCTGCACACCCACGCTGTTTGTGACGTAACGCTGGTCATAGGTACTTTCGGAAACCGAACGATTGCGGCCGGCGGACGCGTACAGCGCCACTTTCGGAAGGTGGCCCGATCGGGCCTTTTCCACTTCGCTACCCGCTGCCTCTATTGCATGGGCCATCGCCTGCAGTTCCGGGTTATGCCGCACTGCCTGCGCCTGCCATTGGCCAAACGCACCGGGCACCAGCGGCTGTATCTGAAACTCTCGACGCAGCGGCGCCAATTCGCCAATCTGCCATGCCTGGCCTGTAATGCCCTGCAGTTCGCGCAGCGCCGCGTCCAGCGCGTCTTGCGATTCGACTTCCTGAGCAAGGGTCAGGTCATAGCGCGCCTGGGTTTCCAGCATATCCGTCTTGGTACCCTCACCCGCTTCGAGCCGGTGCGCGTTGGCCGATAGCTGCTCTCGATAGGCGCGTCGCTGCGCCTGAACCAGATCCAGAAGATCCATCGCGTAAAGGGCATCCGTGTACGCCTGTGTGACCCGGACTGCCAGCTCCTGCTCACGCCCCATGAATTGGGCCTGTGCAAAATCTGCCCGGGCAACACCCTGCCGATATCCCGAAATCGCACGCCAATCAAACACGGGTTGCTGCAGGTTCAATTGAGACGAATAGCTGCTATACGAACGGTTGGTCGTTGCCGCATTTCCGAACAGATCAGGCTGGGACAATTCAGCATTGCTGCGAGACGTCTGATATTGATAGGAAATCCTGGGCAACAGACCCGCCCGGCCGATATCGCGTTCTTCGACAATCGCGTCCCGTTCCTTGCGGGCGGCTCGATGCCCGGGATCGTGCGCTATCGCCAACCTGTACACCGCAAGCAAATCAGCCGCCTGAGCTTGAGCGGCTGGCCAGCAAGCCAACGCCGCCAGAACGCCGACACACGTTGAAGCCAGCCGGCGAGCCTTCGATCTATCCAGACGCCCTTCCATCAGCGCTCCCGAAGGCTTTCTGCCGTATGCCGCATGAGAGGATCCAGGAAAAACTCGATTACCCGGCGTCTTCCCGTCTTGACTTCCGCGGTCACAGCCATCCCTGGAGCCAGCCGGATCGTCTGTCCATTGACCACCATGAAAGAACGCGCCATGGCAATTCTCACCGCATAAATCAAACCACGCTTTTCGTCTTCTATGGCGTCGTTCGAAATCGAAGACACCGTGCCCGGTATGACGCCGTACTTGGTGTACGGAAACGTCTCCACCTTCAATTCGACCTGTTGGCCGGCAAGCACGAAACCCACATCCTTGTTCTCCAGAAACACCTCGACCTCGAGCGTGTCCCTGTCAGGCACCACCAGCATCAGGGATTGTGCCGACGTGACGATGCCGCCCAACGTCCGGACCGACAGTTGCTGAACGGTGCCGCTGACCGGCGCGACCAAGCGGGTCAACTGTTCCGATTGCCTCGCCTTCACCAGATCCTGCTCCAACAGGGCCAGCTTCTGGCGCGCTTCATTGCCGCGCGTCAAGTTCGCGTAGCGCGATTCCGCCATCAACGTCGCACGCTGCTGCCGGGCCTGCGCGATAGCGGCCTCGATCTCGAGCAGGCGGCCACGCTGTACCGCCAACTCGGATTCCTGTTCGATACGTTCCCGCTCCCGATCCAGATAGGTGTTGCGGGCAACATACTGTGCGTCAGCCAGCTCTTTCAGGGAACCCGCTCGCTGCCGGGCAATAGGCACCACACGCTCCAACTTGCGCACCTGGGCCATGGTGGTGGCCAACTCCGCCTGCCGCTGCAGCAATTGAGCGTCGATGCCGGCCATTTTGTTCTGCAGGGCGGCATGTTCCCCGTCGGCCAAGCGCTGCGCGCTTGCCCTTTCTGGAGAATCCGCATCAAACAACGACACGCGCGGCGCCCGTCCGGTTTCCAGCGCGTGCAGCAGCGACTCTGCCAAACCGGCTTGCAACTGCTGGGCCTGCATATCATTTTGTATGCGCTGTCTCTCGGCCGTGGTCGATGTTCCATCCAGTTCAACCAGCAGATCGCCTTCTTTGACGAGGCTGCCTTCCCGCACGTGAATCGCCTTGATCACGGCGGTTCCGATCGGCTGGATGACTTGCGTACCTTCCGTAGGAATGATTTTCCCCTGGGCCGTGGCGACGATGTCGACCCTACCGAAGGTGGACCACAGCAACGCGACGACGCAAAAAAGAATCAACAGCCACATCGCTACCCTCGGCGCGGGCGAGACAGGCCGTTGCTGCAAAGCCAACGCGGCAGGCAGGAATTCAGTTTCAGCCGCCTCATACCGTTTGCTGTCCCATTCCTTGCGCATGCCCCAGGAATGCCGGAAAACTTGAACATAGCGCCGGCGCAGATCACGCCAAGCGGCCAACGAAAGGCGCAAGCTCATCGGACCTATCCTTGCTGCATGCGATAAAGCGCGGCGTACTGGCCGTTTGCCCTGGACACCAGCTCGGCATGCGTTCCTTCTTCAATGATGGAACCCCGCTCCATCACGACAATGCGATGGGCGCCCCGCACGGCGGACAGACGATGAGCAATGACCAGTACGGTTCGTCCCTGGCAAATTGCCCGCATGTTCTGCTGGATGATGCGCTCGGATTCATAATCCAGCGCACTGGTCGCCTCATCGAAAATCAAGACTCTGGGATCGGCCATCAGCGCCCGGGCAATCGCGATACGCTGGCGCTGCCCGCCTGACAGCGTGGCGCCATGCTCCCCGACCATCGTGTCGTAGCCTTCGGGGAACTCGCTGACGAACTCGTGGGCACCTGCAAGCTTGGCGGCCTGAATCACCTGCTCGAGTCCCGCCCCGGGATCATGCAGCGCGATGTTTTCCCGAATGCTGCGGTTGAACAGCACATTGTCTTGCAGAACCACGCCAATCTGTCTGCGCAATGAACTGGCGTCGATCGTGGAAATGTCGATGCCATCTATCAGTATCCTGCCCTGCTCAGGCTGATAAAGACGCTGCACCAGCTTGGTCAACGTGCTCTTTCCCGAGCCGGAACGCCCGACAATGCCAATCGTCTCGCCAGGGGCAACGCATAAGGAAACGCCTCTCAAGGCTGGCAACGCCCCGGGGGCATAACGGAATTGCACGCCATCGAACTCAATCGCGCCGTGCACAGCGGGCAACGCGGGCCTGGGAGTATGCGTTTCCGCCTTGGCATTGAGAATGTCGCCCAGTCGCTGCACCGAAATGCCGACCTGTTGAAAGTCCGTCCACAGCTGCGCCAACCGCATGACTGGTGCTGCGACATTGCCAGCCAGCATGTTGAAGGCAATCAATTGGCCCACCGTCAATGCCCCATCAATCACCAGTTTGGCGCCCAACCACATCGTCGCCACGGTCACCAGCTTGCCGATCAACGACACGGCCCCATGGGCAAAGGTCCCGATGGAGGCGCTGCGGAACCCCGCCATGACATAGGCCGCCAGTTGCTGGTCCCAACGGCGTATCCATTGCGGCTCTACAGCGCTGGCTTTCACGGTCTCTATGCCGCTGATGGTCTCGACCAGGAACGCATGGTTTTCGGCGCCACGGTTGAACTTCTCGTCCAGGCGAGCACGCAGTACCGGGGTGTAGGCGAGAGAGACCAGAAAATAGCAGGGCAGCGAGACCACCACGATCAGGGTCAGCCATAAGCTGTAGTAAGCCATGACGCCCAGAAAGACCACGGAAAAGATCAGATCCAGCACAACCGTGATTGCGTTTCCCGTGAGGAATGCGCGTATGTTCTCCAGCTCCCGCACCCGGGCCACCGAGGCGCCGACTTGCCGTGCCCGGAAATAGGACAGCGGCAAATTGACCAGGTGGCGGAACAGGCGCGCTCCCAGTTCCACATCGATACGGCTGGAGGTATGGGCAAAGACATAGCTGCGCAACGCCGTCAACACGACCTCGAACACCACCACCACCAGCAGGCCCACCGCGATGACATCCAGCGTCGTGAAACTGCGATGCACCAGCACCTTGTCCATCACCACCTGGAAAAACAAGGGCGTGACCAACGCGAACAGCTGGATCACCAAAGAAACAATGAAGACCTCCGCCAGGATCTTCCGGTATCGCACAACCGCGGGAATGAACCAGCTGAAGTCAAACTTGGCCAGGCTCGCCGTCAACGAAGCCCGCGAAGTCAGCAGGATCAGTTTGCCCGCCCACTTCTCGTGCAAGGCCTGTTCGTCCAGTTCCTGCGGCCCTGAAGCTCCGGCCTCTTGAATGGTCGCTTTTCCGGCATCGTGGCGGGCAAGAATGAAGAACGAGCCGTCTCGTGCCTGCGCAATCGCGGGCAAGGGAGTCGTGGCGAGGCGAGCCGTCCGCACTCGCCGCATGGCCGCCTGCAAACCAAGCTTGCGGGCAGCCAGCAATATCTCCGTGACCCCGAAGCTAGCCCCCGGCGGACGAAACTCATGCGCCAGCTGATCCTCGTCGACCGCGGTCTGGTGATATCGCGCCAACAAGACCAGGCAAGTCAGCCCCGTATCGACGGGAGCGTCCCCCTTCGATAGCAATACAGCATCCATTGACACAGATTATTCCGCTCGGCGAATCGCCATGATCAGGATGACTTGGGGCCGCCTGACGGCAGATAACGCAGGGAAACATCACCGGCCAGCATATGCGAGCCGTCCGCCATCTGCACCTGGCTGGTGCCCGTGATTGCCGATCCGTCCGGAAAGACCATTGCGCCCTGAGGGGTCGGCGCCAGGCTGATGGACTGTATACCGGCCTGGTCCAGTGTCGTCAGCTCGCCAGCATCGGAAATTCCGTTCTGGTTCTTGTCTTGCCACACGCGAAAGCTATCCCAATACGGATCCCGGGCGTCCAGGATGCCATCCTGGTTGGCGTCAAACAGCAACCGCAGGGCCAGCATGTCCGTCACCGGCTTGTCGGCATTCAGGCCCTGGGCCAACAATTCCTGCTTCCACTGTTCCTGGGTCTTCCAAGCGGTAAAGGCCAGTTCCTTGGTCTGGTCGACGACGCCATCCGGGTTGAAACTGCCATCTTTGTTCAGGTCGATGATCAGAAAGCCATCTTTCGGGCCAACCCACGCTGTTTTGTCCGGCAAGCCATCGGCATTGAAGTCAAACGTCGCCGCCGATCTCACCAGGTAGCTGCGCTCACCTGTCGGCACAATATCCAGCATCGCATTGCGGTCCAGATCCAGAACGATCGGCGAACCCATCTCATACGGGGCGGGACCGCAGAAGCCATCGACGCACACCCACGCATCCCATGCCTGCGGCGGCGGGCCGGAGTAATACCAGTTTCCATCCATGAAATGGTAGTAGCCGGGCCAGGGATGGAACGGCGGTCCCGGATAGGGCGGGAGCTCTCCGGCGGGATGGGTAGACGTCCCCCCGACCGGCGCCGACGGCTCTGTCGCGGGCACCTGCGGCCAGCCTAGTTCCGCCAGCATCTCCGGTATGGTCAGGGACTTTTCCTGCGCCTTTTTTCTGGCCAATTCCTCCACGCGCGCTTGGTAGTCTTTAAGTTCCCGCTGAATCTGCGCGTACCGTTCCGGCGTCACGTCTTCGGGAGGCACGGCCCGATACTCATGCGCGACCTCCTTTGGCAAGATTCCGTCGAGAAAATGCTCACGGCTGACGACCGTTTTTCCGTCCTGGCCAACGAACTCCTGTCGAGCCCATTTTTCCTGATAGACCCACGTCGGATCCGCTTGATTCGACTCGGAATACTTCGTGACTTCCACCTTGTTGTTATAGATCTTTGTGATCTCGCGATCGCCTTCGATCACGGTCACATTCTGCCAATCGTCGATCTGATACTGAGTCACCTTGACCAGCTGCTGTTCACTGCCTGGTTGATTCTTCGCATTGTCGACCTCGTGCCTGAGGCTCTGGATGTCTACGAGTTCCCCGCCCTTCTTGATCGAATCGACGACCTGGTCGATCAGGTCCTGCGGCATGCCGGAAGTGGCCAGTTCCCTGCGGTATTCCTTCTCGTCGGAGAGGAACGGCAGGGAACCCGGAAACTCCGGTTCCTTGATGTACTCGTTGTTCTGAAGCAGCCCAAGCAGCTTGCCCGCTGCCGCCCAGAGCTTGTCGACGGTCAATCCGGCGGCCGCATCGCCTGCCATTCCCCCGCCGACCGCGCCGACCAGCGCTCCCAGCAGCGCACCCGGCAGGCCGAAGACCAGTCCACCCTGCACGCCTAGCCGTGCCCCAAGCAAGGCCCCCTGCGTACTTGCGTACAGTCTTGCGCCCAATTGCAGCATGATATGGGTGGCCTCGCCTGGGTTGCCCTTGCCGAGTTCCTGGGCGGCTTGGGCGGTGCTCGTGCCGATGTCGAACACCATTGCGGCGCCGCCCAGCATTGCCGCGCCCTTCGTGATGATCTTGAGGGTCCTGACACTGATCGCGCCGGCCCCTCCTTTTTGATAGCTGCTGATGTCGGACGGGTCGACGAACTTGTCCAGCGCCTTGGAGTAGCCTCCGTTCTTTTTCAAAGGGTTATAAGTGTTGTTCTGCCTGAATCCGTCGCGCAATTGGACGTAGTCGTCCATCGATATCAATTTTTTCGCTGCGGCCTGCGACAACACCTCCGACGGGCCATAGGTGAAGTCTTTGTACTTGACGTTGTTTCGAAAGTATCCATCCTCCGAAAAAACGGTTGCCTTGGCTCGTTCATCTGGCGAAAGCTGGTCCAGCAACTCGACAATGGCACGCTCGCCTTTGTCCTTCGGAACATAATTGTTAGGAATGCCTGCGCGCGAATCCTCGACATACTGAGCGAACAGTTTGTATTCGTTGGTAGTCACCGTCTTGGCATTTCGCTCTATCCAGGATGTCAGCTCCGGAGATGCGCCGCTAGACCCGGGCTTATCGAGTTCGAAAATGACCAGGTCCGCTACAACCATTTCCAGGCCACGAGCATTTGCCCACGCGCCTATCGCATCAAGCCCTTTGACACCTCCACCTTCGAAAGTGTTGATCAGGGATACGGCATCAAGGTAGAACGGCGTAGTCATCGTTTCCAGACTCACTCAGTGGATTTCACGAATCAGATCAGGCCCAGCTCTTTTCTGCGCATGAGGTCGACTTTTCGATGGAGTCTGTTGACGTCCAGTAGATCCGCATCCGGATACATCCCGGCCAGATGCGCGAGTTCCATGGTCAGCGCGTCCAGACCATCAATGTCGCCGCCGGCTTTCTCAACTTGATAAATCTCCTGCCATACCTCAGGAACCTTTTCCTTCAACCGCTGAACCGCGACCTGGACCTCTTCATCTGTCCATTCCCTTTTCGTTTTCCAACCTCTTTCACTTGCAGGCCGCGGATCGGGAACGTGCTGGTAGATTTCCTTTGCTATCGCATCAACCATCGCGCGCAACCGTTTGACGTCCGCTTCGAGCTGCACGCCTTCGGTAACCGTGACCCAAAGGGCATAGGCGCCGTCAGCCCGAGAAAGAAATGACACGCGAGACGAGTCCAGCGTGGCCGGATCACGAGGCAGCACGCTCACCGTGGCTGCGAAGGCCTGGATTTTTTCCTCGGTTGCCCGGGTCAGTTCTTCGTATGTCCAGAATTTGTCCATGAGATATTCCCTAAGATCGCCGTGGCGTGATGACAGCAAGCACAGAACCGCACGTCAGGGCTGCACGGATAGCCACATAGAGCACCGTGAAAGTCAACCTGACATTATGCTGAACGAAATGACGACAATATTGCAGAGTGCGCAGCAGGGCTGGCCTTGGCACCTGCCATACCCTATTCAGCACACAGCATAGATAAATCGGTATCAGTTTTCGCGTGGCCGCTCGTCGGGGGCCGCATGCCGCACGATCTCGAATCCCTCATCATCCTGCGGCGCCACGAAATAAGCAGTGATCGCGTCGTACTGCGCCTCGCTGGTGGTAAAGGGATGCGTGCCCGACGCATTGCGCGCCCGCAGCCGCGCCTTGCAGACCTCGTCCGGCAGATCCAGGAAATGCAGCTGCTGCGGGCAGCCCGCGGCCGTGGCAACCTCGCGCAGCCATTCACGGCTGCGGCGGGTGTTCGCGGGAAAGTCCAGCACCACCGACAGCCCGGCTTGCACCAGCGCGGCCACGTGGCTGCCCATGGCATTGCGCAGCCGGCCGGCGCAGCGGCCATAGTCGGCCACGTCCAGGATCTCGCCGGGGTACAGTGCCGCCAGCCAGGCGTCTTCGCTGATCAGCAGCGTGCGCGGCTGCGACGCCAGTTGTGCGGCCAGGGTGGATTTGCCGGCGCCGATCTTGCCGCACAGAAAATGCAATGTCGGCGTGGGAGTATCGCGGGAAAGCGTGGTTTGCATGGCTTGCCTTCAGGAAAGAAACCAACCGGCGGGCCAACAAAAAACCCGCCAGTGGCGGGGT
>NZ_AYMF01000014.1:0-151510 GCF_000633435.1 Achromobacter sp. DH1f | reverse complement strand
CGGGGCCGGCCCCGCCCGCCGGCCCTACAATCGCGCCATGTACAAATCCAAATTCCCCTCTGAACTGGACCAGCCGACCCTGTCCGAAGTGGACGGCGTGCGCTATCTGCACTTCAACACCGAATGGGTCCAGGGCGCCATGCGCATCAAGAACCCGTCGGAACTGGTGCTGGAATACACCAGCCAGATGCTGGCCTGGCTGCTGTTCCTGGAACCGCCCAAGGAAGAGGCCATCGGCATGTTCGGCCTGGGCGCGGGGTCGCTGGCGCGCTTCTGCGTCAAGCACACGCGCAGCCCCTTGCTGGCGGTGGAATGGAATCCGCGCGTGACCGCCGCCTGCCATATGTTCTTCCGCCTGCCCGGCGAAAACCGGCTCACGGTCGAACACGACGATGCCGCCGTCTGGGCGGCCGACCCCGCCAACGCCGGCCGCTGCCCGGTGCTGATGGTGGACCTGTACGACGCGTCCGCCGCCGGTCCGGTGCGCGACAGCGTCAAGTTCTATCGCGACTGCCGCCGGGTGCTGGGCGAGGTCGGCGTGGTGGCGGTGAACCTGTTCGGCCGCCACGAAAGCTTCGGCAAGAACATCGACAACCTGTCCAAGGCCTTTGACGACCGCATCGTGCTGCTGCCTGAAATCGACGCGGGCAACCAGATCGTGCTGGCGTTTTCCGGCCCGCGCCTGGCGATCACGCCGGCCGAGCTGCTGGCGCGCGCCGAGGTGGTCGAGTCCAGGTACGGCCTGCCGGCCCGCCGCTGGGCGCGTTCGTTGACCCGCCACGCCGTCGACGGGATTCTGCACTTCTGATTCCCCGAAAGTCCCGGCCCGCCCGCGCGTTCTGTCGCGGCGGGTTAGGGCAAATCCTTAGCTGTCCGGCTAGCCGGAATCCGACCGCCAGGGATATGATGGGCTTATTCATAATTATGAATTACGGCGCATTCCGGCCGTCAGCCCATGACCCAACCCATCGTCCGGCAAGCCCTGTACCTGGAAGTCGCGGATCGCCTGCGGGGCATGATCCACGCCCGCGCGCTCAGCAACGGTGAATGGATCGACGAGCTGCGACTGGCCGGCGAACTCGGCATTTCCCGCACGCCGCTGCGCGAGGCGCTGAAGGTGCTGGCCACCGAAGGCCTGGTGCGGCTGGAGCCGCGCCGCGGGTGCTTCGTCAATGAACTGTCCCCGCAAGACCTCGAAGACATCTTTCCGCTGATGGCCATGCTGGAAGGCCGCTGCGCCTTCGAAGCCGCGCGCAAGGCCACCGATGCGCAACTGGCGGCGCTGGCGCCGCTGCACGAGGCGCTGGCCGGCCATGCCGCCGCCGGCCGCATCGACGCCTATTACCAGACCAACTACCTGATCCACGAGGCCGTGCAGGCGCTGGCCGGCAACCAATGGCTGGTGGACATGGTGGGCAACCTGCGCAAGGTGCTGAGCCTGTCGCGCCACCGCAGCCTGGCCTGGCCCGGCCGCATCCAGGAATCCTGCGGCGAGCACCTGGCCATCTTCGAGGCCCTGCGCGCCCGCGATGGCGAACGCGCGGAAGCGCTGGCCCGCCACCACCTGATGCGCCAACTTGAAGTGCTGCGCGCCCTGGCCGCCGACGATCCGCAGGACACGCCGTTTTCCGACCTTCCCGTTGCTGAGGAACCCGCCCATGAACGCACCCGCCAATCTCGCGCCCGCGCGCGGCGCACGCACGCCTGAGCCCGAATCCGACACCGTGGAGTCGGCCGCCAACGAGGCCGGCAGCCTGATCACGCGCCTGGGGCGCCTGTGGGAACGCGGCCGCCTGCCCAGCGAATCCGAAGTGCGGCGCCTGTTCGAGGCGCGCCTGACCGACGTGGCCGCCAACAAGCTGGCGCGGCGCTGGTGCGAGCAATACGGCGCGGCCGACGGCAAGGACCGCCGCCTGATGCTGGCCGCGCTGGCGCAGGTGCGCGGCAGTTTCGCGGGCGAGGCCGGCGAAGGCGTGCGCCTGTTCAAGCGTTTCAATGCGCAGCCGCTGGGCCTGCGCTTCCTGGTGGAACTGCGCGCCGACATGCTGCGCTGGCGCAAGCAGGTGGCGGGCATCCAGGCGCTGGACAAAGACCTGGAAGGCCTGCTGTCGGCCTGGTTCGACGTGGGCCTGCTCGAACTGCGCCCGCTGACCTGGGATTCGCCCGCGTCGCTGCTGGAAAAACTGATCATCTACGAGGCCGTACACGAGATCAAATCGTGGGACGACCTGCGCCACCGGGTTGCGCCCGACCGCCGCTGCTACGCCTATTTCCATCCGCAGATGCCGGGCGTGCCGCTGATCTTCGTCGAAGTCGCCTTTGCCAGCCAGATGGCCGACAACGTGCAGGTGCTGCTGGACAGCGATGCGCCCAGCCAGGACCTGGACAAGGCGCGCTGGGCGATCTTCTATTCCATCTCGAACACGCAGCCGGGCCTGAAGGGCATCAGCTTCGGCAACTTCCTGCTCAAGCGCGTGGTCGAGCAATTGCTGGAAGAGCTGCCCAAGCTCAAGTCGTTCGCGACCTTGTCGCCGATTCCCGGCTTTGCCGACTGGCTGGGCAAGCTGGACGCCGACGCGGTCGAAGCCATCGTGCGCGAAGACAAGGCGCGGGCCAAGGCGCGCAAGCGTGCCGGTGTGCCCGATGGCCAGCGCTGGGTGGCCCGGTTGGCGCGAGCCGCGCAGGCGAAAAAGACGCCCGATGTGGTCAAGCGCGCCGCCTTCCGGCTGGCCGCGCACTACCTGCAATCCATGAAGAACGGCCTGCCGGTGGACGCGGTGGCGCGCTTTCACCTGGGCAACGGCGCGCGCATCGAACGCCTGAACTGGGCGGCCGATACCTCGGCCAAGGGACTCAAGCAGTCGTGCGCGCTGATGGTCAACTACCTGTACGACCTGGATGAACTCGACGACAACCTGGCGCGGCTGCACGATGGCAAGCCCCAGGTCAGCCGCAGCGTGGGGCGCGTGGCCTGACGGCCGCGCCGCCCGGTAATAAATACAGAAGAGCGCGGGCCTGTGCCATGCCGGCAGGCCCGCAGACAAACTCGGGAGGGGACATGACAGACGACGTGGCCGGCCGCGTGCTGCTGCAGCGCGAAGGCCATCTGGCCTGGGTGACGTTATCGCACCCGGGCCGCCTGAACGCCATCACCGTGGCCATGTGGCACGAGCTGCGCGATGTGTTCACACGCATCGCGCAGGACGACGCGCTGCGCTGCGTGGTGGTCCGCGGCGAGGGCGGCAATTTTGCTGCGGGCGCCGACATTCGCGAATTTCCGGTCGAACGCGCCGACGCCGCGGGTGTGCAGCGTTACCACCGCGAGGTGCTGGCGCCCGCGCTGCGGGCGGTGGCCGAATGTCCGCAGCCGGTGGTGGCCCAGATCGAAGGCGTGTGCGTGGGCGGCGGGCTGGAAATCGCCAGCCAGTGCGACCTGCGCATCGCGGGGGAATCCGCCCGCTTCGGCGTGCCGATCAACCGGCTGGGCTTTCCCATGGCGCCCGATGAAATGCGCGGCCTGCTGGCGCTGGCGGGACGCGCGGCCACGCTTGCCATCCTGCTGGAAGGCCGCGTGTTCGGCGCCGCCGAGGCCCGCGAACTGGGCCTTTTGACCCGCATCGTGGCCGATGCCGATGTGGCCGCCCAGGCGCGCCGCAGCGCCGAACGCATCGCCCAGGGCGCGCCGCTGGCCGCCCGCATCAACAAGCGCCTGTCCGCCCGGCTGGCCCGTGGCGGCGCCTTGACCGAAGACGAATACCAGGATTATTTCTCCTACGCCGACAGCCGCGACCACAAGGAAGGCGTGCGTGCCTTCCTGGCCGGCGTAGACCCTCTTTTTTCCGGAGATTGAATACGGTGAGCAACGCCAACCTATACGCTGTGCTGCAAGGCGGATTTCCCGCCAACCGCAAGCAGGTCGCGCTGGAGACGCCCGACCTTGCCTACACCTGGGACGACATCGACCGGGCCACCGCCTGCCTGGCCAATCTGCTCAGTTCGCTCAAGCTGCCCGAGGGCGCGCGGGTGGCGGTGCAGGTCGAGAAATCGCCCGAGGCCCTGCTGCTGTACCTGGCCACGCTGCGCGCGGGGCTGGTGTACCTGCCGCTGAACACGGCCTATCGCGAAGCCGAGATCGAGTACTTCCTGGGCAACGCGGAACCCGCCGTGGTGGTGTGCGCCAGCAAGAACCGCGACTGGGTGCAACGCGCTGCCGACAAGGCCGGCTGCGCCCATGTCTATACGCTGGACGAAGACCGCAGCGGCACGCTGCTGGATGCCGCGGGCGGCCTGCCCCAGACGTTCAAGACCGTGGTGCGCAAGCCGGATGACCTGGCTGCAATCCTGTACACGTCGGGTACCACCGGCCGCAGCAAGGGCGCAATGCTGTCGCATGGCAACCTGGCATCCAACGCCCAGGTGCTGCACAAATACTGGGGCTGGCGTTCGGACGACGTGCTGCTGCACATGCTGCCGATCTTCCACGTGCATGGCCTGTTCGTGGCGTCGCACGGCGCCTTGCTGGCAGGCGCCAAGATGATCTGGCTGCCCAAGCTGGATGCCGACCTGGCGCTGCGCTACCTGCCGCAAAGCACGGTGATGATGGGCGTGCCCACGTATTACGTGCGGTTGTTGGCCGACAAGCGTTTCAACCGTGAACTGTGCGCCAACATGCGCCTGTTCATCTCGGGGTCGGCGCCGCTGCTGACCGAGACCTTTTCCGATTTCGCCCAGCGCAGCGGCCACGCCATTCTCGAACGCTACGGCATGAGCGAAACCGTGATGCTGACCTCCAACCCCTATGAGCCGGCCGATGGCGAACGCCTGGCGGGCACCGTGGGCCGGGCTTTGCCGGGCGTGCAGGTGCGGGTGGTGGACGATGCCGGCATTGCGCTGGCGCCGGGCGAGATCGGCAACGTGCAGGTGCGCGGGCCCAATGTGTTCTCGGGCTACTGGCGCATGCCGGAAAAGACGCGCGAGGAATTCACCGCCGACGGCTGGTTCAAGACGGGCGACGTCGGCCGCTGGGGCGGCGAATCCGCGGGCCGCGACGTGCCGGCCGACTACCTGTCGATCGTGGGCCGCAGCAAGGACCTGATCATTTCCGGCGGCTTCAACGTCTACCCCAAGGAAATCGAAACCCTGATCGACGACATGCCGGGCGTGGCCGAATCGGCCGTGATCGGCGTGCCACACGCGGACTTCGGCGAAGCGGTGGTGGCGGTGGTGGTGCCCAAGGAAGGCGTGTCGCTGGACGCGGCCGCGATGCAGGCCGAACTGAAGGCGCGCATCGCCAATTTCAAGGTGCCCAAGCGGCTGCACATCGTTGACCAATTGCCCCGCAACACGATGGGCAAGGTGCAAAAGAACGTGCTCCGCGAAACCTATCAGACGCTGTAGCGCTGCGAAGCCGTGCCGGTCCCTGGGGACCGGCATTTTTTTTCAAGGAGCCCGATCCCCACGCCAGTCCATAACCCCCCGCAATACCCTGGCAGCACCCGATCCAGAAAACACAAGAGACGAGACGCGGGAAACGCGCCGTCCCCACGCTGCAGCAAGAGGAGACAATATGAAATACCGCATACTCGCCACGGCCTTGCTGGCCACGGCGGCCGCAGGGTTTGGCGGCGCCGCCGGCGCCGCATCCTGGCCGGAACGGCCCATCACGCTCATCGTGCCTTTCCCCGCAGGCGGCGGCACGGATACCTTTGCCCGCCCGCTGGCCCAGCAGCTCACCCTGCAGATGGGGCAGTCTGTCGTGATCGACAACAAGGGCGGGGCGGGTGGCACCGTCGGCGCGGGCGTGGCGGCCAAGGCCCGGCCCGATGGCTACACCTTCTTCATGGGCGGGGCGCACCACGCATTGGCGCCGTCGCTGTACAAGAGCCTGAACTACAACATTCAGAAAGACTTCGTGCCGGTCGCGCTGGTGGCGCAGCCGCCGCAGGTGGTCGTCATCAATGCCACCAAGCTGCCGGTCAAGACGGTGCAGGAATTCGTCGACTACGCCAAGAAGCATCCGGGCGAGATCAACTTCGGCACGGCCGGCAAGGGCAGCACGCACCATCTGGCCGGCGAATTGTTCGCCATGCAGACCGGCATCAAGCTGGTGGACGTGCCCTACCAGGGCGCCGGCCCCATGCTGACCGCGCTGATCGGCGGCCAGGTGGACCTGGCCTTCGACGGGCTGGGGTCTTCGTCCGGCCACATCCGCTCGGGCACCATCAAGCCGCTGGCGGTGGCCGCCGACAAGCGCTCGCCGTCGCTGCCCGACGTGCCCACCGCGGCCGAGGCCGGCGTGCCGAACTACGTGGTGTCGACCTGGTATGCGATCTGGGCGCCGGCCGGCACGCCGCCCGAGGCTGTGGACCGCATGACGGCCGAAATCACCAAGGCCCTGAACGCGCCCAAGATCAAGGAAACCTGGGAAAGCAACGGCTCGTCGGTGCCGACGCTGACGGGCGCCGAGTTCGGCAAGTTCGTCGACAGCGAAGTCTCGCGCTGGGCCAAGGTGGTCAGCGATTCGGGGGTGAAGCTGGATTGATGGTCGGGCGGGCCGGATTGGATTACAATTGATAACTATTATCATTAATGAATCCACCCGGTCCGTCGCATGGCCATGAATCACAGCGGTTCTCAAGCGCCTGTCGAGGGGCTTTACCAGCAGCATCAGTCCTGGCTACGCGATTGGCTGCGGCGCAAGACCGGCTGCCCGTTCGATGCCGCCGACCTGACGCAGGACACCTTCCTGAAAGTGCTGCTGCGGGCCGGCGATGCGCGGGCCTACCGCGAGCCGCGCGCCTACCTGGTCACCATCGCCCACGGCCTGATGGTCAACTTGTTCCGGCGCCGCGACATCGAACGCGCCTACCTGGACACGCTGGCCGCCCAGGAAGACGGGCTGTCGCCGTCGCCCGAACGCCGGGCCCTGGCGCTGGAAGCACTGATCGAAATCGACCGCCTGCTCGACGGCCTGCCGCCCAAGGTGCGCCGCGCCTTCCTGTTGTCGCAACTGGAAGGGCTGCGCCACGCCGAGATCGCCGAATGCCTGCAGGTGTCGGTCAGCTCGGTGCGCCAATACCTGGCGCGTGCCATGCAGCATTGCCTGACGGCGTGGTGAGCGGCCAGGTGGGCAGGCTTTCCGACGATGTGATCCGCGAGGCCAGCCTCTGGTTCGTGCGGCTGGGCGCGGATGATGCCGGCGCGGCCGACACGGCGGCCTGGCGCCGCTGGGTGGACGCCAGCCCGCAGCACCGCGCGGCGTGGGATCGGGTCGAGCAACTGGGGCGCCAGTTCGGCCAGGTGGACCGCCAGGCCGGCATTGCCGCGCTGGACCGGCCGCGTTCGCGCGGCCGTCGCCAGGCGCTCAAGGTCCTGTCGCTGGCGCTGGGCGCGGGCGGCCTGGCCGCCGCCGGCCTGCAATGGCAGACCTGGACGGCGGCGCTTTCTACCCGCGTGGGCGAACGCCGCAGCGTGGCGCTGGATGACGGCAGTGTGCTGACCCTGAACACCGACAGCGCGGCCGACGTGCGCTTTACCGCGACCGAACGGCTGGTCATCCTGCGCCGTGGCGAATTGCACCTGGCGTCGCGCCCGGACGCACGCCAGCCGCCGCGGCCGCTGCGAGTGGTGACGCCGCAGGGGCAGGTGACTGCGCTGGGCACGCGCTATACCGTGCGGCTGCTGGACGGCCAGGCCTGGACGGCCGTGACCGAAGGCGCCGTGCGCATCCAGCCCATCCATGCCAGCGCCGAGGCGGCAGAAACGGTGCCGGCCGGCTTTTCCGCCTATTTCGACGGCGGCGCGGTGCAGCCGGCCCGGCCGGCGCCGCACGCCGCCGCCTGGGTGCAGGGCGCGCTGTATGCCGACAATATGCGGCTGGACGATTTCATCGACGAACTTGGCCGCCACCGGCCCGGCCGGCTGGCCTGCGATCCGGCGGTGGCCGGGTTGCGGATTTCGGGCTCGTTCCCCCTGGGCGACACCGACCGCATCCTGGCGGCGGTGGAACGCGCGCTGCCGGTGCAGGCGCAGCGCTATACGCGCTATTGGGTGACGCTGCGCGCCAGGCCGTAGGGCCGTTAGAAAAAAATCTCAGGCGGGACTGTCACTTTCGCGGTTTCGATTGGCATACGGGTGTAGCCCCGACTTTCTTTGCCTGGAACCCTGACCAATCATGTCTTTGCCGTTTGCCCCTTCCCATCCCGCCGCGCCGGCCAGCCTGCGCATGAAGGCGTTTGCCGCGCTGGTGCTGGCCGCCCTGGCCGGCGGCGCCCTGGCCCCGCAAGCCGTGCAGGCGCAGGCCGCACCGCCCGCCGCAGCCGGCCGCGTGGTCGATATTCCCGCCGGGCCGCTGGGCGCGGCGCTGGCCGGTTACGCGCAGCAGGCGCGGGTGCTGCTGTCGTTCGATCCCGCCCTGACCGAAGGCCTGCAAAGCCCCGGCCTGCAGGGCGCCTACGGCATCGATCAGGGTTTCGCCGCGCTGCTGGCCGGTACCCAGCTGGAAGCGTTGCGCCGAGGCGATGGCGACTATCTGTTGCAACGCACGGGCCAGCAGGCCACGCAACTGGCGCCGGTGGTGGTGCTGGGTGCGGGCGCCACCACGGAAGGCTCCGGCCTGTACACCGCCGACTGGATGCGCTCGGCCAACGGCCTGGTGCTGTCGCAGCGCGAAACGCCGCAATCCACCAGCGTGCTGACGCGCCAGCAACTGGACGACCGCTCGATCACGAGCGTGCGCGACGTGATGGAGAACGCCACCGGCATGAACGTGCAGCAGGCCGAATCCGAACGCCTGACCTACTATTCACGCGGCTTTTCGCTGGATACCTTCCAGTTCGACGGTGTGGTCAAGCCGCTGAACGGGCTGTACCAGTTCGGCGACGGCAACCTGGATCCGGTGATCTACGACCACGTGGAAATCATCCGCGGGGCGACCGGCCTGATGAGCGGCACCGGCAATCCGGGCGGCTCGGTCAACTTCATCCGCAAGCGGCCCACGCGTGAATTCCAGGGCATTGCCAAGATCGCGGCCGGCACCGAAGACACCTATCGCGGCGAGATCGACCTGTCCACGCCGTTCAACGAATCCGGCTCGGTGCGCGGCCGCCTGGTGGGGGCCAAGGAGCGTCGCGGCGACACCATGGACCTGTACAAGAAAAAGCGCGACGTGCTGTACGGCATCATCGAGGCGGATGTGGCCGAAGCCACTACGGTCAGCGTCGGCGGCTCGGTGCAGCGCACCCGCCCCAGCGGCATCAGCTGGGGCGGCCTGCCCGCGCTGGATGCCGACGGCAAGCCCATCGATTGGCCCAAGGGCCAGGCCATGGGCGCCAAGTGGTCGCGCTGGGACACCGATTCGCACGAATATTTCGCCCAGATCGAGCACGGCTTTGCCAACGGCTGGAATGCCCGCCTGTCGTACACGCGGCTGGAAAACACCTTCAATGCGCCGCTGCTGTTCACGTCTGATGTGCCCGTGACGATCGACGGCTTTTCGTCGGCGCCACTGCTTCGCAAGTTCAAGGGCGGCAGCGACCAGGACGTGTACGGCGGCTCCATGGACGGCGGCTTTGACGCCTTTGGCCGGCGCCATCAGTTCAACCTGGGCTTTTCGCATTCGGTCATCAATGCCTGGAACCAGAGCTGGGACACCAGCGATCAGGCCACCTATCCGATTCCCGACGTGAAGCATTGGACGGGTGACTGGCCCACCCCCAACTGGGACATCCTGGCGCTGTCGCAGACCCACCGCGACAAGCAGACGGGCGTGTACGGCACGCTGCGCCTGGGGCTGACCGACAGCCTGCACCTGTTGACCGGCGCGCGCTGGACCCGCTGGGAATCCACCGAGACCAGCGGCGGCGTGACCGGCTATTCGCATACGTATTCCGAGGTCACGCCCTACGTCGGCCTGACCTACGACCTGAACGACACCTACACCGCCTACGTCAGCTACACCAACATCTTCCAGCCGCAGATGGTGAAGACGCGGGACTGGAGCATGGCGGGCCCGGCCTATGGCCACAACTACGAGGCCGGCGTGAAGGCCTCGTACCTGGACGGGCGCCTGAACGCGTCGGTGGCGGTGTTCCAGACCGACCAGAAGGACGTGGCCGAGTACGGCGGCTATGACTATGCGCACGACGAGGGCTGGTACTACATCCTAGACGGAACCCGCACGCGCGGCTTCGAAGCCGAGCTGGCGGGCGAGGTCATGCCGGGCTGGAACGTGTTCCTGGGCTACACCTACCGCCAGTCCAAGGACAACGCCGGCAAGAAGGTGCTGACCACCCAGCCCGAACAGCTGCTCAAGCTGAGCACGGCCTACCGCCTGCCGGGCGCATGGAACAAGCTGACGGTGGGCGGCGGTGTGCGCTGGCAAAGCCAGACCAGCGCGCAGACCTATTACGGCCTGCAGTCGGGATCGATCGTGCAGAAGCCCTATGCCTTGTTCGACCTGATGGCGCAGTACAACTTCAGCGACAAGACGCAGGTGCAGTTGAACGTGCGCAACCTGGCCGACAAGAAGTACTACCGTTCGATGGGCTTCTACAACTCGGTGTTCTACGGCGAAGGCCGCAGCGCGCTGGTGACGTTGACGCAGCGCTTCTGATGCACCCGGCGCGGGCCGTGGCCCGCACCGGGGCATCGCCCTTCAGCGCCAGTCGCTGGCCAGGCTGAGCTTGGCCAGCTGGTCTCGCGTGAGCGTCAGGCTGGCCGCCTTCACCAATTCATCCAGTTGCGCCAGCGACGTGGCGCTGACGATCGGCGAGGTGATGCCCGGCTGCGCGATCTGCCAGGCCAGCGCGGCCTGAGCAGGCGTGCAGCCGGCGTCTTCGGCGACTTCGTCCAGCGCCTTCAGGATGCGGTAGCCGCGGTCGTTCAGGTAGGTGTCGACGATCTTCTTGCCGCGCGCGCTCTTGCCGACGTCGGCCGGGCTGCGGTATTTGCCGCTGAGAAAGCCGCTGGCCAGCGCGTAGTAGTTGATGGTGCCCATGTCCTGCGCTTTCACCAGCGCCTGCAAGCCGGCCTCGAAAGGCTCGCGGCTGTACAGGTTGTATTCGGGCTGGATGCTTTCGTAGCGCGGCAGGTTGTGCCGTTCGGCCGCGATCAGCGCTTCGGACAAGCGCACCGGCGTGTAGTTGGACGCGCCGATGGCGCGCACCTTGCCGGCCGCGATCAGCTTGGCGTATTCGCCCAGCGTATCGGTCAGCGGGGTGTCCGGGTCGTCCTTGTGCGACTGGTACAGGTCGACGTGGTCGGTCTGCAAGCGTGCCAGCGACGCATCGATCGAGCGCCGGATGTAGGCCGGCGCCAGGCCCTTGGCGTCCGGGCCCATCTCCATGCCGACCTTGGTGGCGATCAGGACCTGGTCGCGCTTGCCCGAGCGCTTGAGCCATTTGCCGATCAGGGCTTCGGATTCGCCGCCCTGGTTGCCGGGGACCCAGCGCGAATACACGTCGGCCGTGTCGATGAAGTTCAGGCCCGCGTCAACCAGGGCGTCCAGCAGCGAGAACGTGCCGGCCTCGTCGACGGTCCAGCCGAAGACGTTGCCGCCGAAAGTCAGGGGAGGGATCTGCAGGCCGGAACGGCCCAGTGCGCGTTTGATCATGGTAAGGCCTTTGGGTGGCGCCAATCAGGTGCCGCGACGGCGATGTCGCGGATGTCGTGTCGCGCGGGGGCGGCGCTTTTAGTATATTGGCGCCGCTCGCCCCGACATGGGGCAGGCGTGCTGCGCATGCACCATTTCAGGGATTCCCCCCAAGTTAATTTGTGTTGCGACACGTTAGACTATACGGCTTTACGGCTGGACCGGAACCGCAGGGAAGCCTGCGGAACAGCCGTAACAATGAACAAATACCAAGGGTTCAAGGAGCTTATCTATGCTGATCGGGAAAAAACATTTTCTGACGGTGGGCGCCATGGCGCTGGCGATGGCGATCGCCGCGCCCGTGTCGGCGCAGCAGAAGTCGGTGGCGGTCACCGCCATCGTCGAGCATCCGGCGCTGGATGCCGTGCGTGACGGGGTGCAGGACGCCCTGAAGGCCGCCGGCTACGAGCCGGGCAAGAACCTGAAGTGGCAGTACCAGAGCGCGCAGGGCAACAACGGCACCGCCGCCCAGATCGCCCGCAAGTTCGTCGGCGACAAGCCCGACGCCATCGTGGCCATCGCCACCCCGTCGGCCCAGGCCGTCGTGGCCGCCACCAAGGACGTGCCGGTGGTGTATTCCGCCGTGACCGATCCGGTTGCCGCCCAGCTCGTGTCCAGCATGGACGCCTCGGGCACCAACGTGACGGGCGTGTCGGATCTGCTGGCGCTGGACAAGCAGGTCGACCTGATCAAGAAGATCGTTCCCAACGCCAAGCGCGTCGGCATCGTCTACAACCCGGGCGAAGCCAACTCGGTCGTGGTGGTCAAGAAGCTGCAGGAAATCCTGCCCAAGTCGGGCATGAGCCTGGTCGAAGCCGCCGCCCCGCGTTCGGTTGACGTGGCGTCCGCCGCGCGCAGCCTGATCGGCAAGGTCGACGTCATCTACACCAACACCGACAACAACGTGGTCTCGGCCTACGAGTCGCTGGTGAAGGTCGGCAACGACGCCAAGATCCCCCTGATCGCCTCGGATACCGACAGCGTCAAGCGCGGCGGCATCGCCGCCCTGGGCATCAACTACCGTGACCTGGGCGTGCAGACGGGCAAGGTGGTGGTGCGCATCCTGAAGGGCGAGAAGCCCGGCGCCATCCCGTCCGAAACCATCAACAAGCTCGAGCTCTACGTGAACCCGGGCGCGGCCGCCAAGCAAGGCGTGACGCTGTCCGACGCGGTCATCAAGTCGGCCGCGGTGGTCGTGAAGTAAAGTATCGGCTGGTTCGCCCCGCTCGTGCCTACCCGGCGCGAGCGGGGTTTGTTTTATCTTGTTTTCTTGTTTGCCCGGCCGACAGGCGGGGTCCACAGGGCGGCAGCATCCACAAGGTGCACGCGGCCCGGCGCGATGGCGTTGGTCTTGAACGGCATGTCGGCTTCTGGCCGCCACGCTGCGTTTTGCTCCCCCGGAGCGTCCATCAAGCAGCCCGCTTGCGGCCCTGGCCGCCAAGCCTGGCGACGCCTTGGCAGGAATCGAGAGAAAATCACGCGGCAAGAAACGTTTATTGCAAAAGCTCGGGTAAAACTGATGCCGAAACGCAAGAAGTTGGACGTTTCAAATCTCTAATATGCTCGTTCCTTACCTGATTGGATTTGACCCATGTCATTGTTCTCGTTGTTAGGCGCACTGGAGATCGGCCTGATCTTCAGCCTGGTGGCCTTGGGCGTGTTTATCTCCTTTCGCCTGCTGCGCTTCCCGGACCTGACCGTTGACGGCAGCTTTCCGCTGGGCGGCGCCGTCTGTGCCACGCTGATCGCCGCGGGCACCGACCCGTTCATCGCCACCATCGCGGCCACCTTTGCCGGCGCGGCCGCCGGCCTGGTCACCGGCTGGCTCAACGTCAAGCTCAAGATCATGGATCTGCTCGCCAGTATCCTGATGATGATCGCGCTGTACTCCGTGAACCTGCGCATCATGGGCAAGCCCAACGTGCCGCTGATCACCGAACCCACCGTCTTCACCATCCTGCAGCCGGGCTGGCTGTCGGACTACGTGGCGCGGCCCCTGATCCTGGTGGTCATCGTGGTGCTGGCCAAGCTGGCGCTGGACTGGTTCTTCGCCACCCAGACGGGTCTGGCGGTGCGCGCCACCGGCTCGAACGGCCGCATGGCCCGCGCCCAGGGCGTGAATACCGGCCGCATGATCCTGTTCGGCATGGCGCTGTCCAACGCGCTGGTCGCCATGGCTGGCGCGCTGTTCGCGCAGACCCAGGGCGGTTCCGACATTTCCATGGGCATCGGCACCATCGTCATCGGCCTGGCCGCCGTGATCGTGGGTGAAAGCATCCTGCCGTCGCGCAAGCTGGTGCTGGCCACGCTGGCCGTCATCATCGGCGCCATCGTCTACCGCTTCTTCATCGCATTGGCCCTCAATAGCGATTTCATCGGCCTGAAGGCGCAAGACCTGAACCTCGTCACTGCGGTCCTGGTCACCATCGCCCTGGTCATCCCCATGCTCAAGCGCCGGCTCCTCGGCAAGAAGGGGCGCTGATATGCTGTCCGCAAAAGACCTCAAGATCACTTTCAACGCGGGCACGCCGATCGAAACGCGCGCGCTGCGCGGCCTGTCGCTGGACATTCCCGAAGGCCAGTTCGTCACCGTCATCGGTTCGAACGGCGCGGGCAAGTCGACCTTCCTGAATGCCGTGTCGGGCGACCTGCCGATCGATTCCGGCAAGATCGAAATCAACGGTGTGGACGTCACGCGCCAGCCCGTCTGGGCCCGCGCCGGCCGCGTGGCCCGCGTGTTCCAGGACCCCATGGCAGGCACCTGCGAAGACCTGACCATCGAAGAGAACATGGCGCTGGCGCAGTTGCGCGGCGCGCGCCGCGGCTACAGCCGGGCGGTCAAGGCGTCGATGAAAGACGGTTTCCGTGAACGCCTGGCCACGCTGGGCCTGGGCCTGGAAAGCCGCCTGGCCGACCGCATCGGCCTGTTGTCGGGCGGCCAGCGCCAGGCGGTGAGCCTGCTGATGGCCGCGCTGCAACCGTCGCGCATCCTGCTGCTGGACGAGCACACCGCCGCGCTCGACCCGCGCACCGCCGATTTCGTGCTGCAACTGACGGCCCGCATCGTGGCCGAAAACAAACTGACCACCATGATGGTCACGCACAGCATGCGCCAGGCGCTGGACGTGGGCGACCGCACGGTGATGCTGCACCAGGGCCAGGTGGTGCTGGACGTGTCCGGCGACGAACGCCGCGGCATGGACGTGCCCGACCTGCTGGCCATGTTCGAGCGCGTGCGCGGCGAAAAGCTGTCTGACGACGCCTTGCTGCTCGGCTGACCGGCGCGCCGACCTGGTCGGCAAAACGCCCGCTGCAAGCCTCGACCCGAGGCCCGCAGCGGGCGTTTTTCATGGCGGACTGATCAGGCCGCGAGGCCCCGCCAGGTCTTGATCAGCAGCGTTTCGATGTCGTGCACCGGCAGGCCGGTGGCGCGCGCCACCGCGTCGCGGTAGGGCGGCATGTTGGTGCATTCCAGCACGATGTCGGTCAGGCCGGGCGCCCGCGCCGCCAGGCGGGCGGCGGCATCCACCACGTTGCGCTCGACCTCGGCCAGGTCCATCACGGGGTTGTTTTCCAGGATGCGTGCATGCATTTCGCAGCCGGGCGCCAGCCCTTCGACGATGGCGTTGGCCGGCACCTCGACCGCGTCCAGGATGCCGCGCGACAGCGATTGCGCATCGAAGGTGACGATGCCCACGCGCGTAAGGCCGCGGCACTGCAGGAGGCTGGACGTCACCACCGGCACGGGCACGGCGGCCTGTAGCGCCGACTGATACCTGGCCAGGAAGCCGCAGCTGGTGGAGATCAACGCGGCACCGTCGCGCGCCAGGCCCACGGCGGCATCGATGAAGGGCTGCAGGAAGGCGGGATCGGCCTCTTGCACGATCTTGCGCGGCGAGGCCCCCTGCACCGTGACAAAGCGCACCGGGATGCCGGCGCGTTCGTAGGTCAGGGCGTTGCCGACGTCGCCGGGCGGCCGTGGAAAGCGGGTGTCCAGCATCAGCACGCCTAGAAAGCCGGGCGTGCTCATACGGCGGACTCCAGCCCCGGCGTGCGATGAAAGCGTGCCAGGAAGGCGCGGGTGGCTTCGTGCTGCGGATTGCCGATGACCACTTCCGGCGGCCCGCTTTCGGCCACCACGCCGTCGCGCATGAACACGACCTGGTCGGCCACTTCGCGGGCGAAACCGATTTCGTGGGTGACCAGGATCATGGTCATGCCGTCGCGGGCCAGGCCCTTGATCACGTTCAGCACTTCGCCTACCAGCTCGGGGTCCAGCGCCGAGGTGGCTTCGTCGAACAGCATCACGGCCGGCTGCATGGCCAGGGCGCGGGCGATGGCCACGCGCTGCTTCTGGCCGCCGGAGAGTTTGTCGGGGTAGTAGTCGGCGCGTTCGGCCAGGCCGACCTTGCCCAGCAGGTCGCGGGCGCGTTCCTCGGCTTCTTTCCTGGGCAGGCGCAGCACCGTGACCGGCCCTTCCATCACGTTGCGCAGCGCCGTCATGTGCGGGAACAGGTTGAAGTGCTGGAACACCATGCCGGCCGAGGCCCGGAAGCTGGCCAGCTTTTTCTCGCTGGGCAGGCGGGTGGCGGCGCCCTGGAACGCCAGCGACTGGTCGCCCACCGCGATGCGGCCGCCGTCGGGAATGGTCAGCAGGTTGATGCAGCGCAGCAGCGTGGATTTGCCCGAACCCGACGGCCCGATCAGGGCCACGGCCTGGCCGCGCTCGACCTGCAGGTTGATGTCCTTGAGCACCTCGTGGCCGCCGAACGACTTGCGCAGGCCCTGGATGCTGATGAGGGGATTGCCCATGGTCATGCCTCTTTGGCGGTACTGCCGAATTCGAGCTTCTTGGCCCACAGGGTGAAGGGCAGCAGGATCACGAAATACGCCACCGCGATGAAGGTGTAGATTTCCAGCGGCCGATAGGTTTCGTGCGCCACCACCTGGCCCTGGTAGAGCAGGTCGGGCACCGCCAGCACCGACAGCAGCGAGGTGTTCTTCAACTGCATGATCGACTGGTTCATCAGGGGCGGCACCATCTTCTTGAACGCCTGCGGCAGGATCACGCGGCGCAGGGCCTGCGCGGGCGTCATGCCCAGCGCCTTGGCTGCCTCGGTCTGGCCGGCGTCGGTGGAAATGATGCCGCCGCGGATGATCTCGGAATAGAACGCGCCGCCGTACAGCGCCAGGCACAGCGTGGCCGCGGCCACCGGCGACATCTCGATGCCGGTGACCACGGGCAGGGCGTAATAGAACCAGACCAGTTGCACCAGCACCGGGGTGCAGCGGAACACCTCGATGTAGGCGCGGATCGGGGCGGTGACCAGCACGTTGCGCGACAGCCGGCCCAGGCCGGTCACCAGCCCCACCGCCAGGCCCAGGAACACGCACAGGATGGTGAACAGGATGGTGTTCAGGACGCCGACGGCGATCAGCTTGCGGTATTCCCACAGCACGCTGAAGTCCCAGTCGTACTGCACCGCCGCGCCGAAGATGGCTTCGCGCTTGAGGATGATCGCGAGCACGGCGACAAGGGCCGCCGCGCCCAGCAGCCAGGCGCCTGCCCGCGAGCGGGGCAGGGTTTCGTTCTGGTCGTTCATTGCCGCGGCCTTAGAACTGGATTTCGGGCGGGAAGGCCTCGGGCGGTACGCCGGCCAGCTTCTGCATGTTGCTGAGAATCACGCCGCGCACCTCGCCCTTGGCGCGGATGTCGGCTAGCCAGGCGTTGACGGCCTTTTGCAGGGAATCGTCGGCTTCCTTGCGCAGCCCGATGCTGACCGGGGCGGTTTCGACCGGGCTGGGGATCGACATGACGCCGATGCCGGGACGCTTTTCCAGCAGCGGCTTGGCCAGCAGCACCACCAGGATCTGGCAATCGGCGCGGCCGGATGACAATGCCAGCGTGGCCGAACCGGAATTTTCCAGGCGGGTGACGGTGGCCTTGGTCAGCACGCGGGTGGCGAGCTGGTCATGGCTGGAGCCCACGTCGACCACGACGCGGTTCTCGGGGGCGTTCAGTTCGGCCCACGACTTGGCGGGGAAGCCCTTGCGGCAGACGGTGGTGTAGGTGTTCTGGAACAGGGTGTCGGAAAAATTCACGACTTCCTTGCGCGCCGGGGTGGGTGCCATGCCGAACATCAGGTCGATCTTGTTGGTCTGCACGTCCAGCACCGAATTGCCCCAGGTGGTTTCCAGGTATTCGGTCTTGACGCCCAGGCGGGCGGCGAACATCTCGGCGAAATCGGGGCCGAAGCCTTCCCACTTGCCGGTGTTGATGTTCTTGTTGAAGTAGGGGATGGCGCCGGCGATGGCGCCGATGCGGATCGTCTTGGTGCGCATGATGCGCTCCATGGCGGTCTCGTTGGCGGACTGGGCGTGCGCGGCGCCGGCAAAGGCCAGGCCGGCCAGCGCCAGGACGGACGCGACGAATTTGCGCTTGGTGTTCATGGGCTTCTCCTTGGGGTCTGTTCAGTATCGGGCCGCGGGCGGCCCGTCTTGTCGTTAAGTTGTCTTAGATGAACCGGTCGGGGCGGAAGGCGCAATGACGCTCACCGCCTTCGCCGGCCATCAGCTCGCCTAGTATCTTCGCCGTTCCTGGCGCGGTGCTGAAACCGATGTGCTGGTGCCCGAGCGCCAGCCACAGGCCGGGATGATGCGGCGCCTGGCCGATCATCGGGCGGCTGTCCGGCAGGGTGGGGCGGCGGCCCAGCCAGGCTTGCGGGTCGAGCCTGGCGCCCAGGGCCAGCGCTTCGCGGGCGCGGCTTTCCGCCAGGTCCAGCTGGTCGGGTCGGGCGGGGGCGTCGCAGTCGTCCAGTTCCACGCCGGTGGTCAGCCGCAGGCCGCGGGCCATGGGCGAGAGCACGTAGCCGCCGCCCGTGTCATAGACGGGCCGGCCCAGCGCCGGGCCGCTGCCAGGCGCGTAATGCATGTGATAGCCGCGTTCGAACGCCATCGGCAGGTCGATGCCGGTGGTCTTGAGCAGCGCCTTGGACCACGGGCCCAGCGCCAGCACCAGGGCCGGCGCCGTCAGCGCCTCGGACGCCTGGTCGCCCTGCACGGTCCAGTCTTGCCCGTCGCGACGGATGGCGGTGGCCCGCAGTTGCGTGAACGTGCCGCCCGACCGGCGGAACAGGTCGGCATAGGCCTGCACCACCGCCCGCGGATCGTCCACGGAATACGAGCCCTGTATCCACAGGGCGCGGGCGAATATCGGGGCCAGGGCGGGTTCCAGCCGGGCCAGTTCGGCCGGGTCCAGCGCCTGCGTCGGCACCTGGTGGCGGGCGTAGGCGGCGCGCGCCAGGGCGCTGCCTTGCCAGGCCGCTTCGCTGCGGAACAGGAAGATCCAGCCGGTATCGCGCAGGCGATGGCTGATGCCCGCCTCGGCCAGCAGGCGCTGGTGTTCGGGGGCGGACAGCCGGATCAGGCCGTCCAGGGCCGTGGCCGTTTCCTCGAACACGGAAGGCCGGGCGCGCCACAGGAAGCCGGCGGCCCAGCCCAGGTTGCGGGCCAGGTAGCCGGGACGGTAGCGGAATTGAACCGTGTCGTTACGCAGCAGCCGGGGCAGTTGGCGCCACAGGCCGGGATGGTTGAACGGCATGAGGGAACTGCGGGCCAGCACGCCGGCATTGCCGTGCGAGGTCTCCAGCCCGGGGGCCTGGCGGTCGACCAGGGTGACATCCATGCCGCGCCGCTGCAGTTCCAGCGCACAGCAAACGCCGACCATGCCGGCGCCAAGCACAATGACTGGCTTTCCCATCGTTTTTTTAGGTCTCAGGCTAGGGTCAAGGGGACCCGCTGGCGATTGTAGGGCAGCCGGGGCGGCCTGCAAGCAGATCAGGCAGAGGCGTGGACGCTGGCGGCCCGAGCGGGGCGCACGACGATCAGGCCGCCGGCCGTTGCCCCAGAATCCGTCCGGCCGCCGTCACGCCCCACCACGCCGCTTCCTCGAAGACCGAATAGCCGGACAGGTCGGCATGTGCGAACAACACCGGGCCGTCCACGTCGCGCAGCGCCGCCAGGCCGGGGTTGGACAGGTAGCCGCAATAGGGCGAAGCCATGGCATGGCCGCGCACCGTGATCTCGAGCTGGCGTGCATGGCGCCAGAACTCGTCGCCGTAGGCGGCCACCAGGTCGGCCGCCACCTCGTCGCGCAGGGCCTCGGGGCGGGCGCTGGCCAGCCATTGGCGCGTGGCCTGCGGCGTCTTGCCGCTGAGCGCGTCGTAGGCGGTGAAGACCGTGCGCGGCGACCGCGCCACCCGCAGCAACTGGTGCGTCGATACCACGTAGCCCAGCGCCTGGCCCTGGTAGACCACGTTGTCCCACGACAGCGGTTCGCCGGGCGCCTCGCGCGGATAGCCATCCATGACGAAGTTGGACACCAGCCAGGGTGCGTGCGGCGAGGCATGCACCGCCGGATCGTAGCCATAGGCGCGGATGTCCGGCAGCACGTGCTGGGCCACGAACAGCGGCATGGCACAGACGGCGCGTCGCGCTTGCAGCGTGTACACGGCTGGGGTGGGGCCGGGCGCCAGGCAGTCGATCTGCGGGCCGGCGGGCGTTTCGCGCAGCCGCATGGCGGTGCCGGGCAGCAGCCAGTTGCCGTGGCCCAGGCGGGCGCTGATGGCATCGTGCAGGCGCTGCACCAGCGGCGCCAGGCCGCCGGGCCAGGTCAGCACCGCGCCTTCGGCGGCATTGGCCGCATGGCCGTCGCGGCTGGCGAAGTAGTGCAGGCCGGCCCAGGCCGAGACCACGTCGTACTGGGCGCCGTAGTCGTCGCGGCAGCAGTAGTTCAGGTACCAGTGCAGGGCGGGCGAGGTATAGCCTTCGCGTTCCAGCCAGGCCTTGAAGGTCAGCGTGTCCAGTGCCCGCCAGGCCGGGTCGCGCGACGACAGGGCGATGGGAATGCAGAAGACCTTGCGGCCATCGTTGCCGATCTGCCCGTGCAGCGCATCCACCAGCGCCAAAAACTTGCGATGCTGTTCGGCGTGGCCGTCGGGCAGGCCGCTCATGGGCAGCAGGCCGTCTTCCCAGTGTCCGCCGCGCAGCAGGCGCTCTTGCGGTGAATGCGCGAGGATGGCTTCGTCGTAATACGGCCGCGCGGCGTAGGCATCGCGCTCGGCAATGCGGAAGTCGGCCAGCATCTCGCGCACGTGGGTGGACTGCATCGAGGGCAGCGGCAGGTAGTGCGCGCCCAGCGGATAGTCCAGCCCGTCGCGCACGCCGGCCGCAGCGTTGCCGCCGTATTCCGGGCCTTGCACCACCACGAAATCGGTGTAGCCCTCGCGCGCCAGTTTCCAGGCGCAGGACAGGCCGGCCACGCCGGACCCCAGGATCGCCACCTGGCTTTGGCGGGTGCTTGATGACGCCGGCAGCGCGGCGCCGTCGCGCAGTGCGTGGCCCGCCAGCATGCCGGGGTAGCGCACCTCGGGCGTGGTCTCGACGATGCGTGACCGGTAATAGCCCGCCGTGCCCGCCGCCGCGGCGGTGGCCGCGCCCAACAGGAAAGTGCGGCGGCGCATCAGCGGATGACCTTGCGCCAGTCCTCGTCGAAGTAGCGCACGAGCGATTGCTCGTTCAGGCGGTTCGGCGGCATGGCCAGCGCCGGCATGTCGGCGGGAAAGTGGAACAGCTCGCGCAGCGTCGCCGGGTCCAGGTAGCGGGTGGGCACCGAAATCGTCGTGGGCGGCGTGTAGTCGCGCCGCTTGCCGGCCAGGATGAAGCCCCAGTCGCCGAACGACGGCACGTAGGCGTGGTACGGCCAGGTGTTCAGGCCGGCTTCCTTCAGCGTGGCGTCCACGCTCCAGAATGAGCGCGGCGCGAAGTAGGGCGAGGTGGACTGGATGACCATGTAGCCGTTCTCGGCCAGGTGGCGCGCCATCAGGTGGTAGACGGGCACCGAATACAGCCGGCCCAGCCCGAAGTTGGACGGGTCGGGAAAGTCGACCACGATGTAGTCATAGACCTCGGCGTGGCTTTCCAGCCAGCGGCCCGCGTCGTCGTTGATGACGGTGACGCGCGGATCCGTCAGCGAATTCTGGTTCAGCCGCGTCAGCGGTTCGGATCGCGAAAACAGGCCCGTCATGGCCGGGTCCAGGTCCACCAGCGTCACGTGCTCGACGTGCTTGAATTTCAGGATCTCGCGCACCGCCAGGCCGTCGCCGCCGCCCAGCACCAGCACGTTGCGGGCCCACGGCAGCGCCTCTAGCCCCGGGATCACCAGCGACTCGTGATAACGATGTTCGTCGCGCGACGAGAACTGCAGGTTGCCGTTGATGTACAGGCGCAGGTCGTCGTGCCAGCGGGTCACGATCAGGCGCTGGTAGGGCGTGGTCTCGGCATGCACCACGTCGTCGCCGTACAGGCCTTTTTCGGCCCAGCCGGTCATCTGGCCCGAGAACGCGAAACCCAGCGCCAACAGGCCCAGCACCACGCTGCCGCGGATGGCTTTCTCGGCCGGGCGGCGCACTTCGGCGCGAAACAGCCAGGTGGTCCAGAGCGCCACGCTGGCGTTCAGGATGCCGAACAGGAACCCGGTGCGCAGCAAGCCCAGCTTGGGCGCCAGCAACAGCGGAAAGACCAGCGACACGGCCAGCGCGCCCAGGTAGTCGAAGGTCAGCACGCGGCTGACGATCTCGCGAAATTCCGTCTTGCGCTGGTTGAAGACGCGCATCACCAGCGGGATTTCCATGCCCACCATCAGGCCGATGATGAAGACGCCGACATACAAGGCGGCGCGGAAGGGCGCCGACAGCCAGGCGAACACCAGGAACAGGACGGCGGCGGAAACTCCCCCCAATAATGCGACGGCCAGCTCGACATCGATGAATCGATTCAAAACGTCGTCGTCTTTTACATATTTTGACAACCACGATCCGATGCCCATCGCGAACAGATAGCAGCCGATGACGGACGAGAATTGCAGGATGGAATCGCCCAGCAGATAGCTGGCCAGCGCGCTGCTGATGAGCTCGTAGCCCAAGCCGCACGAAGCGACGATCAATACCGACAGGATGAGAACGCGGTCGCGCATGGGGGTTCCGACTCAGAAAATGCGTTCGCAGTATATCGAAGCCGCCGTATATACTGCGCGCAATTAGGGCCTGAAGGGGGCGAATATGGGAGAAGCGATGCATCCGGCCGTGACCTATCTGATCTATATCGTCTCGGCACTGGTCATGCTTGGCGTGTTCACCGCGGTCTACACCACCGTGACGCGCTACAAGGAATTCGAACTGATCCGCGAAGGCAATATCGCCGCGGTGCTGTCCTACAGCGGCGCGCTGGTGGGCTTTTCCTTCACGCTGTGCTCCAGCATCGCCATTCACGCCAGCTTCATCATGTTCGTGGTCTGGGGCGTGGCCGCCATGGTGGTGCAGCTGGTCGTCTATGCGGTCATGGCGCAGGCCATCCGCGGCCTGAACGAGGCCATCGAAGAAAACAACATCGCCATGGGCGGCCTGATCGGATCGATCTCGCTGGCCGCCGGCGTGGTCAACGCCGCCTGCCTGACCTGATCCGGCCGGGCGCGCTGATTCCGATCTGACACAGGAGAACTTGCCATGAGTCTCGGTTCATTTATCCGCAAGCAGTTTATCGACATCCTGCAATGGAACGAGGACGGCGACGGCGTGCTGGCCTGGCGCCATCCGATGCAGGATTTCGAAATCCAGTACGGCGCCAGCCTGACCGTGCGCGAGTCGCAGATGGCGGTGTTCGTCAACGAAGGCAAGGTGGCCGACGTGTTCGGCCCCGGCATGTACAAGCTGACGACGCAGACGCTGCCGGTCCTGACGTACCTGAAGAACTGGGACAAGCTGTTCGAGTCGCCCTTCAAGTCGGACGTCATCTTCTTCAGCACCCGCCTGCAACTGGGCCGGCGCTGGGGCACGGCGCAGCCGGTGACGCTGCGCGACAGCGAATTCGGCATGGTGCGCCTGCGCGCCTTCGGCGTGTATTCGTACCAGATCACCGACCCGGCCAAGTTCTACCGCGAAATCAGCGGCACGCGCGACGTCTATACCGTCGACGACCTGGAACTGCAGCTGCGCAACATGGTGGTCGCCGCCATGACGACGGCGCTGGGCGGCTCGAAAGTGCCGTTCCTGGATATCGCCGGCAACCAGGGCCTGATGTCACAAAGCATCAGCGAGCAACTGGCCCCGGTGTTCGACCGCTACGGCGTCAAGCTCGACAACTTCACCGTTGAAAACGTGTCGTTGCCCGAAGAATTGCAAAAGGCGCTGGATACCCGGATCTCGATGGGCATGGCCGGCGACCTGGGTAAGTTCACCCAGTACCAGACGGCCACGTCCATTCCGCTGGCGGCGCAGAACGAAGGCGGCATCGCCGGCATCGGCGCGGGCCTGGCGGCCGGCGCGGCGCTGGGCCAGACCATGGCGGCCGGGCTGGGCGTCGGGCAGGCGGCGGGCCAGGGCCAGCCGGTGCAGGCCGCAGCCGCGGCGGGCGCCGCGGCAGGCGCAACCGCCGGGGGCGACCCCGTGCAGCGCTTGCAGCAGCTCAAGGACTTGCTGGACAAGGGCCTGATCACGCCGGCCGACTACGACTCGGCCAAGGCCGAGGTGCTCAAGAAACTCACCAGCTGAGCGCCGAACGCCCATGCAGCAGGTCCTGTGTCCGCAATGCGGAGCGCCCGTCAAGTTCACGTCCACGGCGTCGGTCATGGCGGTGTGCGGCGCGTGCCGCAGCACGCTGCTCAAGGATGCCGAATCGGTCAAGCGCATCGGCGAAACCGCGGATGTGCTGGAAGACTACTCGCCGCTGTGCCTGGGCGCCGCCGGTCAGTTCGAGGGCAAGCGTTTCGACCTGATCGGCCGCATCCAGCTGCGCTATGAAGACGGCTTCTGGAACGAGTGGTACCTGTGGTTCGACGACGGTTCCGACGGCTGGCTGTCGGATGCGTCGGGCCAGTACGCCATCACCCGCCGCCGCAAGGTCAAGTCGACCCAGGGCATGCCGGCGTTCGCCGACATCTCGCCGGGCGATGAACTGAAGCTGGACGGCCAGCGCTTTTCGGCGTCGGACGTGCGCAGTTGCCGCGCCGGCGGCGCACAGGGCGAACTGCCGTTCGTGCCGGGCGATGGCTGGGAAGCCAAGGTGGCCGACTACCGCAGCATCGATGCCTTCCTGACCCTGGATTTTTCCGACGGCCCCGAGCCCGAGCTGTACATCGGCAAGGCCTTCGACCTGGCGGGCATGCAGGCGGCCACGCTGCGCTCGAACGAGCAGGTCGAGGAAACCGCGGGGCGCTTCCGTGGCCAGATCAAGGCGCTGGATTGCCCCAATTGCGGCGCGCCCATCAGCTTTGTCGCGGCCATGGCCACCCAGGTGGTGTGCCCGTCATGCGCCGCCACGGTCGACTGCGCGGGCGATACCGCCCAGGTCATCGCCAAGGCGCAGAAGCTCAAGACCATCAAGACCACGCTGGCGCTGGGTGCCACCGCCAAGATCGACGGCGCCGCCTTCACCCTGATCGGCCTGATGAAATGCGCCGACCCGGACCCCGAAGAACCGTCCGACTGGATCGAATACCTGCTATTCAATCCGGTCAAGGGCTTCATCTGGCTGGTGGAAACGGACGAGGGCTGGGAACGCGTGCAGGTCTGCGACACCTGGCCCAGCCGCAACAACGCCACCAGCGTGCGCTGGCGCAACAAGCTCTATCAGAAGCTGTACGACTACACCTCGCGGGTCGAGCTGGCGCTGGGCGCCTTCAACTGGCGCGTGAAGGTGGGCGACAGCACCCAGATCACCGACTACAAGGCCGGCAACCTCAAGCTGACCAGCGAACGGGGGGCCGCCGAACTGGGCTGGTCCGCGTCGGGGCCCGTGGCGCCCGCCCAACTGGCCGAATGGTTCGGCAACCCCGAACTGGCCAAGCAGAAAGCCATGCCGCGGGCGAGCACGCCGGGCGGCTATCGCAAGTGGGCCTGGTTCGCGACCATCGCCATGGGCTTCCTGAACCTGGGCAATATCTTCAACGGCCGCCTCCTGCCGATCGTGATCGGCCTGGCGTTTCTGTGGCTGCCGGCCAGCCTCGCGGACAAGATGTCCGCAAAGGACGACTAGCCGATGGGCAAGTTTCTCTATGCCATCTACGCCGTGATCGTGGTCATGGCCGCCACCGGGGCCAGTTCGCCGGGCGCTCGCTTCACCAGCGGGGGCGGGGGCAGCAGCAGCGGTAGCAGCAGCAGTTGGGGCGGCGGTTCTTCGGGCAGCTCCGGCTGGTCGTCGGGCGGATCGCACAAGTGATGCCGCGCGATGCCACGCAGAACGACCTGGCGCAGCCTGTCGCCTCGTCTGCAACTTCGCAGACGAGCCCGCATGGCAGCCCAGGTGCCACCCCCTACGCCACGCCGGGCCGCCACATCCTGGCCGATTTCCGCGGCGTGGACGCCGGCCTGCTGGCAGACGTCGCCGCGCTGGAACGCGAACTGGTTGCCGCCGCCCAGGCCGCTGGCGCCCAGGTGCTCAGCGCCCATTTCCACCATTTCGGCGCCGGTGCGGGCGTGACTGGCGTGGTCATGCTGAGCGAATCCCACATCAGCGTGCATTCCTGGCCCGAACACCAGTTCGCGGCGCTGGACATCTTCATGTGCGGCGCGGCCCGGCCGGAACAGGCGCTGGAGCGCCTGCGCGCGGCCCTGGCCCCCCTGACGGTGCGCGTCACCACCGTCGACCGCGGCTGAGCGCCTGCCTCTGCCTTCATCGCCTTAGGTTTGACCTGGCGCAAGCCCGTGCAGGACGCAAATTGACGAGCGTTATATACCTATATATATTTCGTTACCGATATTGATCTTGTCCGAGGAGAGTGCCATGTTCCGCAAACACCCGATCCTGGCCGTGTCGCTGGCCCTGGCCGCCGTCTGGGGCCCCAGCGCCCAGGCCGCCGACCTGGTGGTGTCCGCCGCTGCCAGCCTGACCAACGCGTTCAAGGAAGTGGCGCAGGCCTACGAAAAGGAACATGCCGGCACCAAGGTGGTCCTGAACTTCGGCGCCTCCGACGTGCTGCTGCAGCAGATCGTCAAGGGCGCGCCCGCCGACGTGTTCGCGTCCGCCGACCAGAAGGCCATGGACAAGGCCGTCGAGGAAAAGGCCGTCAAGCCCGAATCGCGGGTGGATTTCGCCGCCAACCAGATCGTGCTGATCGTGCCAACCGACAGCAAAGCCAACATCACCGCGCTGAAAGACCTGACGCGCGACGACGTCAAGCGCATCGCCTACGGCAACCCGGCGTCGGTGCCGGTGGGCCGCTACACGCAGGGCGCCTTGCGGGCCGCCGGGCTGTGGGATGCCGTTCAGGCCAAGAGCGTGCTGGCGCAGAACGTGCGCCAGAGCCTGGACTACGTGTCGCGCGGCGAGGTGGATGCGGGCTTCGTGTTCGCCACCGACGCGGCCGTCATGCCGGACAAGGTCAAGGTCGCCGTGCGCGTGCCTTCGCAAACGCCGGTGACCTATCCTATTGCCGTCACCGCGCGCGACACCGCCGCCAAGGAAGCGAAGAGCTTCGTGGCCTACGTGATGTCGCCGGCCGGCCAGGAAATCCTGTCGCGCTACGGCTTCCAGAAGCCCTGAGGCCGCGCCGGGCTTGAATGTTGAATCTTGAATCGCAGGCGTCATGAGCGATCCAGTATGGGTGCCCCTGCTGCTGACCTTGAAAGTGGCAGGCTGGGCAACGCTGTTGGCAACCGTGGCCGGCACCGCGGCCGCCTATGGCTTGTCCCGCTGGCGCTGGCCGGGGCGGGACCTGCTGGACGCCATTCTGACGCTGCCTCTGGTGCTGCCGCCCACGGTCCTGGGCTATTACCTGCTGGTCTTGCTGGGCCGGCGCGGCGTGCTGGGCGAAAAGCTGGCGGCCTGGGGCATCGAACTCGTGTTCACCTGGCAGGGCGCTGTCATTGCCGCGTCGGTGGTGGCGTTTCCGCTGGTGTTCAAGTCGGCGCGCGCCGCGTTTGAAAACGTCGACGCGCAGCTGGAAAACGCCGCTCGCGTGCTGGGCGTATGCGAGGCCGGCGTGTTCTTCCGGGTCACGCTGCCGTTGGCGGCGCGTGGCATCGTGGCCGGCGTGCTGCTGGCCTTTGCCCGGGCACTGGGCGAATTCGGCGCCACGCTGATGATCGCCGGCAACCTGCCGGGTCGCACCCAGACGCTGTCGGTGGCCATTTACGAAGCCGTGCAGGCGGGCGACGATGCCACGGCCAACTTCCTGGTGCTGGTCACGTCCATCACCTGCATTGCCGTGCTGCTGGCGGCGGGCAAGCTGGTGCCCATACGCTCGAACCGCCGCAGTGGAGGCGAATGATGAGCGTCGACCTGCGTATCCGCAAACAGATGGTCTCGGGCGACCGGCATTTTTCGCTGGACGTGGCCTTTTCGTCGGCCTCCAAGCGCATCGCGCTGTTCGGGCCGTCGGGGGCGGGGAAAAGCCTGACGCTACGGGCCGTGGCCGGCCTGCTGCGGCCGGATGGCGGCCGTATCGTCGTCAACGGCCGGGTGCTGTTCGATACCGACGCGCGCGTCAATGTGGCGCCGCAGGCCCGCCGCGTGGCCTACCTGTTCCAGGACTACGCGTTGTTTCCGCACCTGACGGTGGCGCAGAACATCGCTTTCGGCTCGCGCCGCGGCTGGCTCAATCCGCCCCGGCGCGCGGTTTCGGACGAAGCGCGGCGCTGGGTCGACGCCTTCGAACTGGGCGCCATCGTGGGCAGCTACCCCAACGAGATATCTGGCGGCCAGAAGCAGCGGGTTGCGCTGGCGCGCGCGCTGATGCTCAAGCCGGATATCCTCTTGCTGGACGAGCCGTTTTCGGCCCTGGATTCGCAACTGCGCGGCAAGATGCGTCAGGAATTGAATGCCTTGCAGCGTCAGCTGGACGTGCCGATGCTGCTGATCACCCACGATCCGGCCGACGTCGACGCCCTGGCCGACGAGGTCTTCGAAGTGCGCGAAGGCAAGGTGCGCCGGCGCGACGAGGATGTGGGCGTCTAGCCTGTAGAGGGCAGGGCGGCGCCGCGTGCCGCCGTCATCGCCCGGCAGAGAACAGCGGACTCAGTCCAGCACGCCCAGGATCACGCTGGACGCCTTGAAGATGGCGACCGCCGGGGCGCCTTCGCCCAACCCCAGGTCTTGTGCGCTTTCATTGGTGACGATCGCCACCAGCGTGGTGCCGCCTTCCAGGTCGATCAGGATTTCGCTGTTGACCGCGCCGGTGCGCACCGCCGCGATGGTGCCGGGCAATTGGTTGCGGGCCGACAGCCGCAGGCCGGGGCCGGGGGCGCCGACGATGACCGAAGAAGCCTTCACCAGCGCCAGGGCTTCCTTGCCCGGCGCCAGTTCCAGTTCCTGGGTGCTTTCGCGGGTGATGGTGGCGGTGATGACCTGGCCGCCGGCAATGCGCAGCAGGATCTCGTCGTTGACGGCTCCGGTGCGCACTTCCATCACCGTGCCCATGAGTTTGTTGCGTGCGCTGGTCTTCAACATAAATCGCCTCATCAAGTCGATGTCGCCGCTGGCGGTCAGGCCGGCGCGCGTCAGGTTGTCCATGAATTTACGGTGCTCGGCTTCCAGCGCCCGGAAGGTGGCGATCAGGCTGCGCGCCCGGTCGGTCAGGCGCGTGCCGCCGCCGCCCTTGCCGCCGGCCGCGCGCAGCACCAGCGGTTCGCCCGCCAGGTTGTTCATGGCGTCGATGGCGTCCCAGGCCCCCTTGTAGCTCATGCCCACCGCGCGGGCGGCGGCCGTGATCGAGCCAGTGGCGTCGATCTGGGCCAGCAGGTCTATGCGGTTCTTTCCGCCCCAGTTCTGGGCGCCGGAACGAAACCAAATCGAGCCGTCGAGTTCCAACATGGGGGTATCTTCTGGTCTGGGTCTGGAATAATCCCCGAGTGTAATGGAGCCCGCGCCCGCCGCGGTTTGATCTCGATCCAATGAGAATGCTTCCTTGTTGAAACTTTATCCGCTTCGCGGCACTATGAATGCGCCTGACGCCTGTTGACACTTGGGCCAGCCTTCGCCGGCCCCTCTCTCGGAGATCGACATGAACGCGTTCAAAATGCTGGCCGTGGGTTCCCTGACGGGCTTGTTGGCGGCTTGCGCCTCGGGCCCCACCGTCAAGGGCGATTACGATCACCAGGCCGATTTCGCCCAGTACCGCACCTTCGGCTACATGTCGCCTCTGGGCACCGACAAGGCCGGCTACAGCACCTTGCTGACCGAACGGCTGAAAGACGCCACCCGCGGCCAGATGGAAATGCGCGGCTACGTCTACAGCGCGTCCAACCCCGACCTGCTGATCAATTTCAGCGGCAAGCTGCAGCAAAAGACCCAGGTCACCGAAGCCCCGCCGCCCATGCCCTACTACGGCTACCGCAGCGGCTTCTACGGCGGCTGGCCTGGCTACGGCTGGGGCGACACCGTCTACCAGTACACCGAAGGCACCCTCAACATCGACCTGGTCGATCCACGCCGCAAGCAGCTGGTGTGGGAAGGCGTGGCCGTCGGCGAAGTCCAGAACCCCGAGATGGCGACGTCGGCGCAAAGCGTCGACAAGGCCGTCGCGCTGATATTCGCCAAGTATCCGTTCCGGGCCGGCGTCGCCGCCCCGCAGTTGCCGGACAAGAGCAAGCCGTAGCGCCTGCTGTTTTGAAAAGGACCGCCGCATGAGTACACGCCGCAAGGCCTCGACCCCCGACACCGGCGCTACGCCGCCCTACGAAACCGTGGCCCTGGTCCTGCAGGGCGGGGGCGCCCTGGGGTCCTACCAGGCGGGGGTGTACCAGGGGCTGCACGAGGCGGGCATCCGGCCCAACTGGATTTCCGGCATTTCCATCGGGTCGATCAACGCGGCGATCATCGCTGGCTCACCCGAAGACGAGCGCATCGAGCGGCTGCGCGGCTTCTGGGAAAGCATCTGCCGGCCCACGGGGTTTGCGTCGGTGCCCTGGGGCGATACGCTGGCCGGCATGTTCGAAGGCATTCCGTTCGGCTTCGGCTCGCCGGCCATGAACGGCCAGCTGTCGGCCTTCCAGGCGCTGTTTTCGGGGCAGCCGGGCTTTTTCAAGCCGCGCTTTCCGCCGCCGTACTGGGTGCATGGCAAGGGCGCGGCGTCCACCAGTTTCTACGACACCACGCCGCTGGCCGCCACCTTGCGCGAATACGTGGATTTCGACTTGCTCAACACCGGCAAGGTGCGCGCCAGTTTTGGCGTGGTGAACGTGCGTAGCGGCAACTTTGCCTATTTCGACAGCCAGAAGCACACGCTCGGCCCCGAGCACATCATGGCCTCGGGGGCCTTGCCGCCGGGCTTTCCGTCGGTGGAAATCGACGGCGAGCACTACTGGGACGGCGGCGTGGTGTCCAACACGCCGCTGGCGCAGGTGCTCACCACCGACACCATGCGGGACACCCTGGCGTTCCAGGTGGATCTCTGGCCCGCGCGAGGGGGGCTGCCCACGACGCTGGAAGAAGTGGCCGAGCGCCAGAAAGACATCCAGTATTCCAGCCGTACCCGCATGGTCACCGACCAGTTGCGGCGGGTGCTGAAGTTGCGCCATGGCCTGCAGCAATTGCTGGACCGGCTGCCGGAAAAAGAGCGCAACGCGTCCGACCTGGCCGAGATCCGCAAGCTGGCCAACACCCCGGCCACCAACATCATCAACCTGATCTACGAGTCCAAGCACCGCGAACGCTTTTCCAAGGACTACGAATTCGGTACCGAAGCCATGCGCGAACACTGGGAGTCCGGCCTGGCCGACATCCGCAAGACGCTGGCCAAACCGGGCATCCTGGCGCGGCCCACGCAGGACAGCTGCTTCGTCGCGCACGACATCCACCGCAACGGCACGCACACCGCGTAGGGGCTTGCCTTGCGGTCACCCGCAATGTGGTTTGCCGCAAAAAAGGGCGAATTGGGGGCAATCTTCGTAGGATCAGTCTGATTCGCCTTTGACCGAGCGGCACAGCGCCCTCAAGCCCGGTAGTCTTTCGGCAAGATCAGCAAAACCTTGTTCCGGAAGCGAGGCTCCGCTCCCCCGGGCGGTGGCCTGCCCGGTGGAGACTCCGGCATGACTGTTCCCGTACCCCGTTCTTCTGTCCTTCCCGCTGCCTCGGCCACGACCGCCGGGGCACCTCGGTCGCCCGCTGGCCGCAAGCGCCCGGCCGAACCCAAGCCTGATTCCGAGCCCATCGCCGCCCCGCCGGCCTTCCCGTCAGACGGCTGGTGGAGCCTGGCCTATCGCGGCTGGACCCTGCTGACCCCCGGCGGCGCCCGCCTGGACCTGACCGAGGTCGAGCGGGCCTGCTTCCAGTGCCTGCTGCGCAACCCGCGCCGCGAGCTGCTGCGCGAAGAACTCATGATCATTCGCCAGGGCACCAACCTGCGCACGCTCAACGTCGCCATCTGCCGGCTGCGCCGCAAAGTGCGACATCTCGAAGCCCGCCTGCCCCTGCATACGGTGCATGGCGCGGGCTATGTATTTCTGGGCAATCTACGAGAGGTATCCGACCTGTGATTTCCGCGTGGCGAATCCGCCCGTCGACTCCCCCGCGATGCTGTGAAAATCAGTGATTTCCCCAATAACTGAGTTACATTAACGGGCTATTCACGTGTCACGCACGGCGCGCAGCGTTTTGTTTTGATCGCAGGCGGGTATTGCGGTCAAATACGGCGGTCGGAGTCGGCCTTCGAAACCTGTGGCCGGCTTCGGCAACCAGACGCGGCGATACGCTATCGCCGTCACATTGTTGCGGTCGCTTGACGCGGTTAACTTCGCGGGGGTTTCAATGCGGTTTTCGCCTAAACGTGTCTCAGGTCTGGCTTTTTCCGGCGGCGTCCTCGCGCTGTTGTTGGTGGGTTGCGGCGAAAAGCCGCAAATGAACCCCGGCATGCCCCAGGTCAGCGTCATCACCGTGCAGCCGCAACGCACGCCCATCGTCGCCGAACTGCCCGGCCGCGTCGACGCGGTGCGCGACGCCCAGATCCGCTCGCGGGTCACCGGCATCGTCCAGAAGATCACCTTCGAGCAAGGCGGCGACGTCAAGGAAAACCAGCTGCTGTTCAAGATCGATCCGGCGCCCTACAAGGCGACCTACGATCAGGCCACCGCTCAGCTCAAGCAGGCGCAGGCCACCTTGTTCAGCGCCAAGCTGCTGGCCGACCGCTACGCCCCGCTGGTCAAGGCCAACGCCGTCAGCAAGCAGGAATACGACAACGCCGTGGCGTCCTACCGCCAGGCCGAAGCCAACGTGGCGGCCGCCAAGGCCGCCCAGGACAACGCGTCCATCAACCTGGGCTACACCGACGTCACCTCGCCCATCACGGGCCGCATCGGCAAGCCGCTGGTGACCGAAGGCGCGCTGGTCGACGCCACCCAGGCCACGCAGATGGCCACCGTGCAGCAGCTGGACCCGATCTACGTCGACTTCACCCAGTCCACCGCCGACCTCGCCAGCCTGCGCCGCGCGTTCGCCAGCGGCAAGCTGCAGCAAGTGGGCAAGGACGCCGCCCGTGCCACGGTCGTGCTCGAAGACGGCTCTGAATACGACAAGCCCGGCAAGCTGCTGTTCACCGGCATCACGGTGGACCCGTCCACCGGCCAGGTCAACCTGCGCGCCGAAGTGCCCAACCCCGACGGCATCCTCCTGCCCGGCATGTACGTGCGCGTGCGGCTGGAGCAGGGCGTGGACGACCAGGCCCTGGTGGTGCCGCAGCAGGCGCTGCAACGCACCGCCGACGGCTCGCAAAGCCTGATGCTGGTCAAGGACAACAAGATCGAGCAGTTGCCCGTCACCACCGGCGGCGCCGTCAACAACAACTGGATCATCACCAGCGGCCTGAAGGCCGGCGACGTCGTCGTGGTCGAAGGCTTCCAGAAGATCCGTCCCGGCGCGCCGGTGCAGGCCAGCCCCTGGAGCAAGAACGGCGGCAAGCCCGCCGCGGGGGGGCAGCCGCCCGCGCAGCCCGGGGCCAAGCCCGCTGAGCCGGGCGCCCAGCCAGCCCAGCCGGCCCCCCAGGACAAGGCCGCAGGCCAGCAGAAATCGTAAGCGGCCCGCAGCGCATCGCGCTGCGTTCCTCTTTAGTGAGCATCGCTTTAAGAGTCAGCCCACATGCCGCAATTTTTTATTGATCGACCAATTTTCGCCTGGGTAGTCGCCCTGTTCATCCTGCTTGCCGGGGTGCTGGCGATTCCGAACATGCCGGTGTCGCAGTACCCCGACGTGGCGCCTCCGGCCATCACCATCACCGCGACCTACCCGGGCGCGTCGGCCAAGGAAGTGGCCGAATCGGTCACCAGTATCATCGAGGACAAGCTCAACGGCGCCAAGGGCCTGATCTACTACGAGTCGGTCAGCGATTCGTACGGCACCTCGACCATCACCGCCACCTTTGCCCCGGGCCGCGACCCTGACCTGGCGCAGGTGGACGTGCAGAACCGCGTGTCCAACGTGATCGCGCAGTTGCCCGCCGCCGTGCAGCAGCAGGGCCTGAAGTACGAGCAGACCAGTACCGGCTTCCTGATGATCGTCACGCTGTCGTCCACCGACGGCTCGCTGGACCAGACCGCGCTGGCCGACTACATCACCCGCAACGTGCAGAACCCGGTGTCGCGCGTGGCCGGCGTGGGCCAGTTCCAGCTGTTCGCGGCGCCGCGCGCCATGCGCATCTGGGTCGACCCCGCCAAGCTGGTGGGCTTCAGCCTGAGCATGGCCGAGGTCAACCAGGCCATTTCGGCGCAGAACGTGCTGGTGTCCGGCGGCAGCATCGGCGCGCCGCCCAACCCCGAGTCGCAGCGCATCACCGCCACCGTGGTGGCCAATGGCCAGCTGAGCACGGTCGACGGCTTCGGCAAGATCGTGCTGCGCGCCAACACAGATGGCTCGAAAGTGCTGCTGCGCGACGTCGCCCGTATCGAGGTCGGCGCCGACAACTACCAGTTCGGCGCCCGCCTGAACGGCAAGCCCACGGCGGCCTTCGCCATCGTGCTGTCGCCCGACGCCAACGCGCTGGCCACCGCCCAGGGCGTGCGCCAGCAGATGGACGAGCTGTCCAAGTACTTCCCCGGCAACATCACCTACGCCATCCCCTACGACACCGCGCCCTACGTCAAGGTCTCGATCGAGCAGGTGCTGCACACCCTGGCCGAAGCCATGGTGCTGGTGTTCCTGGTGATGTACCTGTTCCTGCAGAACGTGCGCTACACCCTGATCCCGGCGCTGGTCGTGCCGGTGGCCATGCTGGGGTCGTTCGCGGTCATGCTGGGGCTGGGGTTCTCGATCAACGTGCTGACCATGTTCGCCATGGTGCTGGCCATCGGGATTCTGGTCGACGACGCCATCGTGGTGGTCGAGAACGTCGAACGGATCATGGCCACGGAAGGGTTACCCCCCAAAGAGGCCACCAAGAAAGCCATGCCGCAGATCAGCGGCGCCATCATCGGTATCACCCTGGTGCTGGTGACGGTGTTCCTGCCGCTGGCCTTCATGAGCGGGTCGGTGGGCGTGATCTACCGCCAGTTCTCGGTGGCCATGGCCGTGTCGATCTTCTTCTCGGCGCTCCTGGCCCTGACCTTCACGCCCGCGTTGTGCGCGACCATCCTGAAGCCGGTGCCCAAGGGTCACCACAACGACAAGAAGGGCTTCTTCGGCTGGTTCAACCGCAAGTTCGACGCCACCACGCACGGTTACCAGAACTGGGTGTCCCGCATCCTGCACAAGGGCGGGCGCATGATGCTGGCCTTCCTGGTGCTGGTATTGCTGCTGGGCTGGCTGTACCTGCGCCTGCCGTCGTCGTTCCTGCCTGAAGAAGACCAGGGCTACGTCATCAGCAACATCGAACTGCCCACGGGTGCCAGCGCCAACCGCACGGTGCAGGTCATCGAAGAGGTCGAAGCCTACTTCCGCGACATTCCGGCGGTGGAAAACATCATCACCGTGCAGGGCTTCAGCTTCAACGGCAACGGCCTGAACGCCGCCATCGCGTTCACCACGCTCAAGGACTTCAAGGACCGCAAGGGCAAGGGCGATTCCGCCGGCGCCATCGCATTCAACGCCTTCCAGAAGCAGCTCATGGGCGTGCATGACGCCATGGTGTTCACGCTGGTGCCGCCCGCGATCTCGTCGCTGGGCAACGCCACGGGCTTTGACCTGCGTTTGCAGGATCGCGGCTCGGCGGGTACCGATGCGCTGGCCGCGGCCACCGGCCAGCTGATGGGCATGGCCATGAAGAGCCCAGTGCTGTCGCAGGTGCGCATCACCGGCCTGTCGGCCGGCGCCCAGCTGACGCTGGACATCGACCGCGACAAGGCCGCCGCGCTGGGCGTGAACTTCGACGAGGCTGCCTCGCTGATTTCCACGGCAGTGGGTTCGGCTTATCTCAGCAAGTTCCCCAACCTGGGCCGGATGCAGAACATCTGGGTGCAGGCCGATGCGCCGTACCGCATGCAGCTGTCCGACGTGCTCAAGCTGAACGCCCGCAACGTGCAGGGCGGCATGGTGCCGCTGTCGACGTTCGTGTCGGCCAAGTGGTCGCAGGGCCCGGTGCAGGTGGTGCGCTACAACAGCTATGAATCCATGCGTATCGGCGGCAGCGCCGCGGCGGGTTACACCACCGGCCAGGCCATGGAAGAAATGCAGAAGCTGGTGGCGCAGTTGCCGCAGGGCTTCGGCTATGAATGGACCGGCTTGTCCTACCAGGAACGCCAGGCCGGCAACCAGGCCCCGATCCTGATGGGCCTGTCGCTCCTGATCGTGTTCCTGGTGCTGGCCGCGCTGTACGAAAGCTGGGCGATTCCCATCTCGGTCATGCTGGTGGTGCCGCTGGGCATGCTGGGCGCGGTGGCGCTGGTCAGCGCGCTGGGCATGTCCAACGACGTGTACTTCCAGGTGGGCATGGTGACCGTGATCGGGCTGGCGGCCAAGAACGCCATTCTTATCGTGGAATTCGCCAAGGACCAGTACGCGCGTGGCATGGGTCTCTACGAGGCCGCGGTGGAAGCCGCGCGCCTGCGGTTCCGGCCGATCCTGATGACCTCCCTGGCGTTCATCCTGGGCGTGGTGCCGCTGGCCATGGCCACCGGCGCCGGCGCTGCCAGCCAACGCGCCGTGGGCCTGGGCGTGCTGGGCGGCATGCTGGCCGCCACGCCTTTCGCGGTGATCTTCGTGCCGACCTTCTTCGTGGTGGTGCTGGGTCTGTTCAAGACCAAGCCGCGCCTGTTGGGCGCCGAACTGCGCGCCTTCGAAGAAGAGCAGGCGGCCAAGAAGGCGGCGGCGGGCCAGACCCCGCCCGATGCGCCGCCGGCAACGCCCGTGCCCGCACAACCCAACAACGGTGGCCAGGAGGGCAAGGAATGAGCGCCCTGATGTTCAAACAGACCGCCTTGTCCGCCTTTGTGGCGGTGGCGTTGGCCGGCTGCTCGCTGGCCCCCGACTACAAGCGTCCCGACGCGCCGGTGTCCGGCACGTTCCCGGACCAACCCAAGGTGCAGTACGGTGCGTACGCCAACCCCATGTCGCTGGGCACGCAGCCCGCCGATGCCGTGGCGCCGCAGACGGGCACGCCCGCGGCCGACCTGGGCTGGCGCGAATTCTTCCGCGATGCGCGCCTGCAGCGCCTGATCGAACTGGCGCTGGTCAACAACCGCGACCTGCGCGTGGCCGTGCAGCGCGTCGAAGAGGCGCGCGCCCAGTACGGCGTGCAGCGCGGCGCGCAGTGGCCCAGCATCGGCGCCGGCATTCAAGGCCAGCGCCAACATCTGCCGCGCAACATGCGTCCGGGCGGGCCCGACTCCACGTCGATCAGCAGTTCGTACCAGGCCGGCATCGGCCTGACCACGTTCGAGATCGACCTGTTCGGCCGTTTGCGCAACCTGTCCGAAGCGGCGTATCAGCAATACCTGTCGACCGAGCAGGCGCAAAAGACCACCCACATCACCTTGATCGGTTCGGTGGCCCAGTCGTATTTCAACCTGCGCGCCGCCGAAGTCCAGCTGGAACTGACGCAGCGCACGTTGGCGTCGCGGCAAGAGTCCTACAACCTGGTCAAGCGCCGTTTCGATGGCGGCGTGGCGTCCGAGCTTGACCTGAACCAGTCCAAGTCGCTGCTGGATACGGCCTCGGCCGATCTGGCGCAGCTGGCGCGCGCCAAGGCGCAGGCCGTCAATGCGCTGGTGCTGGTGCTGGGCACGCCCTTGCCCGAAGATCTGCCGGCGCCGGCCGTGTTCGGCCGCGACCAGCTGCTGGCCAGCGTGCCGGCCGGGCTGCCGTCCGACCTGCTGGAACGCCGGCCCGACATCCTGGCCGCCGAAAACCAGCTGCTGTCGGCCAACGCCAACATCGGCGCGGCGCGCGCGGCGTTCTTCCCGACCATTTCGCTGACCGGCCTGCTGGGCGTGTCGAGCCCGTCGCTGGATACGCTGTTCAAGGGCGGGCAGGGCTACTGGAGCTTCTCGCCGTCGATCACCACGCCGCTGTTTGCCGGCGGCAGCATCCGCGAAGGCTTGAACCTGGCCAAGGCGCGCGACAATATCGCGGTGGCGCAGTACGAGCAGACCATCCAGCAGGCGTTCCGGGAAGTTTCGGACGCACTGGCAGGCGAAGCCACCTACGGTGCGCAGCTGGACGCCCAGCGGGCGCTGCAGGATTCATCGGCCCGCACGCTGGAACTGTCGAACCTGCGCTATACCAATGGCATCGACAGCTACCTGCAGGTGCAGACCGCGCAAGTGGACCTTTTCAATGCCCAGCTCGCGCTGGTGCAAACCGGCCTGGCCGCGCTGATCAACCGTGTGGAACTCTACAAGGCGTTGGGCGGCGGCTGGGAAGAAACGACGAAAGTGCAATGATAGAACTTGGTGTAAATATCGATCACGTCGCGACGCTGCGGCAGCAGCGCCACACGGCTTACCCCGACCCGGTAGCGGCGGCGCTGCGCGCCGAAGACGCCGGCGCCGACCTGATCACGCTGCATCTGCGCGAAGACCGCCGCCACATCCAGGACGCCGACGTCTACGCCATCCGGCCGCTCTTGCGCACCCGCATGAACCTGGAATGCGCGGTCACGGCCGAAATGCTCGAGATCGCCTGCGCGGTCAAGCCCAGCGACGTCTGCCTGGTGCCTGAAAAGCGTACCGAGCTCACCACCGAGGGCGGGCTGGAAGTGGCCGGCGCATTCGCCGCCGTGTCGGACGCCGTGGGCCTGTTGACCGAAGCCGGCATCCGGGTGTCGCTGTTCATCGATCCGGACCCCGTGCAGATCGAAGCCGCCGCCCGCGCGGGTGCGCCGGTCATCGAACTGCACACCGGCGCCTACGCCGAAAGCGAAGGCGAGGCCGCCCTGGCCGAATTGCAGCGCATCCGCGTGGCGGTGGCCGAGGGCCTGCGCCACGGCCTGCGCGTCAATGCGGGCCACGGCCTGCATTACGGCAACGTCAAGCCGGTGGCAGCGCTGGACGGCATCTCCGAACTGAACATCGGCCACGCCATCGTGGCGCAGGCGGTGTTCGACGGCTGGGAAAAAGCGGTGCGCGACATGAAGGCCCTGATGGTGCAGGCGCGCCTGGAAGCGGTGCGCGGGCGCCATGTCCCAACTTGATTCCGCCCCTGTCGTTCCGTCGCCCGCCGCCATCGGCGGCATCGGCATGGACCTCTTGCGCATCGACCGGATCGAGCGTGCGTTGGCACGCCACGGCGATCGCTTCGCCGAAAAGATCCTGGGCCCCGAAGAACTGCTGAAGTTCCACGCGCGGCGGGCCCGCGATCCGGTGCGCGGGGTGCGTTTCCTGGCCACCCGCTTTGCCGCCAAGGAAGCCTTTTCCAAGGCGGTGGGCCTGGGCATGCGCATGCCGATGACGTGGCGCCGGGTACAGACGCTGAACGCCCCGGGCGGGCGGCCGGTGCTGGTGATCGCCCCTGAACTGCTGGAATGGTACGTGCAGCGCTTTGGCGCCGCGCACGTGTCGATTACCGATGAATCCGACATGGCCGCCGCCTACGTGGTGGTCGAACGCAAGCCCTGACCGCGCCGGCGGGTCTGCCAGACACATACAGAAGGACAAGCCGATGGCCAAGAAGAAATCCCGTGCGCTGCCGCCCGGTCCCGTGATGGTCGATGTGGCCGGCACCGTGCTGACCAAGGAAGAAAAGAAGCGCCTGCGCCACCCGCTGGTGGGTGGCGTGATTCTTTTCGCGCGCAATTTCGAAAACCGCCGCCAGCTGACCGAGCTGACCCGCCAGATCCACAAGGCGCGCAAAGAGCGCCTGTTGATCCTGGTCGACCACGAAGGCGGCCGGGTGCAGCGCTTTCGTGAAGACGGTTTCACCGCCTTGCCCGCGATGCGCGACCTGGGCGCCCTGTGGGACCGCGATCCCCTGACGGCCATGCGCCTGGCCACCGAAGCCGGCTACGTGCTGGCCGCCGAGCTGCGCGCCTGCGGCGTGGACATGAGCTTCACCCCGGTGCTGGACCTGGATTACGGCGTCAGCAAGGTGATCGGCAACCGCGCCTTCCACCACGACCCGCGCGTGGTCACGATGCTGTCGCGCGCGCTGATCCAGGGCCTGGCGCTGGCCGGCATGTCGGCCTGCGGCAAGCATTTCCCGGGGCACGGTTTCGTGGGGGCGGATTCGCACCACGAAATCCCCATCGATCCGCGACCGCTCGAGCGCATCCTGAAGGACGACGCCGCGCCGTACGCCTGGCTGGGCGACGCCGTGCTGCCGTCGGTGATGCCGGCCCACGTCATCTACCCCAAGGTCGACAAGCATCCCGCCGGCTTTTCCAAGCGCTGGGTGCAGGACATCCTGCGTACCCGCCTGGGCTATGACGGCGTGGTGTTCTCGGACGACCTGACCATGGAAGGCGCCTCGGTTGCCGGCGACATCCTGGCGCGAGCCAATGCCGCGCTGGGCGCTGGCTGCGACATGGTGCTGGTGTGCAACCGGCCCGACCTGGCCGACGAGCTGCTGGCCCGCCTGAAGGTCGACCACGCCCCCGAGTCCGTGGCCCGTATCCGCCGCCTGATGCCGCGTTTCGACGCGCTGGACTGGGACTCCCTGCAGGCGGAAAGCCGTTATCAGAATGCCCGACGACTTCAATCTCAAATCGTTCCTGGCTGACCTGCCGCATCTGCCGGGCGTGTACCGGCACCTGGATGCGGCCGGCGAGGTCATGTATGTCGGCAAGGCGCGCGACCTGAAAAAGCGCGTCTCGTCGTATTTCCAGAAGAACCTGGCCAGCCCGCGCATCGCCCAGATGGTGGCGAAGGTGGCGCGGCTGGAGGTCACGGTGACGCGCTCGGAAGCCGAAGCGCTGATCCTGGAAAACAACCTCATCAAGAGCCTGAAGCCGCGCTACAACATCCTGTTTCGCGACGACAAGTCCTATCCGTACCTGCTGATCACGGGCCACGACTGGCCCCGCATCGCCTATTACCGCGGCGCGACCAACAAGCGCGGCCAGTATTTCGGCCCGTTCCCCAACGCCTGGGCGGTGCGCGAAACCATCCAGATCCTGCAGAAGGTGTTCCGCCTGCGGACCTGCGAAGACACTGTGTTCGCCAACCGCTCGCGACCCTGTCTCTTGCACCAGATCGGCCGCTGTTCGGCGCCCTGTGTGGGCGCCATCGAGGCGCAGGACTACGCCTCTGACGTGCAGCGGGCGGTGCGCTTTCTGAACGGCGAAGCCAAGGAAGTGATGGGCGAAATCGAGGCCCGCATGCTGGAAGCCGCCGAGGCGCTGCGCTTCGAGGAAGCGGCCGCGCTGCGCGACCAGATGGGTTCGCTGGCCCGTGTGCTGCACCAGCAGACCATGGAAAACGTCAGTGGCGAAGACACCGACATCGTCGCCATCGCCATTGCCGGGGGCAAGGTCTGCGTCAACCTGGCCATGGTGCGGGGCGGCCGCCACCTGGGCGACAAGCCGTTCTTTCCAACCCACGCCGAGGGCGAGGCCGCACCGCAGGTGCTGGAAGCCTTCGTGGCGCAGCACTACACCGACAATGCGCTGCCGCCGGTGCTGGTCTGTTCGCACGCCTTGCCCGATGCCGGGCTGATCGACCTGCTGGTCGAGCAGGCGGGCGGGCGGCCGTCGCGCGTGCTGACCCGGCCGCAGGGCACCCGCCGGGCCTGGCTGGAACAGGCGCAGAAAAACGCCGACATGGCGTTGGCCCGCGCGCTGACCGAGTCCGGCGCCCGCGCCGCGCGCACGCTGGCGCTGGCCGAAACGCTGGACCTGGACACTGACGAAACGGCGCTGGACGCCCTGCGCATCGAGTGCTTCGACATCAGCCACACCGCGGGCGAGGCCACCCAGGCGTCCTGCGTGGTGTTCGAACACCACGACATGCAGCCGTCGCTCTACCGCCGTTACAACATTGCCGGCATCACCCCGGGCGACGACTACGCCGCCATGCGCCAGGTGCTGACGCGGCGCTTTGCCAAGGTGGCCGACGGCGAGGCCCCGATGCCGGGCCTGGTGCTGATCGACGGCGGCAAGGGCCAGGTCGAGGTGGCGCGCAAGGTGTTCGTGGAACTGGGGCTGGACATCCAGACCCTGGTGGGCGTGGCCAAGGGGGAAGGGCGCAAGGTTGGCCTGGAAACCCTGGTGTTCGCCGACGACCGCCCGCCGGTAGCGCTGGGCGGCGAATCCGCCGCGCTGATGCTGATCGCCCAGGTGCGCGATGAGGCCCACCGCTTTGCCATCACCGGCATGCGGGCGCGGCGGGCCAAGACCCGCAACGTGTCGCGGCTGGAAGAAATCGAAGGCGTCGGCGCGCGCCGCCGGCAGCGTCTTCTGGCCCGGTTTGGCGGATTTTCAGGGGTGGCCTCGGCCAGTATCGAAGACCTGGCGTCGGTGGATGGCATTTCGGAAGAACTGGCCGAGCGGATCTATGAAGCCCTGCGCGGTTAGGATTCATCTGCCTGATGTAGCATACGAACACTATGCCAATTAACGTACCCATTATCCTGACCTGGCTGCGGATCGCCATGATTCCGCTGGTGGTCGGGCTGTTTTACCTGCCCGAAAGCTGGATGTCGGTGCCCGTACGCGATTCTTTTGCCGCCTGGGCCTTCATCATCGCCGCCCTGACCGACTGGTTCGACGGCTGGCTGGCGCGGCGCTGGAACCAGACGTCGGCGTTCGGGGCGTTCCTGGACCCGGTGGCCGACAAGCTGATGGTCTGCGCCGCCCTGATCGTGCTGCTGGACCTGAGCCGGGTCGATGCGTTCATTTCGCTCATCATCATCGGCCGTGAAATCACGATTTCCGCGCTGCGCGAATGGATGGCCAAGATCGGCGCCAGCGCCAGCGTGGCGGTGCACCGGCTGGGCAAGTTCAAGACGGCCGCCCAGATGGTGGCGATTCCTTGCCTGCTGTACAACCAGCCCATCTACGGGGTGTCCACCAAGATGCTGGGCGATGTGCTGATCATCGTGGCCGCGGTGCTGACGGTCTGGTCGATGCTGTATTACCTGCAGCGTGCCTGGCCCGCCATCCGCGAGAAGGCCCAGTAAGCGAATACGCCGCGGCGGCCCGGCTCGCGCCCGGGGCCGCCGTTACATATGAAGAGCGATGCCGGCTGCCGCCGGTACGGCCCCGCGCCGCATTCGCCAAAGGGACAACGGCCGGCCCGCCCGGACGTTGAGGAGACAACCCGCGAGCCGCCTCAAGGCGGCCGCCTATCGCCGCCCTGCGCGGCCCTGTGCCATGACTACCGCTGCAACCCCCCTGGCCTCCGATGCCGCCGTCCGCCGGCGCGACTGGCAGATCATCCTGCTCATCGGCGTGGCCCACGCCTCGTCCCACTTCTTCCAGCTGGTCCTGCCGTCCCTGTATGTGTCGCTGGGCAACGAGTTCGGCCTGGACTTCGCCCGCCTGGGGCTGCTGGTGTCCACCTTCTACGTGGTGTCTGGCATTGGCCAGGCCTCGTCCGGCTTCGTGGTGGACCGTATCGGCGCGCGTCCGGTGCTGTGGTTCGGGCTGACCTGCTTCGTGCTGTCGGGCGTGTTGATCGGGTCGGCCACCGGCTACCCCATGCTGATGACGGCGGCGGTGGTGGGCGGCATCGGCAATTCGGTGTTCCACCCGGCCGACTATTCCCTCATCAACCATCGCATCACGGCGCCGCGCCTGGGGCACGCCTTTTCGACCCACGGCCTGACGGGCAACCTGGGCTGGGCGCTCACGCCCGTGTTCATGACCACCATCACGCTGCTGGCCAACTGGCGCGTGGCAGCCTATAGCGCCGCCGGCCTGGTGGCGGTGGTGCTGCTGATGACGGTGGTGTGGCGCGGCCTGCTGGGCGGTGACGAACCCGCGGCCCAGGCGGATACCCCGGATGCCAAGGCCGCGCGCGCCGCGCCCAAGCCGCAGGAAGGGGTGCTGACCACGTTGGCCACGCTGCTGTCCAAGCCGGCGCTGTGGGGCGCCTTCCTGTTCTTTGCCTGCACGTCGATCGCCTTGTCGTCGGTGCAGAACTACACCATTCCGTTGCTGGGCCAGCTGTATGACCTGTCCAAGGTCGCGGCCAGCTCGGCGCTGTCAGGCTATATGGTCGCGTCGGCGGTGGGCATGGCGGCCGGGGGCTTCCTGGTGTCGGCCAACCCGCGCACCGAGCGCACCGTGATGGTGGCATTGATTCTGGCGGGCCTGACGCTGGTGGTGCTGGCCCTGGGCCTGGTGCCGGCGGTGCTGGCCGCCCCGGTGGTGGCGTTGGCCGGCTTCTGCTCGGGCGTGGCCGCGCCGTCGCGCGACATGCTGATCCGCAAGGTCACGCCCAAGGGCTCCACGGGGTCGGTCTACGGCCTGGTGTATTCGGGCATGGACGTGGGCTCGGCGCTGGGGCCGCTGGCCTTCGGCCTGCTGCTGGATGCCGGTTTGCGCCAGGGCCCGTGGATCGGCGCGGGCGTGGCGTTCACGGTGGCCGCCTTGCTGGCACAGTGGATTGCGGTGCAGGCGCGCCGGGCGGATCCTGCCGGCGCACCCGCGGCGTCGGCGCCCACGCGCTGATTGCCGCCCCACGCGCTGATTGCCGCCCCATGAGCAACGCCGCCCTCGGGCGGCGTTGTTTTTTGGCCGGACGTTCATCCGGCCCGGGCGATTCAGCCGCCGGCTTCGATGTGCGCGGCGATGGCGCGGCCGATGTCTTCGGTGCGGGCCTGGCCACCCAGGTCGGGCGTGCGCGGACCGTCTTTCAGGCAGTGTTCGATGGCGGCCAGGATGGCGTCGTGGGCTTCCTGGCTGCCCAGGAACTGCAGCATCAGCGCGCCCGACCAGATCATGGCGATAGGGTTGGCGATGCCCTTGCCGTAGATGTCGGGCGCGGACCCGTGCACCGGCTCGAACAGCGACGGGAACTTGCGTTCCGGGTTCAGGTTGGCCGACGGCGCGATGCCGATGGTGCCGGTGCAGGCCGGGCCCAGGTCCGACAGGATGTCGCCGAACAGGTTGGACGCCACCACCACGTCAAAGCGCTGCGGCTGCAGCACGAAGCGCGCGGCCAGGATGTCGATGTGCTGCTTGTCGGTCTTGACGTCGGGGTAGTGCTGGCCCATGGCGTCGGCGCGCTCGTCCCACCAGGGCATGCTGATGGCGATGCCGTTGCTTTTGGTGGCCACCGTGAGCTGCTTGCGTTCGCGGCGGTTGGCCAGTTCGAAGGCGTAGCGCATCACGCGGTCGGTGCCGTGGCGCGTGAAGACCGATTCCTGGATGACGATTTCGCGGTCGGTGCCTTCGAACAGGCGCCCGCCCAGGTTGGTGTATTCGCCTTCGGTGTTCTCGCGCACGATGAAAAAGTCGATGTCACCGGCGCGCCGGCCGGCCAGCGGGCAGGCCACGCCGTCGAACAGCCTCACATGGCGCAGGTTGATGTACTGGTCGAATTCGCGGCGGAACTTGAGCAGCGAGCCCCACAGCGACACGTGGTCGGGCACCGTGGCCGGCCAGCCCACCGCGCCGAAGAAGATGGCGTCGTAGCCCTGCAGCTGCGCCTTCCAGTCGGGCGGCATCATGTCGCCGTGCTGCGCGTAGTACTCGCAGTTGGCCCAGGGAAAGGTATCGATCTGCAGGGCCAGGCCGAAACGGCGGGCGGCGGCCTGTACGGCGCGCAGGCCTTCGGGCAGGACTTCATTGCCGATGCCGTCACCGGCGATGGCTGCGATTTTGTAGACGTGGGACATGGGTGGGAACCTGGAAGGAGTAGGGCAAGCAAGCCCGGCCGGCGCCGCGACAGGGCCGCCGCAACGGGAACCCGCTCATGGTAGGCGTCTGCACAGTCCATCTACAATGGGCTGTTCCGTGAAATGACTCTGCACGAATCATGAATAATGACCTGCTCCCCGCCGATCTGCGTGTCTTCAACGCGGTGGTGCGCGCCTCCAGCTTTTCCAAGGCCGCCGAAGACCTGGGCATGTCGCCCGCCTACGTCACCAAGCGCATCCGCCTGCTGGAAGCCAGCCTGGGCACGCCGCTGTTTCACCGCACCACGCGGCGAGTGGTGGTGAGCGAGGCGGGCGAGCGCGTCTACCACTGGGCCCAGCGCATCCTGGACGACGTCGACCACCTGGTGGAAGAAGTCGGCACCACGCGGCGCGAGCCGCGCGGGCTGCTGCGGGTGTGCAGCAGTTTCGGCTTCGGGCGGCGGGTGGTGGCGCCGGCGCTGTCGGCGTTCGTGTCGCGCCACCCTGCGGTGCAGGTGCGCTTCGAGGTGTTCGACCGGCTGGTCGACGTGGCCGCCGAAGGCTACGACCTGGATGTGCGGGTGGGCGACGACATCGCGCCGCACGTCATCGCCCGCAAGCTGGCCACCAACCACCGCCTGCTGTGCGCCGCGCCGTCGTACCTGGCCGAGCGCGGCGAACCGCGCAAGCTGGCCGATCTGGCGGGGCACGACTGTCTGGTCATCAAGGAACGCGACCACCCCTTCGGCGTCTGGCGCATGCGCCGCGGCGACCAGGAACACACCGTCAAAGTGCGCGGGCCGCTGTCGGCCAACAATGGCGAGATGGTGGTGCAGTGGGCCGTCGACGGTCGCGGCATCATCCTGCGGTCGGCCTGGGACGTGGGCCCGCTGATCGCCGCGGGCAAACTGGTGCCGGTGCTGCCGCAGTACCGCCAGGAAGCGAACATCTGGGCCGTGTATCCGTCGCGTGTGAATGCGTCGGCCAAGGTGCGGGTGTGCGTGGATTTTCTGGAAGCGCATCTGCGCGAACAGGCGGTAGTGGATTGATCGCGAGCCCGTGAGGCAGGGGATGCGTCGGCGCATTGCGTCGGCGCGGTGGGTCGGCAGGCTGACCCATCGCGCCTCACTGATCCGCTGCTTGCGCCAGATCAACGCCTGGCCGCCTGCCGCCGCGCCCGCTTGACGCGCCGCAAGCCCGGGCCCGGCGCGCTCCGATGTAATGACCTTGATAGACACGGGGTTATTCAACAGGAGAGAAGCCATGAGCAAGAAGCACGCGTTGCTGGCGGCAGGAGTCGTCATCGGATTGTGGGCCGGGCAGGCGACCGGAGCGCCGCGGCAGGAACCGATCCAGCCGATCGAGGCCGCGGTGGTCAAGGACCCCGCCAAGGTGGAACTGGGCAAGAAGCTGTTCTTCGATCCGCGCCTGTCGCGGTCCGGGGCGATTTCCTGTAATTCCTGCCACAACCTGGGCATGGGCGGGTCGGACAACCTGAAGGCGTCCATCGGCCACAAGTGGCAGCAGGGTTCGATCAATTCGCCCACGGTGCTCAATTCCAGCCTGAGCATCGCCCAGTTCTGGGACGGCCGCGCCAAGGATCTGCGCGAGCAGGCGGGCGGCCCCATCGCCAACCCGATGGAAATGGCCTCGACGCACGAATTGGCGGTGCAGGTGCTCAATTCCATTCCAGGCTACCGCGCCGAATTCAAGCAGGTATTCGGCACGGCGGACATTTCCATCGACGAGGTCACCGGCGCGCTGGCCGCGTTCGAGGAAACGCTGGTGACGCCCAATTCGCGCTTTGACCAATGGCTCAAGGGCGACGACAAGGCGCTGACGGTGCGCGAACTGGCCGGCTACACGCTGTTCAAGAACAGCGGCTGCGTGGCCTGCCACAACGGCGTGGCCGTGGGCGGCAATTCCTTCCAGAAGATGGGGTTGGTGGCGCCTTACCAGACCGACAACAAGGCCGAGGGTCGCGCGGCGGTGACGGGTAAGGATGCCGACCGCTTCAACTTCAAGGTGCCGACGCTGCGCAACGTGGCGCTGACCTATCCGTACTTTCATGACGGCGAGGCCGCCACGCTGACGCAGGCCGTGGACGTGATGGGCCGGCTGCAACTGGGCCGCACCTTCACGCCGGACGAGAACGCGCAGATCGTGGCGTTCTTGAAGACGCTGACGGGCGACCAGCCGGTGATTCAATACCCGGTGCTGCCGCCGTCCGAAGATGCCACGCCCCGGCCCGAGCCGTTCGTGAAGTAGGCGGCGCGGCGCTTACTGCCGGACGGTGCGCACGTCCGGCGGGGGCGCCGCTTCGAAGTTGCTGCGCCACGGGTTGATGTCCAGCCCGCCGCGCCGCGTGTAGCGGGCGTAGACCGTCAGCTGTTCGGGCGCGCAGGCGCGCATGATGTCGGTGAAGATGCGTTCCACGCAATGCTCGTGGAATTCGGCGTGCTGGCGAAACGAGATGACGTAGCGCAGCAACGACTCGCGGTCGATCGGTGCGCCGCGGTAGCGGATCTGCACGCTGGCCCAGTCGGGCTGGCCGGTCACCGGGCAGTTGGACTTGAGCAGGCGCGAGCACAGCGTTTCTTCCACGGCATCGCCCGGGCGGGTGCGCAGCAGTTCGGGCGCCGGCTCGTAGGTGTCGATCTCGATATCCAGCTTATCTATATAGATGCCGTCCAGCTCGCCCATGCGCAGCTCGGAAAAACGCTGCGGCAGGATGAAGTCCAGCCCCACCGGAGCGCCGGCGGCGGCGCTCAGGTCGCGTTCGAGCCGGCCGCGCAATGCGGCGGAATTGACCAGGCGGGTCTGGTTGAACGAGTTCAGGTAGAGCTTGAACGACTTGGATTCGATGATGTTGGGGCTGTCCGCCGGCACCGAGAAGGTCGCCATGGCGACGCGCGGCTTGCCCTTGGCGTCGAGCCACGACAGTTCATAGGCGTTCCACAGGTCCACGCCCTGAAAGGGCAGCGTACCGGCGGTCAGGTCCAGCGCCTGGCGGTTGTGGGCGCGCGCGATGGGGAACAGCAGCGAGGGATCGTATTGCGAGGCGTAGGCCACGCTCTGGCCCAGCGGGCCGTGAGACAGCGTCATGGAAGGGGTCGTCGAAATGCTTGGGGATGACCGCATTGTAGGCGGTCGGGAAAGGCGCATATTTCACATCATGAAACGCTGGTCCCGGCATGTGAAAGTTCGTGCTGCGGCGCATCGCAGCGCCATTTCACAGATGACAATGTCGTTCCGCAATACGAAATGACGTTTATAACCTATTGATTTTATTCAATAACATTTTTCATCTTATATAAGAGGCACGCTCACATTGCTCCGCAGCAGAGGCATAGACTTTGTCCAACGATTCACGCAATGCAAACCAAAGTTTTTTTGCCTTTTCAGCCATAGACCAAGGAGCATGACCATGAGCCACCGCGAAACCGAAATCCGCAATCTGCAGAAAGACTGGGCCGAGAACAGCCGTTGGCAAGGCATCAAGCGCGACTACAGCGCCGAGGATGTCATCCGCCTGCGCGGCTCGATCGGCGTCGAGCACACCCTGGCCCGCCGCGGCGCGACCCGTCTGTGGGAACAGCTGCATAGCGAGCCTTTCGTGAATTCGCTGGGCGCCCTGACCGGCAACCAGGCCATGCAACAGGTCAAGGCCGGCCTGAAGGCCATCTACCTGTCGGGCTGGCAGGTGGCGGGCGACGCCAACCTGGCCGGCGAGATGTACCCCGACCAGTCGCTGTACCCCGCCAACTCGGTGCCGCAGGTCGTGCGCCGCATCAACAACTCGCTGACCCGCTGCGACCAGATCCAGTGGATGGAAGGCAAGAACCCGGGCGACGAGGGCTACATCGATTTCTTCGCGCCCATCGTGGCCGATGCCGAAGCCGGTTTCGGCGGCGTGCTGAACGCCTTTGAACTGATGAAGGCCATGATCGAAGCCGGCGCCTCGGGCGTGCACTTCGAAGACCAGCTGGCCTCGGTGAAGAAGTGCGGCCACATGGGCGGCAAGGTGCTGGTGCCCACCCGCGAGGCCGTGGCCAAGCTGGTGTCGGCCCGCCTGGCGGCCGACGTGATGGGTACGCCCACCGTGCTGCTGGCCCGCACCGACGCGGACGCGGCCGATCTCGTGACCAGCGACGTCGATGAAAACGATCGTCCGTTCATCACCGGCGAGCGCACCGTGGAAGGTTTCTTCCGCACCAAGGCCGGCATCGACCAGGCGATTTCGCGGGGCCTGGCCTATGCGCCCTACGCCGACCTGATCTGGTGCGAAACGTCCACGCCCAACCTGGAATACGCCCGCAAGTTCGCGGACGCCATCCACAAGCAATTCCCGGGCAAGCTGCTGGCGTACAACTGCTCGCCGTCGTTCAACTGGAAGAAGAACCTGGACGACGCCACGATCGCCAAGTTCCAGCGCGAGCTGGGCGCCATGGGCTACAAGTTCCAGTTCATCACGCTGGCCGGCTTCCACGCGCTGAACTACGGCATGTTCGAACTGGCCCACGGCTATGCCCGCCGCCAGATGAGCGCCTTCGTCGAATTGCAGCAAAAGGAATTCGCCGCCGCCGACCTGGGCTTCACCGCCGTGAAGCATCAGCGCGAAGTGGGCACCGGCTACTTCGACGCCGTCACGCAGACGATCGAAGGCGGCCAGTCGTCGACCACCGCGCTGACCGGCTCGACCGAAGAAGCCCAGTTCGACCACGGCAAGGTGCAGAAGGTCGCCTGAGCCTGACGGGATCAATTTTGCAGTTGCAGTTGTAGTGCTGTTGTAGGGTGGATTCAGGGTGCCTTCGGGCACCCTTTTTTTTCGGCCAGATAGGCGCCGGGCGGCTGTCCCAGCACGCGGCGAAACGCCGACGTGAAGGCGCTGGAGCTGGCGTAGCCCAGGTCCAGCGCGATGCGGGTCACGGGCTGCCCCTGGGTCAGGCGTTCGATCGCGGCCAGCAGGCAGGCCTGCTGGCGCCAGGCGGCGAAGCTCGCGCCCGTCTGCGCGCGGAACAGGCGGGTGAACGCGCGCCGGCTCATGCCCGCCTGGCCGGCCACGGCATCCAGGCTGGCACTGATGGTCGGGGCGGCGAACAGTTGGCGGCAGGCCCGCGCCAGGCGCGGATCGGCGGGCAGCGGCGCGCTCAGCGGCAGGGGCGCCATGGCGGCGATTTCCTCGGCCAACAGGGCCATCAGCTTGCCCGCGCGGCCGTCCAGGTCGTACAGCGCGGGCAGGTCGATGGCGGCGTCCAGCAACTGGCGCAGCAGCGGCGACACGCCCAGCACGCAGCAATGCGCGGGCAGCCCCAGGGCCTGGGCTGCCGGATCGGCCAGGAAGGTGTTCAGCATGGTCACCGGGCCGCCCATGGTCATCTCGTGGGTGATGCCGGCGGGCACCCAGCAGGCGCGCTGCGGCGGCACCAGCCAGCGGCCGTGGGGCGTGGCGACGCTGATCGCGCCGCGCGCGGCAAAGGCGAACTGGCCGCGCCGGTGGGCGTGCACGGGAAACGTCAGGCCTGCGGGGTACTCGCAGGCGGTCACGACCACGTCGCGGGGGATGTCCTCGTAGGGATCGACCAGGGTGTTGCGCATGGCCCGGATTCTACAGCGATAGGCCTGCCATCGAAGGCGGGCCGAACGGGGGCGGCCTACGATGCCCAGGTCTTTGAAACCCAAGGCTGCCCGTCAGGGGGCCGCGACCTCTGCTTCTGGAGTGTGAATGCCCAATACTTTTCACCGCGTGGGGCAAGGCCCCCATCCTGTCATCGTGCTGCATGGCTGGTTTGGCGACGCGCACGCATTCGAACCGATCGAACCCTGGCTGTCGGGCGACGCCTTCAGCTATGTGTTCATGGACTACCGCGGCTACGGCGGCATGCGCAATGCCGCGGGCCGCTACCGCATCGACGAGATCGCCGCCGATACGCTGGCGCTGGCGGACGCGCTGGGATTCGACCGGTTCAGCCTGGTGGGGCATTCGATGGGCGGCATGGCAATCGAGCGGGTGGCGGCATTGGCGCCCGAGCGCGTGCGCGCGTTGGTGCCGGTGGCGCCCGTGCCTTGCGGCGGCGTGACGTTGGAGCCGGCCGCGCGCGCATTGCTGGAAGGCGCGGCAGGCGATCTGGCCAAGCGCCGCGCCATCATCGACCGCAGCACCGGCGGGCGCCTGCCGGCGGCGTGGGTGCAGTGGAAGGCGGCATATTCCGCCGAACATTCGTCGGCCCAGGCGTTTGCCGCCTATCTCGCGGCCTGGGCGGATACCGATTTCAGCGAATCGATCGACGGGCGGCATCCCGTGCTGGCGCTGGTGGGCGAGCACGATCCGGTGTTCAACGCGGCGCTGATGGCCGCGACCTATGCACGGCGCTATCCGCGCGCGGCGGTCCAGGTGCTGCAGAACGCGGGGCACTACCCGATGAATGAAACGCCGCTGGCCCTGGTGGCGGCCATCGAACGCTTCCTGCATGAGGTGGCGGCGGTTTGACAGGCGCGCGGGCGGGGAAATGTCGGGGATGGCGCCGGCGCTACTGGCGCGCGCCTTCCAGCAGCGCCTGCACCAGGCGGTTGTCCTGGTCTGTCTGGCGGCACACGAACGAGATCTGCCGGTACGGCGCGTCCTTGCCCAGCGGCAGCACGCGCACCGGATGCACCTCCAGCAGGTTGGGGCCGGGTTCGGGCAGGATGCACACGCCCAGGCCTTCGGACACCAGCGCGGTCAGCGCGGCCAGCGATTGCAGGTCGATGCGGCAGCGGGCATGCGGCGCGTGCTGCGCGACATAGCGCGCCGCCAGCCGCCCGCCGATGGTGGTCTTGTCAAAGCGAATCCATTCATAGTGTTCGAACAGGTCGGCCAGCGACTTCTCGCGTGAGTGGGGCGGGGCGATCAGCACCAGGCGTTCGCGAAACAGCGGCGTCCACGCCAGCCGGCGCGACCCGCCGGTTTCCGGCTGCGTGATGATCGCCGCGTCGATCTCGCCGGTCTTGAGCTTTTCGACCAGCTCGGTCGCGCGGCCGCGCACCAGCCGCACGTCCAGCTGCGGATAGCGCTCGCGCAGCACCCGTAGCAGCGGCGGCAGCAAGGTCACCTGCAAGGGCTCGATGGTGCCCAGCCGCACACGGCCTTCGACTTGGGGCGTGCTGCGTCGGCGCAGCTCGTCCAGCCGCGACAGGGCGTCCTGCAGCACCGCGTCGACTTCGGCGGCGAAGGCATTGGGGCGGGCCTGCAACGCCGACCGGTCGAACAGGGGCTGGCCGAAGTATTCCTCGATCTGCTTCATCTGCAGGCTGACCGCGCTGGGGGACAGGTTCATGTCGGCCGCGCCGGCCGCGAAGCTGCCGCCGCGCAACACGGCATTGAGCGTGCGGAAAGATTCGATCTTCATGAGGAATCCTCACGTAGTGTTTTAAGAATCCTCGCTTTATATCACCAGGCGCCGGGCCTAGCATGGCATCGACCATAACAACACGGCTGGCGCCTGACTGCCGGACCGTGGACACGGAGACATGCCATGAAGAAGATCCTGGGCGGCCTGACGGCCGCTTGCCTGGCCGGGCTGATGGCCGCGGGCGCCGCGGCCGCCCCGCCGGCCTTGCCGGCCACCATCACCATGGTGGTGCCGTTCCCGCCGGGCGGCAGCAACGATGTGTTTGCGCGGGTGCTGGCGGAAAAACTGGGCGGGCGCGTGGGCGCCACCGTCATCGTCGAGAACCGCCCCGGCGCGGGCGGCGCCATCGGTGCCGAGTATGTGGCACGCGCGGCCAAGGACGGCTCGGTGCTGATGCTGTCGTCGTCGACGCTGACGACCAACGCGGCCGTGCAGACCAACCTGAAGTACGACGTGGCGCGCAGCTTCGCGCCGGTGGCGATGCTGGCGCGCAGCCCGATGGCGCTGGTGGTGGGACAGGATTCGCCGTACCGGTCGGTGGCCGACCTGCTGGCCGCGGGCCGTCAGGAACCCGGCAAGCTCACCTACGGCAGCGCCGGGCTGGGCTCGGTCAACCAGATGGCCAGCGAAATCCTGGCGGGCGGCGAGAAGACGAGTTTCACGCACGTGCCCTACAAGGGCATGTCGCATGCGCTCAACGACCTGGCCGGCGGCCGGGTGGACTTCGTGATCGGCAGCTTTGCGTCGACCGCGTCGCTGCTCAAGGGCGGCAAGCTGCGCGTGCTGGCCGTGACCTCGCCGACGCGTTCGCCCTTCTTTCCCGACCTGCCCACCATCGCCGAAGGCCAGCCCGGCTATTCGGTCGAACTGTGGTGGGGCGTGCTGGCGCCTGCGGGCACGCCCGCGCCGCTGGTCGAACGCCTGAACGCCGAGATCCGCGGCATCGTCAACGATCCGAAGATGCGCGCCATGTTCGCCGAGGAAAGCGCGGTGCCGGCCGAACTGACCGTGGCGCAGTTCGCCGACCTGGTGCAGGCCGATGCGGCCCGCTGGAAGCAGGTGGCCGCCGACCGCAACATTTCCATCCAATGACCCGCAACCCCTGCCGCTGTTGAGAGTGCCCGCATGAGAAGCAAACTGTTTGTTCCGGGATCGCGTCCCGAGCTGTTCGCCAAGGCGCTGGCCGGGCCGGCCGACGCGCTGTCGTTCGACCTGGAAGACGCCGTGGCCGCCGAGCGCAAGGCCGAGGCGCGCGGCCATCTGGCCGCGCTGCTGGCATCGCCCGCCGCCGCGGCCTGCGCCAAGACGTTGATCGTGCGCGTCAACGCGCTGGATTCCGCGCATTTCCAGGCCGACGTGCAGGCCGTGGTACGCCCGGCGTTGCGTCTGGTGAACCTGCCCAAGGCCGAATCCGTGGCCCAGGTGCGGGCCGCGGCCGACGCGATCGAACGGGCACGGCAGGCCAATGGCGTGGCGCAGCCGGTGGGGTTGCTGCTGAACATCGAATCGCCGCGCGCCTTGCGCGATGCCGCCGCGCTGGCGGCGGCGCATCCCTCGGTGGCGGGCCTGCAATTGGGGTTGGGCGACCTGTTCGAACCGGCCGGCATCGACCGCCGCGAGCCGGCCGCGGTGCAGCAGGCCATGTTCGCGCTGCGGCTGGCGGCGGCCGAGGCAGGCGTGTTCGCCTACGACTCGGCGTTTGCCAATATCGAGGACGAAGCGGGCTTTCGGGCCGAGGCCGAGCTGGCGCGCCGGCTGGGCTTCCTGGGCAAGAGCTGCATCCATCCGCGCCAGGTGCCGCTGGCCAACGCCGCCTTCCGGCCGACGGACGCCGAGATCGCCCACGCGCGGCGGGTGGTGCAGGCGGCCGGGCAGGCCGAGGCGCAAGGCGTTGCGGCCTTCGTGGTGGACGGCCGCATGATCGATGGCCCCTTCCTGCGCCGCGCCGAAAGCGTCGTGCGCCTGGCCGACACGCTGGAGGCGCGATGAGCGCCGCCGTGACGCCGCACGCAGCCGCAGGCCCGCTGGCCGGTGTGCGCGTATTGGACCTGAGCGCCTACATCGCCGGCCCCTACGGCTGCGCACTGCTGGCCGACCAGGGCGCCGACGTGATCAAGATCGAACCGCCCACGGGCGACAACCTGCGCAAGTATCCGTCGACGCTCGAAGCCGAAAGCCGCGCCTTCCTGGGCGTGAACCGCGGCAAGCGCGGGCTGGTGCTGGACTTGAAGCAGGATGCGGCGCGGGACGTGCTGCGCGTGCTGGTGGCGGGCGCCGACGTACTGGTGCACAACTTCCGGCCCAGCGTGCCGGCGCGCCTGGGCATCGCCTACGAACAGCTGGCCGAGATCAATCCGCGGCTGATCTACTGCGCGGTGACCGGCTATGGCGAAAGCGGGCCGCTCAAGGACAAGGCGGGCTACGACCAGGTGCTGCAGACCATGACGGGCATGTGCGCCTTGCAGGGCCGCGCCGATGGCCCGCCTGAAGTGCTGTACGGGTCGGTGGTGGATTACTACGCGTCGTCGATGGTGGCGGCGGGCGTGGCGTCGGCGCTGTTTGAGCGCGAGCGCAGCGGCCGCGGCCAGTTCGTGGGCGTGTCGCTCTTGCGCAGCGCGCTGGCCTTGCAGTCGGCCCGCCTGGTGTGGGCCGAGGGCGAGCCGCGGGAAGTGGGGCGCGACATGCGTTCCGGCGGCATCACGGGTATCCATCCCACCGGCGACGGCTACCTGTACATCTCGGCCAACACGCCGCATTTCTGGCAGGCGCTGTGCGCCAAGACCGGCTTGCAGGCGCTGGCGGCCGATGCCCGCTACGACTCGGTGCGCAAGCGCGCCCAATACCGCGATGAGATCGTGCCGCAGCTGCACCAGGCCTTGCAGGCGCGCAGCGCGCTGGAATGGGAGGCGCTGTTCGGCGAAGAGGTGCCTTGCGCCGCGGCGCGCGGGGTCGAAGACATGTTCGATTTTCCGCAGGTGCAGGCCGAGGGCATGATCTCGACCTTTGCGCATCCGGTGGTGGGCAGCTACCAGGGCTTTGCGCAGGCCATCAAGTACGGCCGCAGTCAGCCGGCCGTGCCGCGCGCGGCGCCGGCCTTTGGCGAACATAGCGACGACGTGCTGGCCGAGGCGGGCATCGATGCCGCGCAGGCGGCGCGGCTGAGGGCGGCGGGGGCGTTGGGGTAGCGGGGCGGGGTCAGGCCGGCCCGTCCAGCGCTGCCAGGCACTCGTCCAGCGGCGCGATCGTGCGCGCCAGGGCTTCCACGGCAGCGGCATCCACGCGGTCCAGCGGCGGAATTTCCGCCAGCACGCGCACGTTGCCGAAACGTTCGATGGCTTCGCGGTTGCCGGCCGACAGGGGTCCGCTCATCACCACGCCCAGCACCGGAATGGCGCGGCGGCGCAGCGCTTCCAGGCTGAGCAGGGTGTGGTTGATGGTGCCCAGGCCGCTGCGCGCGGCCAGCACCACCGGCAGGCCCAGGCGCGCGATCAGGTCGATCATCATGTGACTGTCGTCGATCGGCACGTACAGGCCGCCGGCGCCTTCGATGATGAGCGGAGCGTCGGTGCGGGGCGGCACGATGGCGGTGGCGTCGATTTCCGCGTCTTCCAGCGGCGCGGCGGCCCAGGGCGACAGCGGCGCCTGCAGCACGTAGGCAGGCAGGTGCTGGCGTTCGGGCGGCAATTGCGCCAGGCGCGCGACGGTGTCGGTGTCACCGGGTTCCTCGGCCACGCCGGTCTGCACCGGCTTCCAGTAGTCGGCATTCCAGGCGCGGGCCAGGATGGCCGACACCAGGGTCTTGCCGATGCCGGTGTCGGTGCCGGTCACGAATACGCCCTTGAGGCCGGAATCAGTTGGGTTTTTCCACATGCCGTAGGCCAGGTGATACGTCACCGTGGCTCCTTGTTGGTTGAACTGCGCCAGCACCCGCCGCAGCGCGGCGGCGCCCAGCGGCGCCCGTCCGGGCGCGGGCGTGGTGGCGCCGATGCCCTTGAGCGCCTGCAGGAAATGCAGGCCGTCAGGATGTTGTTGTATCAGTCGTTCGCTGTGCACGCCACCGGCCAGATTGCCGCTGGCCGGACGGATGGCGTGGGCGGCGGGGTAGCGCGGCGTTGCCGCCGCCAGGCCGACGGCGCGGTGCGCCGCCCGCCATTCGGCGAAGGTGTCCGCGGCCAGCGTGGCCACGGCCAGGTGGCCGCCGGGCGCCAGCAGGGCGGCCAGCCGGCCCAGCCCCGCGTTCAGGTCGGTGAACCATTGCACCGCCAGGCTGGAGCAGATCAGGTCGTAGCCGCCGGGCAGGCCGTCGGGATGCTCGCCATCCAGCACCTGGTAGCGGGCGCATCCGGGCAGCGCCGGGCCTTGCTGTGCGCGGGCCAGCATGGCGGGCGAGATGTCGGTGATGGTCCAGTCCGCCGGACCCAGCCGCGCGGCCAGCGCCTGCGTCAACAGGCCCGTGCCGCAGCCGATTTCCAGGATGCGCGGGTTGGGCGGCAGCGGCAGCCGCACAATGTCGTCGGCCAGCCGTTCGGCCGTGATGCGTTGGGCGGGCGCGTGGGCGTCGTACTGGTCGGCGGCGGCGCCGAAGCGCTCGCCGATCCGGGTGTTGCGTGACGCCCGATTCATGCGGCGCTCGCCAGGCGGGCCAGGAAGGCGCGGATCTGCGCGGCGCACCAGTCGGTGTCGGTGACCGGCAGCAGGTGACCGCCGCCCTCGCGCCAGTGGACGCCGTCGCCAAAGGTGGCCTGCGTCATCGGGGCGGGCACGATGGGGTCGTCGCGGCCGGCCAGCGCCAGGCTCGGCACCGGCAGGGCGGCCAATGCCGCGCGCTGGTCTGCATCGCGCAGCACCTGCAGGTCGCGCGCCAGCGCATCGACGTCGGGCGCTCCGAACGCACCGTCATCGCCGCAGCGCTGGCGAAAATCGCGCAGCACCGCATCGGGATGCGTCGCCAGGCGGGCCAGCATGCGCTCGAGCATGCGCGGCGGCACGCCCTGGGCGAAATCCGGCGCGGCGGCAAAGCGTGCGAAGCCGTTGATGGACACCAGGCCGATGCCATTGGTGGGCTGCTCGCGCAGCAGCCGCAGCACGCCCAGGGAATGGCCGATGGCGATCACCGGCCCGTCGGGGCAGGGCGTGCGCGCGGGGCCGAAGTAACCGGCGTCGAAGGTCGCCTGGGGAAAATCGTGCAGCGCGGCGGCCAGCGGCGCCCAGACATCGGCGTCGAAGGCCCAGCCGTGCACGAACAGCAGGGTCGGCGCTTGCAAGGGCACGTTCTGCATCAGGCAAGCGCAGCGGCCAGGCCGGCGATCAGGCGGTCGATGTCTGCGTCGCGGTGTGCGGCGCTCAGGGCAATGCGCAGCCGGCTGGTGCCGGCAGGCACCGTGGGCGGGCGGATCGCCACGGCCAGCAGGCCGCGCTGTTCCAGGTTGGCGGCCAGCGCCAGTGCACGGTCGGCCTCGCCCACCATGGCGGGCACGATCTGGGTGGACGAGTCGGCGGTGTCCAGGCCCTGTTCGCGCAAGGCGACGCGCAGGCGGTCGCCCGAGGCCGCCAGGCGCGCCCGTTCGGCGTCCAGCGTGGGCACCAGGTCCAGCGCGGCGTCCATGGCGCCCAGCACGGCCGGCGGCAGCGCCGTGGTGTAGATGAAGCCCGAACACGCGTTGACCAGGTAGTCGCACAGCGCGCGCGAACCGGCGACGTAGGCGCCAAAGCCGCCCAGCGCCTTGCTGAACGTGCCCATCGCCAGGTCGATGCGGCCGGGCGCCAGCCCCGCCAGGCCCATGCCGCGCGGGCCCAGCACGCCGGTGGCGTGGGCCTCGTCCAGATACACAAAGGCGTTGTAGCGGTCGGCCAGCGCGGCCAGGCGGGCCACGTCGGTGCGGTCGCCGTCCATGCTGAAGACGCTTTCGGTGACGATGAAGCGGACGGCGGGCGGCGCATCGGCCCCCGCCCGGGCGGCCAGCAGGGCTTCCAGGTGGTCCAGGTCGTTGTGGCGAAAGCGGATCTGCTTGACGCCGGCCGCCTGGCAGCCGTGGTGCAGGCTGGCGTGGTTGAGCTTGTCGGCGTAGACCTGCACGTCGCCCTGGCCTTGCGCTGCGCGCAGCAGGGCCGGCAGCACGGCGGCGTTGGCCTGCCAACCCGAGGCCAGCAGCAGCGCGGCTTCTGTCCCCTTCAAGCGCGCCAGCTTGGCCTCGACCTGTTCGTGCAGGTCCAGGTTGCCGCACACCAGGCGCGACGCCTGGGCGCTGGCGCCATGGCGGGCGGCCCATTCGCGCGACCGCTCGATCAACAGCGGATGCTTGGACAGGCCCAGGTAGTCGTTGCTGGAGAAGTTCAGCGCGGGCGCGCCGCCCATCTCGATGCGCCCGGCCGGCGCCGCGGTGGCGGTGCGCAACCGGCGGCGCACGTGGCGCGATTCGGCCTGCGCCAATTCGGAAGAAAACAGAGGATCCAGCTTAGACATGACGATTTCCCGCAGCGGCCGGCGCCGGAGGGAAGGCCGGGCCAGGCCGTAGAATGCGAGCCATTGTAGTGGAGGTGAAACATGCAGACCCCCGATTGGGTGGCCCAGGGCCAGCCCCATATCTGGCTGCCCTATGCCCAGATGAAAACGGCCACGCCGCCCCTGCCGGTGGTGCGCAGCCGCGGCAGCCGGCTGGAACTGGCCGATGGCCGCGAGCTGATCGACGGCGTGGCGTCCTGGTGGACCGCCTGCCACGGTTACAACCACCCGCACATCGCCCAGGCGGTGCGGGCCCAGCTGGACGCCATGCCGCACGTCATGTTCGGCGGGCTGACCCACGAACCCGCCCTGACCCTGGCGCGGCGCCTGGCCGGCCTGCTCGGCCCGGGGCTGGACCGTGTGTTCTATACGGATTCGGGCTCAGTGGCGGTGGAAGTCGCCATGAAAATGGCCGTGCAGTTCTGGCTGAACCAGGGCGAACGCGGCCGCAGCCGCTTCCTGGCGTTCCGCGGCGGCTACCACGGCGACACCTTCGGCACCATGGCCGTGTGCGACCCGGACGAAGGCATGCACAGCCTGTTTCGCGGCATGCTGGCCGAACACGACATCGTCGACCTGCCGCGCACCGATGCGGCCATGGCCGACCTGGACGCCTTCCTGGAAACGCGCGGGCCGCAGCTGGCCGGCATGCTGGTCGAGCCGCTGGTGCAGGGCGCCGGCGGCATGCTGCTGCACGATCCCGAGGTGCTGCGGCGCCTGCGCACCCTGGCCGACCGCCACGGCCTGCTGCTGATCTTCGACGAGATCTTCACCGGCTTTGGCCGCACCGGCACGATGTTCGCCTTCGAGCAGGCCGGGATCAAACCCGACATCATCACCCTGTCCAAGGCGCTGACGGGCGGCACCCTGCCGCTGGCCGCCACCGTGGCCAGCCAGCGGGTGTTCGACGGTTTCTGGTCCGACGACCCCTCGCATGCCCTGATGCATGGCCCCACCTTCATGGGCAACGCGCTGGCCTGCGCCGCCGCCAACGCGTCGCTGGACCTGTTCGAGACCGAACCCCGGCTGGCCCAGGCGCAGGCCATCTCGGCGGCGCTGGCGACGGGCCTGGCGCCGTGCCGCGAGCTGGACTGGGTGCGCGACGTGCGGGTGCTGGGCGCCATCGGCGTGGTCGAGCTGGACGGCATCCAGGACCGCGAGGCCCTGAAACGCCGCCTGGTCGAGGCGGGCGTGTGGGTGCGCCCGTTCGGCAACGTGGTCTACCTGACGCCGGCCTTGACCATCGACGGGCAGGACCTGGACACCCTGATGCGGGCAGTGGTGGCAGTGCTGCGGGCACGGCGGCCCTGATGGCCTGATCCCTCCGGGATCCGGCGCGGAGCTTGATCCACATCAAGGCGCAGGGCGCGGGCGCGGCCTACCATCGGCGCATGCGAGCAAAATCCATCTTCGCCGTGCCGGCGACCTTGTCTGACGACGAACGCCAGCAGCGCCGCCATGCGCTGGTGCGCCTGTCGCTGGCCTGGCTGGCGATGATGCAGGTGATGATGTTCGCCTGGCCCGGCTACCTGCGCCATGAAGGCATCCCCAAGGATGCGCTGGACACGCTGGACTGGGCGATCGTGCTGATGAACTGGGCCAGCCTGGCGCTGACCGTGCCCGTGGTGCTGTATTCGGCCTGGCCGATCTGGCGCCACGCGGGCGCCAACCTGCGCCAGGGGCGCGCCGGCATGGACGTGCCCGTCGCCCTGGGCATCGTCGCCGCCTTCATTCCCAGCGTCCACGCCACCTATACCGGGCGCGGCGAAGTCTATTTCGATTCGGTCACCATGTTCGTCGCGTTCCTCTTGACGGCGCGCTACCTGGAACTGTGCGCCCGCCAGTCGTTCGGCGGCGCCGCGGGCGGCCTGCGTCATGCGCGGGTCGAAGCGCAGCGGCTGGCGCTGGGCGCCGGCGCCGACCGCCTGGCCTCGCGCTTCGTCCTGGCGCAGGTGGCGCTGGCGCTGGGGGCGGGTGCGGTCTGGGCCTACATTGATCCGGCGCACAGCGTGCCCGTGATGGTGGCGTTGCTGGTGATGAGCTGTCCCTGTGCCATGTCGATGGCGGTGCCCACCGCCATGGCCTCGGCGCATGCCGCGCTGGCGGCCGACCCGGCCATGCCCGACGCGGCGCTGGACGCGCTGCTGGAACGCGCCCGCCGCAAGGCGCGCCAGAACCTGCACGGCTCGCTGGCCTGGCACCTGCTGATGACGCCGCTGGCGCTGGTGGGCTGGGTCACGCCCTGGCTGGCCGCGATCACCATGCTGGTGTCGTCGCTGGCGGTGGCCTATAACTCGTGGCGTCTGACGCGCCATGACGGCAGCGCCCGCGACGCCGCCGACGGCGCGCTGGAAGCCGCGCCATGACCATCCTTTACCTGCTCTTGCCGTTGTCGCTGCTGTTCGTGTTCGCCATCGGCGTGTTCCTGTGGTGGGCCGTATTCAACGGCCAGTACGACGACACCGACAGCGCCGGCGCGGCCATCCTGCGCGACGACGACAGCGGACCGGCGGCCCGCGGCTGAGCCACCTGTCGCGTTCTTGCCGCGAGTTCCCCGGCGCCCTCTGCCGGGTTTGACGCATATCAACACCCGTTTGCGCGCGTCCCCCCATCATTGAAACCTGGAGCTATTTGTTTCTTTTAGGGGAAGGGTGATGAACGATTGCGCCGCAATCGCAAGCAAGGCCGATACCTTCAACTACAGGATCGTGAGGCAATTCGCGCTCATGACGGTGGTCTGGGGCATTGTCGGCATGGCTGTGGGCGTTTTTCTCGCCGCGCAGCTGATTTGGCCTCAGTTGAACTTCGATACCGCCTGGCTGAGCTACGGCCGCCTGCGTCCGCTGCACACCAACGCGGTAATCTTCGCGTTCGGCGGCAGCGCGCTGTTCGCGACCTCGTACTACGTCGTGCAGCGCACCTGTCAGACCCGCCTGTTCTGCGACCGGCTGGCCGCGTTCACCTTCTGGGGGTGGCAGGCCGTGATCGTGGCTGCCGCCATCACCCTGCCGATGGGCTTTACCAGCAGCAAGGAATACGCCGAACTGGAATGGCCGATCGACATCCTGATCACGCTGGTCTGGGTGGCCTACGCCATCGTGTTCTTCGGCACCATCATCAAGCGCCGGTCCAAGCACATCTACGTGGCCAACTGGTTCTTCGGCTCGTACATCCTCACCATCGCCATCCTGCACATCTTCAATAACATCGAGATGCCGGTGACGCTGTGGAAGTCGTACTCCGCCTATGCGGGCGTGCAGGACGCGATGGTGCAATGGTGGTACGGCCACAATGCCGTGGGCTTTTTCCTGACCACCAGCTTCCTGGGCATGATGTATTACTTCGTGCCCAAGCAGGCCGGCCGCCCGATCTATTCGTACCGACTGTCCATCGTCCACTTCTGGGCGCTGGCCTTCACGTACATGTGGGCCGGCCCGCACCATCTGCTGTACACCTCGCTGCCCGACTGGACCCAGTCGCTGGGCATGACGTTCTCGCTGATCCTGCTGGCGCCGTCGTGGGGCGGCATGATCAACGGCATCATGACGCTGCAGGGCGCCTGGTACAAGCTGCGCACCGATCCGATCCTGAAGTTCATGGTGACCGCGCTGTCGTTCTACGGCATGGCCACCTTCGAGGGTTCGATGATGTCGATCCGCACCGTGAACGCGCTGTCGCACTACACCGACTGGACCATCGGCCACGTGCACTCGGGCGCCCTGGGCTGGGTCGCGATGATCTCGTTCGGCTCGCTGTATTACCTGATCCCGCGCCTGTACGGCCGCGAAAAGATGTACAGCGTCAAGGCCATCGAACTGCACTTCTGGATCGCCACCATCGGCGTGGTGCTGTACATCGCCGCGATGTGGATCGCCGGGGTGCAGCAGGGCCTGATGTGGCGCGACACGGCCCCGGACGGCACGCTGGTCTACAGCTTCGTCGAAGAACTGAAGACGCGGGTGCCCTATTACCTGATCCGCTTGCTGGGCGGGGCGCTGTTCCTGTCGGGGGTCCTGGTCATGGCCTGGAACGTGTGGAAGACGGTGCGCGGCGCGCAGGCCGTCAACCCCGCGATTCCGCAAGACGATCCCCACGCCACCCGCGCACCGGCCATCGCCGCCGCCGCGCCGGCCACCGTTTGACGAGGACATCATGGCCAACAAGCAACAAGGCTTCTTTTCTCACCAGACGCTTGAGAAGAACATCGGCTGGATGATCATTGCCAGCATCCTGGTGGTGTCCTTCGCGGGCCTGGTCCAGATCGTGCCGCTGTTCTTCCAGCACAGCACGACGCAGCCGGTGGCGGGGGTCGAACCCTACAGCGCGCTGCGCCTGATGGGCCGCGACGTCTACATCCGCGAAGGCTGTGTCGGCTGCCACTCGCAGCAGGTGCGCCTGCTGGCGGCCGAAGTGCAGCGCTACGGCTCGTATTCGCTGGCATCCGAATCGGTGTTCGACCACCCCTTCCTGTGGGGTTCCAAGCGCACCGGTCCCGACCTGGCGCGCGTGGGCGAGCGGTATTCCGATGATTGGCATCGCATCCACCTGCGCGACCCGCGCAAGGTGGTGCCCGAGTCCAACATGCCGGCCTACCCGTGGCTGCAGAAAACGGTGATCACCGGCCAGAACGTGGACCAGCGCATGCGCGCGCTGCGCGCCCTGGGCGTGCCGTACACGGACGAAGACATCGCCGCCGCGCCCAAGGCCATCGAAGGCAAGACCGAAGAGGACGCGCTGGTGGCCTACCTGCAAGGGTTGGGCGTGGGCGTGCGCAAGGCGCAGCAGGCCAAGAAGGCGGAAGAGGCCAAGAAGGCTGAAGAAGCCAGGAAGGCGGCGCAACCCGCTGCCGCGCAATCTGCCGCTCCTGCCGCGGGTGCGGCCGCCACCGGAGGCTGACCATGGCATTCCTGAGCGCAATCGTCACCGCCATTTCGATGGCGACCTTTATCGGCATCGTCTGGTGGGCCTGCTCGCGCGGCCGCCAGCATGCCAACAGCGAATCGGCCCTGCTGCCGTTCGCGCTGCCCGATGAATTCGGGCCGGCACAACAAGATGGAGCGGATCGGTCATGAGCGATTTCGTCAATGGCTTCTGGGGGTATTTCATCTCGATCGTCGCGGTGGGCGGCGTGGTCTGGTGCGTGTGGCTGCTGTATACGCAGCGCCGCTGGCTCAGCACCAAGCCGGCCAATGGCCAGGTGGAAGACACCGGCCACGTCTGGGACGGCGACCTGACCGAGCTGAACAACCCGGTGCCCGGTTGGTGGACCTGGATGTACCTGCTGGCCTGCGTGTTCGCGCTGGGTTACCTGTTCTTCATGCCCGGCCTGGGTGAATACAAGGGCCAGCTGGGCTACAGCAGCGCCGACGAAGTGGCGCGCCAGCAGGCCAAGATGGCCGACGCGGTGCGCCCCATCTACGCGCGTTTCGAGACCATGACGGTGCCGCAGATCGCTGCCGACCCCGGCGCCCGTGAAATCGGCCAGCGCCTGTTCCTGAACACCTGCGCGCAATGCCACGGCTCGGACGCCAAGGGCGGCCCCAGCTTTCCCAACCTGACCGACGGCGACTGGCTGCACGGCGGCTCGCCCGAAGCCATCACGCAGACCATCACCAATGGCCGCATCGGCATGATGCCGCCCTGGAAGGCCGCCATCGACGCCAAGACCGCCGGCGACATCGCGCAATACGTGCGTTCGCTGTCGGGCCTGACCGCAGACCCCGTGCGCGTGTTCCGCGGCAAGCGCGAGTTCGCCAATTACTGCGTTGCCTGTCACGGCGTCGACGGCAAGGGCAACCAGGCGCTGGGCGCGCCCAACCTGACGGACGACGTCTGGCTGTACGGCAGCTCGGAAGCCACCATCGTCAAGACGATCCTGGACGGCCGCGACAACCGCATGCCGGCCCACGGCGACATCCTCAGCCCCGAGCAGATCAAGATCCTGACGGCCTGGGTCTGGGGGCTGTCAAACAAGCCGGACGCCGCACCGGCGCAGCAGGCCGCGGCCAAGTAGGCGGCGCATAGGTGGGGGCGCTGCCTGCCGGCAGCCCCCATATCACATGGACTTACCGCACGGAGCAGCACATGGATGATGGGTCAACCGCAAGCGTCAGCAGTTCGCCTGGCGGCGACCCGCCACCCTGGCGGCCGCACACGCGGCCGCCGCGGCCCGGCCAGGAAACGCTGGAGCAGACGCTGGCCGGCGTGCGCAGCAAGATCTATCCGCGGTCGGTCAGCGGCATTTTCGCCCGCTGGCGCATCGCATTCGTCTTTCTCACCCAGCTGATTTTCTACGGCCTGCCCTGGCTGCAATGGAACGGCCGCCAGGCCGTGCTGTTCGACCTGGGCGCGCGCAAGTTCTACCTGTTCGGCCTGGTGCTGTGGCCGCAGGACGTGGTGTACCTGGCTGTGCTGCTGGTCATCTCGGCGCTGGCGCTGTTCCTGTTCACCGCCGTGGCCGGGCGGCTGTTCTGCGGCTACGCCTGTCCGCAGACGGTCTACACCGAAATCTTCATGTGGATCGAGCGCAAGATCGAAGGCGACCGCATTGCGCGCATCCGCCTGGATGAATCGCCCTGGTCCTGGCGCAAAGCGCGCATCAAGGTCACCAAGCATGCGCTGTGGATCGCGCTGGCCTGGTGGACGGGATCGACCTTCATCGGCTATTTCGCGCCCATCCGCGAGCTGGGCCACGAACTGTTCACGCTGCAACTGGGCCCGTGGCAATGGTTCTGGATGCTGTTCTACGGTTTTGCCACCTGGGGCAACGCGGGCTTCATGCGCGAGTCGGTGTGCAAGTACATGTGCCCGTATGCGCGTTTCCAGAGCGTGATGGTGGACCCGGACACGTTCGTGGTCACCTACGACAAGCGCCGCGGCGATCCGCGCGGCGGCCGCTCGCGCAAGATCGACCACAAGGCGGCGGGGCTGGGCGATTGCGTCGATTGCAGCCTGTGCGTGCAGGTCTGCCCGACCGGCATCGACATTCGTGAAGGCCTGCAATACATGTGCATCGGCTGCGGCGCCTGTATCGATGCCTGCGAGCAGGTGATGGACAAGATGCAGTACCCGTCGGGGTTGATCCGCTATACGTCGGAACGGGCGATGCTGGACGGCCTGTCGACGCAAAGCGCGCGTTCGCACCTGCTGCGGCCGCGGGTGCTGATCTACGGCACGCTGATTCTGGGGCTGGCGGTGGCGTTCGTGGTGTCGCTGGCGCTGCGCAATCCGCTGCGGGTGGACGTGATCCGCGACCGCGGCGCGCTGGGCCGCGAGGTGGCCGGCGGCATGATCGAAAACGTGTACCGGCTGCAGATCATCAATACGTCGGATTCACCGATGCGGCTGCGGCTGTCGGCCGATGGCATGCCGGGGCTGGCGGTGCTGGCCGGGCAGAGCGGATCGGATGTGGTGGAGGTCGAGGCAGCGGCGAACAAGCTGGTGCCGATGGTGATCCGCGCGCCGGCGGGGGCCGAGCCGGGCGCGCATGCGATCACGTTGCGGGCCCGCGCGCATGATCAGGAGAATCGGTCGATCGAGACCGACGAAGCCGCCAGTTTCTATGTTCCCGATTGAATCCGGTTCCGTGTGGAACCCCTTAGCCGATTGAGTCTTGAGAAGGATGCCGACGATGAATACTGCCCATGTTGCCGCGCCGCTGACGGTGAAGCCCTGGTATCGGGAGCCCTGGCCCTGGTTTCTGATGGCGGGGCCTTTCCTGGCGGTGGTGGGGTGCGCGATCACGATCTATTTCGCCTATACGCAGTTCGGCAATCAGCCGATCGTGGAAGGGGTGGTCAAGCGGGGGCTGGTGATCGAACCGGCCGATCCTGCGGCGACGTCGACGACGTCCGCGGCGCGTTGATGAATCCGGGAGGCACGCCATGGGGTTGAAGTCACTGATGTGGATACTGTGGCCGTCGTTTCTGGCGGCGGCGGTGGGCAGCGCGGTGGTGTTTGCCTTGATCGATCCGCTGGATGTGGCGGTGATGGGGTACGTGCCTTCGGGGCGGGTGGGGTTCTATACGGTGTCGTTCTTTTTGCTTTGGGCGATGGCGGGGGCTTCCAGTGCATTGACGGCTTATCTGATGCCTCGGGTGGAAGAGGATGAGGATTTGTAGGTTGCGTTGTCGTTTCTTAGGTTGCGTTGTGGCTTCGTAGGCCGCCCGTCTGGCGGCGGCTCTCGGTGTCGAGCGCCCACGATTGCGGTCCGGAGCCTTCGCTCCGGACTTCCCCCTCGTCATCTTCGTCCAGGCCTTCGGCCTTCCCTTCAGATTCCCTCGGGCGCATCGAGGTTGCTCGACACCGAGAGCCGCCGCCAGACGGGCTACGAGCGGCGTGACGCGGGGCGCCGTCAGGTCGGCGTGGTGGGAAAAATGCTGTGCGGCCGGCCGCAATGCCGGTGCAGGTAGCCGTCGATGTTCAGCCCGTTGCGGGGCGTGGCGGCCCGCATTCCCGGATAGACATCATCTGAAGATGAATCAAGACCCCCAGGTTGCAGGATTGGTCCGATTTTCCTGTGAGGCGGCGCGATACGGCGCCAGGTGCGGCACTATAGGCAGGTAGCGCCAAGGCCCTTCAACTACAGGAATCCAATATGCTGCCATTCAGGTTTGTCGAACGGATGCCGTCCTATGACGCGGCGGAAGCGTTTTGCGTGCGGGTCGATCCGAAAATAGAAACCACGAAAGACTTGGTGAAGTCGCTGTACTTCCTGCTTTGGTTTCCAAAATACTTTCGATGCAATTGGGACATGCTTGCGGCCGGTCTCAGGGACCTGGCTTGGGTGCCTTGCCCCAAGATCGTGCTGGTCCATCAGCGCCTGCCGAACATTCGCCGGGAAGACTTGCAGATTTACCTGCAGGTGTTGCGAGATTGCGCGTTGGGATGGCAGGGCAATCAACGGCACGACCTGGAAGTGGTATTCCGTATCAATGACTGCGCATCGATCGAGGCCCTGTTGAGCCCGGAGCAAGCGCCAGACGCGCAGGGCGCATAGACGTCAATTCCCTTCTATGCCGCCCCGTGCAGCAATTCCACGAAGTGCTTGGCCGCGGTACTCAATGGCCGATCCTTGGGAACGATGCTGCCGAACGCCGTCAGCGATTGCTGAATCTGATACGCAATGATGGCCAGCAGGCCATGGTGCGCGTAGCGGCTGGCGACGGATTCGGGGATGACGCCCAGCATGTCGGATTTGATGGCGAGGTTGGTGGTGGTCAGGATCGAGGCGGATTCGATCAGGCCTTTGGGCAGGGTGGCGTTGTGGCTGCGGAATTCCTGTTCCATCACGTCGCGCATGGGGCTGCCGTGCGGTTGCAGAATCCAGGGGTAGGCCTGCAGGGCGTCGAAGGTCACGCGTTTGCGGCGGGCCAGCGGGTGGCCGGTGGCGGCGATGACGCACAGGGCTTCGTCGCCGATGGGGCGAAAGACGTAGTGGCGCTCTGACAGCGTCAGCATCCGCCCGATGACGACATCCAGCTTGCCTTCGTTCAAGCGCTGGATCAGCAGGTCGCTGGTGCCGGTGGATATCTCCACGGCCAGCAAGGGGTAGGTCTGTTTCAGGCGCAGCAGGGCGTCGGTCAGGTGGCCGGGCGAGGCGGCCATGATGCTGCCGATGAACAACTTGCCGGCGCTGCCCAGGCGCAATTCTTCCAGCTCGCGGGCCAGGGACGACACCGTGCCGCGCAGGCCGCGAAAGTAACCCATCACGCAATCACCGGCGGCCGTCAGAGCCAGCCCGCGGCCGACGCGTTCGAACAGCGGCTGGCCGATAGCCAGTTCCAGTTCGTGCAGCATCTTGCTGGCGGCGGACTGGGTCATGTTGAGCTGGGCGGCGGCGGCGCGCAGGGTGCCGCGTTCTTCAATGGCCAGAAGCAGCACGATCTGCCGCATGCGCAAACGGGCCAGCAGGGCGGGGACGTTGGGAACGCGTTCCATGATTGATCGCCTGAGGTGAACGGTTGGTGCAAAAGTTTCATTTTACGGAAACAGCGCTTGTTTCTAAGATGCACCCATAACAAAGCCCCTCAGGGGCGATAAACCCCCAAGGAGACAACCATGAAGATTCGGCTATGCGCCGCCCTGGCGGCCGGTGCCTTGTGCCTGTCCGCCGCACTGCCCACGTACGCCCAGAGCGCCGACTGGCCGACGCGGCCGCTGCGCCTGCTGGTGGGCTCGGCGCCCGGCGGCGGCACCGATGCAATGGCCCGTGCGGTGGCGGACAAGCTGGGGCCGATGCTCAAGCAGACGGTGGTGGTCGAGAACAAGCCGGGCGCGTCCAACACGCTGGCGGCGGACTTGGCTGCCAAGTCGGCCGACAACCACACGATGGTGATGGGCGTGTCGACGGCGCACGCGATTGCGCCGCATCTGCTCAAGCTGGGCTACGACAACGACCGCGACCTGACGCCGGTGGTGTTCGTGGGCGCGGTGCCCAATATCCTGGTGGTGAACAATGCGGTGCCGGCCCAGTCGGTGCAGGAACTGATCGCGCTGCTCAAGCGCAAGCCGGGCGAATACAACTTCGCCAGCAGCGGGTCGGGCAGCACGCAGCACATCGCCGCGGAACTGTTCAAGGACGCGACGGGGGTGCAGATGACGCACATTCCGTATCGCGGCAGCGGCCCGGCGATGGTGGACCTGATGGGCGGCCAGGTGCAGATTGCCTTCGAAACGGCGTCGTCCGTGATTCCGCACGTCAAGAGCGGCAAGGTGCGCGCGCTGGCGGTGCTGAGCGCCAAGCGCAATCCGCAGTTGCCGGACGTGCCGACGATGGCCGAGGCCGGCGTGCCCGGCGTCGAAATGAGCGCCTGGTACGGCATCTACATGCCCAGCGCGACCCCGACTGCCGTGCAGCAGCGGGTGCACGACGCCGTCAACAGCATCCTGGCGTTGCCCGACACGCAGGCCCGCCTGCAGGCGATCGGCGCCGATATCAACCCGATGAGCCAGGCGCAGTTCGCGCAGTTCCACCAGGCCGAGAACCAGCGCTACGCCGGCATCATCAAGAAGAACCATATTTCCGTGGAATGAGCCGCAGCATGAATCCCGATATCAAACCCGTCATTGCCCTGACACTGGGCGACCCCGCCGGCATCGGCCCCGAGCTGATCGCGCGCCTGTTGGCGCGGCCCGATGCGACGCAGCAGGCCAACATCGTGTTGGTGGGCGACGAATGGCTGTGGCGTGAAGGCCAGCGGGTGGCCGGCGTGCAGGTGGTCACGCAGGCGGTGGACAGCATCGAGGCGGTGCGCGCGCGGCCGGACACCGCCGCGCCCGCCTGGCTGGCGATGGACACGGTGCGCCAGCAGGACGTGACGGTCGGCCAGGCCCAGGCGGCCGGCGGTGCGTCGGTGCTGCGCGTGCTGAACGCCTGCATGGACGCGGCGCGCGATGGCCACATCGACGCCATCTGCTTTGCGCCGCTGAACAAGTTTGCGATGAAGCAGGGCGGCCTGCGCCACGACGACGAGCTGCACCACTTTGCGCAGTATCTGGGCGTGACGGGCTACTTCTGCGAATTCAATACGCTGGGCGACCTGTGGACGTCGCGCGTGTCTTCGCACATTCCCTTGAAGGACGCGGCGGCAGCCCTGAGCATCGACGGCATCAAGGCCGCGACCCGGCTGATCTACCAGTCGTTGCAGGCCAATGGCGTGGCCGAGCCGCGCGTGGCGGTGGCGGCCTTCAATCCGCATGGCGGCGACGGCGGCACGTGCGGGCGCGAAGAGGTGGACATCATTGCGCCGGCCGTGCGCCAGCTGAACCAGGAAGGGCTGCCGGTGCAGGGGCCGTTTCCGGCGGACACGATCTTCCTGAAGGCGCAGGCCGGTGAGTTCCAGGCCATTGTCACGATGTACCACGACCAGGGCCAGATCGCGATCAAGCTGCTGGGCTTTTCGCGCGGGGTGACGGTGCAGGGCGGGCTGCCCATTCCGATCACCACGCCGGCCCACGGCACGGCCTACGACATCGCGGGCCAGGGGCGCGCCAATGTCGAAGCCACCTGGCAGGCGTTTCGCATTGCCTGCCGCATGGGCTTGTCACATCGCGCCATGCGCGCTGCTGCGGCCTGAAGCGGCCGTCCGCCTTCGCGTTTTTTTCGTTTTCCGACTCGTTCGACCCCTTACGCAGGAACCTCCCATGAAGATCAAATCCGTCCGTGCGCGCGTCTACGAATGGACCGGCAAGACCGTGCCGCCGCAAGGCAACTTCTGCTCCAACGCGATGGACCTGCTGTATTCGCCGCAGGAAACCATGAGTACCTTCCGCTTTCATGGCTGGACGGTGGTCGAGATCGAGACCGATGACGGCATCGTCGGGCTGGGCAACGTGGCGCTGGCGCCGCGCATCGCCAAGGCCATCATCGACCAGTACCTGGCGCCGCTGGTGGTGGGCCACGATCCCTGGGACTACGAATACCTGTGGCAGCGCATGTACCGCGCCACCCACGCCTGGGGCCGCAAGGGCGTGACGATGGCGGCGATCTCGGGCGTGGACCTGGCCATCTGGGACATCCTGGGCAAGTCGGTGAACAAGCCGGTCTTCAAGCTGCTGGGCGGACGCACCAAAGAGAAGATTCCGGTCTACTACTCCAAGCTGTACCGCGGCGACCTGAAAGCCATGCAGGAAGAGGCGCAGACCTATCTGGACCAGGGCTTCAAGGCCTTCAAGATGCGCTTTGGCTACGGCCCGGCGCACTTGCAGCACGGCGTGTCCGAAAACCTGAAATCGGTCGAGGCGGTGCGCGAGGTGATCGGCTACGACACCGACCTGATGCTGGAATGCTATATGGGCTGGAACCTCGAATACGCCAAGCGCATGCTGCCCAAGCTGGAAAAGTTCGAACCGCGCTGGCTGGAAGAGCCGGTGATTGCCGATGACATCGACGGCTACGCCGAACTGAACCAGCTGACGTCCATTCCGATCTCGGGCGGCGAACACGAATTTTCGTTGTACGGCTTCAAGCAGCTGCTGGACCGCAAGGCGGTGTCGGTAGTGCAGTACGACACCAACCGGGTGGGCGGCATCACCGCGGCGCACAAGATCAATGCGCTGTGCGAGGCCTACAGCGTGCCGGTGATTCCGCATGCCGGCCAGATGCACAACTATCACCTGACGATGAGCACGCTGGCCTCGCCCATGAGCGAATACTTCCCCATGTTCGATGTGGAAGTGGGCAATGAATTGTTCTACTACCTCTTCGATGGCGAACCGGTGGCTCGCGAAGGCCACATCGACCTGGATGACAACAAGCCGGGCCTGGGCCTGACGCTCAAGACCGAACACCTGAAAGACTTCAACATCATCGAGTAAGCGCCATGACGACGACAACGACGGCGGCATCGGTGTCCGCCACGCCAGGCCGGGCGCCGCGCTATCGCGGCATCTTCCCGGTGGTGCCCACCATCTTCACCGAATCCGGCGAACTGGACCTGCCCGGCCAGAAGCGCGCGGTGGATTTCATGATCGACTCGGGCGTGGACGGCCTGTGCATCCTGGCCAACTTTTCCGAGCAGTTCTCGCTGTCGGATGACGAACGCGAGACGCTTACGCGCACATTGCTGGAGCACGTGGCCGCACGCGTGCCGGTCATCGTGACGACCACGCATTACGGCACCCGCGTCTGCGCGGCCCGCAGCCGCCGCGCGCAGGACCAGGGCGCGGCCATGGTGATGGTCATGCCGCCGTATCACGGCGCCACGATCCGCGTGTCCGACGAGCAGGTGGTGGGGTTCTTCCAGCAGGTCTCGGACGCGCTGGACATTCCCATCATGATCCAGGACGCACCCGTCAGTGGCACGCCGTTGCCGGCTGCGCTGCTGGCGCGCATGGCGCGCGAGATCGAACAGGTGTCGTACTTCAAGATCGAAACCGCCGGCGCGGCCAGCAAGCTGCGCGACCTGATCGCGCTGGGCGGCGCGGCGGTGGAAGGGCCGTGGGATGGCGAAGAGGCCATCACGCTGCTGCCCGACCTGGACGCGGGCGCGACGGGCTCGATGACGGGCGGCGGCTTTGCCGACGGCATTCGCCCGATCATCCAGGCCCACCGCGACGGCCGTGCCGACGAGGCCTACCGCCTGTACGAGCGCTGGCTGCCGCTGATCAACTACGAGAATCGCCAGGGCGGCATCCTGACTGCCAAGGCGTTGATGAAAGCGGGCGGCGTCATCGACTGCGACGCGCCGCGCCATCCGTTTGCGGCCATGCGGCCGGAAGTGCGGCAGGGCCTGCTGGACGTGGCGCGGCGGCTGGACCCGCTGGTGCTGCGCTGGGGGCGCTAGGGCGCCTGGCCAGCGCCTGCGCCCGCGTCAGGCCTACGGCACCAGCGACAAGCCGATCCGGAACTGCGAATCGTTGCGCTGGTTGTAGCCCAGCAGCGTTTCGCCGTAGCCGTTGAAGTACTGCAGGTGCAGGTAGCCGTTCATGTTCAGCCAGGTGCGCTGCAGCGGCCAGGCGAAGTCCAATTGCGTGGTGCGGCGGCGCTGGTCGCCCTGGCGGTACATCGCCGACACCACGGCGCCGTTGTCCTGCGCCCAGCGCAGGTTCCAGTCGACCCGGCCGGCGTAGTCGGCGTAGTCCGAGTTTTCGCTGGCCACGCCGAAGTAGGCCTTGACCTTGGGGGCGAACGTCAGCGTGCTGCCGCCGTCGAAGCGGTAGTTGAACTGCGGCTGGATGTAGGCGTTGTTGACCGAGCGCGAATCTTCGCCGGCCTTGCCGTTGGAATTGTGTTCGACGCCGGTGTTCAGCCCCAGGCGCCAGGCCTGGTCTTCCGACTGCCACATGTTGTCCGACAGCCAGAACAGGCTGGGGTTGAAGGTGGTGTCGATGAAGGGCATGGAATCGCCCTGCAGGTCCCACAGCGAGGTCTGGGTGTAGCCCAGGTAGAAATTCTCGCCCCAGGTGGCCGGGCGGTTGCCGGACGGGCTGAACAACCGGTACTTGGCGCTGATCTGGAAACGTGCGGTGGTCTGGCCGCGGGTGCCGATATCGAAGTACACCGGCTTGTATTCCGAAATCGCGCTGCGGAAATGATCGAACGCCGATTGCTGGTAGGTCGAAACGGCCACGGTGTCTGGCGCCGGACCGCCTTCGGGCGATGCGCCGGCCGCGGCCACCACGGCCGGCGGCACGGGCTGGCCGGTGCGGGCATCGACCACGGGGCCGGGCGCGGGCGTGCTGGCGACGGTGCCGCTGTCGCGGCCGGTGGCGTCCAGCGCCATCATGGCCGGCTGGCCTTCGATGGCAATGGCCTGCAGGCCGCGGGCGGTGGCGGGCACGACCGCGCTCCAGGACATGCGGGCGAAATTGTTGACCGGCACGCTGTAGTTGGCCTTGCCGCCCTGCAGCTTGGCCAGGCTGCGCACGATCTGGCCGTCCTGGCTGCGCCATTGCAGCACCAGTTCGGGCGGCGCTTCCCAGGTGGCGCGGGCGTTGCCTTCATTGAAATACACCGCTTCGATGGTGACCGTATCGCCGGGTGCGGCGGACGGCCGGTCCAGCCGGTACGACACGCCGGCGGCAGCGGTGCCGGCCAGGCCGAGAGCGAGAGCGGCGGTCAGGGTGCGCAGGGGAAGGGCGATGCGTCGAGGCATGGATATGAGAAGCCGGTTGGATTTGTGACGAAGAAATGTAGCATCGACCCGAGCTACATTTTGTAAGTCAGACTAATCGTATGTAGGGCATGCAACAACAATGCGCTATTGCAGGGGCCGCAAACGTAAACGCCCCGCGCATTGTCGACAATGCGCGGGGCGGTTGCAGCGGCTAGGCGGGCTTACTCGCCGAACTTGATGCCTTGCGCCAGCGGCAGGTTGCGCGAGTAGTTGATGGTGTTGGTGGCGCGGCGCATGTAGTTGCGCCAGGCGTCCGAGCCCGACTCGCGGCCGCCGCCGGTTTCCTTTTCACCGCCGAATGCGCCGCCGATCTCGGCGCCCGACGTGCCGATGTTGACGTTGGCAATGCCGCAGTCCGACCCCGAGGCCGACAGGAACGTCTCGGCTTCGCGCAGGTCGTTGGTGAAGATGGCCGACGACAGGCCTTGCGGCACGCCGTTCTGCAACGCCAGCGCCTGGTTGAAGTCGGTGTAGCGCATCACGTACAGGATGGGCGCAAAGGTCTCGTGGCAGACCACGTCGGTCTGGCCCGGCATCTCTGCGATGGCGGGGCGCACGTACCAGGCGTCCGGGTACTGGTCGGCCAGCACGCGTTCGCCGCCGGTGATCTTGCCGCCCTGTTCGGCGGCCGCCTTGAGCGAAGCCTGCATGGCGTCGAACGAGGCCTGGTCGATCAGCGGGCCCACCAGGTTCTTGCCATCCAGCGGGTTGCCGATGGGCGCGCTGGCGTAGGCCTTGTGCAGGCGTTGCAAGAGATCATTGGCGACGCTTTCGTGCACGATCAGGCGGCGCGTGGTGGTGCAGCGCTGGCCGGCCGTGCCGATGGCGCCGAACACGATGCCGCGCGCGGCCATGTCCAGGTCGGCGGTGGGGCCGACGATGATGGCGTTGTTGCCGCCCAGTTCCAGCAGCACGCGGCCAAAGCGCTGCGCCACGCGCGGGCCGACCTGGCGGCCCATGCGGGTCGAGCCGGTGGCCGACACCAGCGCCACGGCGTGCGAGTCGACCAGCGCTTCGCCGACTTCACGGCCGCCGATCAGCACTTCCGACAGGCCGGCCGGCGCGTCGCCGAAGCGCTGCGCGGCCTGGGCGAACAGCGCCTGGCAGGCCAGCGCCGTCAGCGGCGTCTTTTCAGACGGCTTCCAGACCACGGCATTGCCGCAGACCAGCGCCAGCGCGGCGTTCCACGACCACACGGCCACCGGGAAGTTGAACGCGCTGATCACGCCCACTACGCCCAGCGGATGCCAGGTTTCCATCATGCGGTGGCCGGGGCGCTCGGACGCGATGGTCAGGCCGTAGAGCTGGCGCGACAGGCCGACGGCGAAGTCGCAGATGTCGATCATTTCCTGGACCTCGCCTTCGCCCTCGGCCAGGATCTTGCCGGCTTCCAGGCTGACCAGCTGGCCCAGTTCGCGCTTGTGCTGGCGCAGCGTGTCGCCCAACAGGCGCAGCAGTTCCCCCCGGCGCGGCGCCGGCACGTCGCGCCAGGCCAGGCTGGCCTGGCGGGCGCGCGTGATGGCCGCGTGCGCCTGCGCCACGGTGTGCTCGTGCACCTGGGCCAGTTCGGCGCCGTCGATCGGGCTGCGGGCGACCAGCGTGCCGCCGCTCAGAGCGTCAGGGTTCAAGCCGAGCGCGCGCAGGATGTCTTGGGGAGTGTCCATACCGGTTCCTTGGAGATTGCCGGCGAAGGAATGCCTTCGCTTAAGGGTTATGCCTAAGTGGCGATTCTGGAAATAAATTTACTATACGAAACTCCAACGCGAAATGCGAAACCTTTTTTTGAAGGCGATGCTCGTGTCAGAACCTTTGCTGCAAGTGCAGGGGGTCACCAAGACCTACCAGCGCGACGGCCAGCCAGACCACCTGGCGCTGGCGGGCATCGATTGCCAGTTGAATGGCGGCGAGGTGCTGGTGGTGGTGGGGCCGTCGGGCTCGGGCAAGAGCACGTTCCTGCGTACCCTGAACGGGCTGGAGCGCATCGACAGCGGCACCATCCAGGTCGACGGCGTGTCGCTGACCGACCCGGCCACCGACGTCAACCGCTGGCGCACCAACGTGGGCATGGTGTTCCAGCACTTCAACCTGTTCCAACACCGCACCGCGCTGGACAACGTGGCGCTGCCGCAGCGCGTGGTGCGCGGCCGCGACCGCGCGCAGGCCGAAGGCTATGCCCGCGAATTGCTCGACCGCGTCGGCATGGGCGAATACGGCGCCCGCTACCCCAGCCAGCTCTCCGGCGGTCAGCAACAGCGCGTGGCGATCGCCCGCGCCCTGGCCATGGACCCCAAGCTGATGCTGTTTGACGAAGCCACCTCGGCGCTCGACCCCGAAACCGTCGGCGGCATTCTTGAACTGATGCGGGCGCTGGCGCGCGACGGCATGACCATGGCCGTCGTCACCCACGAAATGGGCTTTGCCCGCGACGTGGGCGACCGCGCCCTGTTCATGGATGCCGGCCGCATCATCGAATCCGGTACGCCCGACGAGGTTTTTTGCCATCCCAAAGAACCGCGCACCCGCGCTTTCCTGGAAAAGATCCTGTAGTTCCCGCAGTACGCATCGAGCAGTACGCAGCACAGGCAGCAACCAGGCCCCGGCAGCGCTTCTGGCGCGGGCGCCTGGGGGTATCCAGGGCCGGCCCGGCCTCTCCGGGCGCCGCCGGCATCAGGCGTTTGCCCGGAACGACACACGTCCATTCTTATCTTGAAGGGGAAGCAAATGCTGAAAATCAAACAATGGCTGGGAGCCGCGGGCCTTGCCGTGGCGGCCGCTTCGGTGGCGCTGCCGGCCCAGGCCGACGAGCTGGGAGACATCATCAAGCGCGGCGAGCTGCGGGTGGCGGTGCAGACCTCGGGTCCGCTGATGAGCTTCATGGACAAGAGCGGCAAGCGCACCGGCCTGGCGGTGGAAGTGGCCCAGCGCATGGCCGACGACCTGGGCGTGAAGCTGGTGCTGCAAGACTACGAATGGAAGGGCCTGATCCCGGCGCTCTTGTCGGGCAAGGCCGACATGGTCGCCGCCGACATGACGCCCACCCCGCAGCGCGCGGCCCAGGTGCTGTTCTCGGCGCCCATGTTCTACGCCGACACCGTCGCCGTGGTGCCCAAGGATTCGCCCTACAAGTCATACAGCGAACTGGACAAGGCCGGCGTGACCGTCGGCGTGCTGGGCGCCAGCACCTATGCCGAAGTCGGCAAGAAGATGCTGCCCAAGGCCACGCTGAAGGAATTCTCGGGCGGCAGCGCGCCGGTCGGCCAGGCCCTGTCCAGCGGCCGGCTGGACGCCGGCATCATGTCGCTGTCCACCGCCAACCAGTTCCTGGTCGACTTCGGCAACCTGCGGGTGCTGGACGGCATCATGGTGCGCGAACCGCTGGCCTTTGCCGTGGGCCCCAACGCCTTTCGCCTGAAGTTCTGGCTCGACAACTGGCAGACCCTAAAGACCGCCGACAACACGCTGCCCGAGCAGGTCAAGTACTGGTATTCGACCGACTGGAAGAAAGAGCACTGATCCGCTTCGCCGATAGGCGACCGCCGCGCCAGGCCTTTGAAGCCTGGCGCCAGGTTCTCCCCGTGTTGACAGGCTATTGCTCATGGATTGGTTGATCGATTACTACAACTGGCGCATCGTCAGCCAGTACACCGGCCAGTTCGCCACCGGCCTGGCCAACACCCTGATCGCGGCGGGCGCCAGCCTGGTGCTGTCGGTGCTGGCCGGCATTCCGCTGGCGCTGGCGCACATGTCGCCGCGCGCCGCGGTCTGGCGGCCGGTGGCGGGTTATGTGCAGTTCATCCGCTCGACCCCGCTGCTGGTGCAGATCTACCTGGTGTATTACGCCGTGCCCATGCTGATCCCCGGCGCCAAGGGCTGGAGCGAAATGGTGCTGGGCATTCTTGCCATGACACTGCACCACGCCGCCTACATGAGCGAAATCATCCGCGTGGGCATCGAATCCGTGCCGCGCGGCCAGATCGAAGGCGCCAAGGCCTGCGGCATGAATTACCACCAGCGGCTGCGCTATGTCGTGCTGCCGCAAGCGTTCGTCAACGCGCTGCCGCCGCTGCTGGGGCAGACCGCGGTGCTGATAAAGGACACCTCGCTTCTGTCGCTGATCACCGTGTTCGAACTGGTGGCGGCCGGCGTGCAGATGAACAGCGACCGCATCGTGCCCAACGAAAGTTTCCTCACCATCGCCGCCGGCTATCTGCTGATCTACGGCGTGATGCTGCTGTTGTCGCGAGGCGTGAGCCTCTGGCTGGCGGGTCCCGCCTGGAACGCGAGGTAAGCATGCTGGATTCCTACCTGTCCACCGCCGGTGTCGTCCTGCCGTTCCTGCTCAAGGGCTTCTGGGAAACGCTGAAGATCTCGTTCGTGGCGATCATCGCGGGCTCGCTGCTGGGTTTCGTGATCGGCGTCATCCGCAGCTACCGCATCCGTGGCGTGCATCAGCTGCTGGGGCTGTATATCCACGTGCTGCGCGGCACGCCGTTCCTGGTGCAGCTGTACATCTTCTATTTCGTGCTGCCCAGTTCCGGCATCGAACTGCTGCATTGGGATTCGGGCACGGCGGCTTTTGTTTCGCTGTCGGTCTATACGTCGTGCTATGTGGCCGAGATCGTCATGGGCGCGATCCAGTCGGTGCCGCGCGGGCAGACCGAAGGCGCCATGACGCTGGGCCTGCGCCCCTTGCAGATCCTGCGGCTGGTGGTGCTGCCGCAGGCCATGCGCCTGATCGTGCAACCCATGAGCGGCGTCTACGTCATGCTGATCAAAAGCACCGCCATCCTGTCGGTCGTCGGCATCACCGAACTGACCCGCCAGGGTGAAGTGTTCATCATCACCTTCCCGGCGAAATCGCTGTTCATCTACGGCATGATCGCCGCCATCTATTTTCTCTACTGCTACCCGCTGCTGCGCCTGGCCAACTGGCTGGAAAAACGCCTGACCGGCGGGCTGCAGGGCGCCGGACTGCACTGACCCCAGACCATGGCCACCGAGTACATCGATACCTACTACAAACGCACCCTGGGCGATGCGCAGACCTATTACGCGCCGTTGGCCGGCGCGGCCGACGCCGACATCTGCGTGGTGGGCGGCGGGCTGGCCGGCCTGTCCACGGCGCTGGAGCTGGCCCGCCGCGGCCGCAATGTGACGCTGTTGGAAGGCCGCCGCATTGCCTGGGGCGCGTCGGGCCGCAACGGCGGCTCGGTCTCGCCGGCGTTCTCGGCCGGTGCGGACGCCATCCGCAAGCACGTCGACGAAGACCACTACCGCCAGTTGTACCGGCTGTCCATGGAAGGCGTCGAGATCATCCGCGACAACATCCGCGCGCTGCACATCACCGATGCCCACAAGGTCGATGGCCGCCTGCGCGTGGTGCGCTACGAGGCCACCGACGCGCTGCGGCGTTACTGCGACAACCAGTGGTGCGACTTCGGCCGCGACGTGCGTCTGCTGTCGCGCGCCGACGTGCGCGAACGGCTGGTGTCCGATGCGTACTTCCAGGGCATCGAAGACCTGGCCTCGTTTCACTTCCATCCGCTGAACTACGCCCGCGCCCTGGCCCGGGAATGCGTGCGGCTGGGCGTGACGATCCATGAAGATTCTCCGGTGACCCAGGCGCGGCTGGACGGCCCGGCCAAGCTGTTGCAGACGGCCGCCGGCCAGGTGAACGCGCGCACCGTGGTGCTGGCCACCGGCGGCTATACCGGCGACGCCGTGCCCGCCTTGCGCCGGGCCATGCTGCCGATCGCCACCTACATCATGCTGACCGAGCCGCTGGGCGACCGGGTGCACGAAGCCATCCGCACGTCGGCCGCCATCGGCGATGACCGCCGCGCCGGCAACTATTACCGGGTGCTCGATGGCGGGCGCATCGGCTGGGGCAGTAGAATCACCACCCGTGTCGATGATCCGCCCGATCTGGCCGAGTCCCTGCGCCGCGAATTGCTCTCCGTCTACCCCCAGTTGCAGGGGCTGCGGGTCGAGACCGCGTGGTCCGGGCGCATGGCCTACGCGCGGCATCTGATGCCGCAGATCGGCAAGCTGGCCCCCGAGGTCTGGTATTGCACGGCTTTCGGCGGACACGGCATGAACACCACCTCCATCGGCGGGCGGGTCGTGGCCGAGGCAATCACCGGCGACAGCCAGCGCTACCAGCTGTTCGCCCCGTTCGGGCTGGCCTGGAACGGCGGCGCCTTCGGCACGGCGGCGGTGCAACTCACATATTGGTCTTACCAGGCGCGCGATTGGTGGCGGGAGCGGCAGTCGCGTGCATGACAGGGTGTACAGATGCAAGGCAACAAACAGAGCGTGTTGGCACAACGGCTGCGAGCCCTGCGCCAGGCGCGGGATTGGACACTGAAGCAGGCGGCGCAAGCCACCGGCGTGTCCGCGTCCACGCTCTCGAAAATCGAGAACAGCCTGCTGTCGCCCACCTATGACAACCTGATCAAGATCGCCGCCGGCCTGGACCTGGACGTGGCCGAACTGTTCACCGCGTCGGATGCCCATATGGGCACCGGCCGCCGCAGCCTGTCCCGCCAGGGCGAAGGGCGCCAGTACGAAACCCCGTACTACGACCACCGCCTGCTCTGCACCGCACTGTCGCACAAGCGCATGATGCCGTTCCACACCCGGGTCAAGGCCCGCAAGTTCGACGAATTCCAGGACTGGAGCCGCCACCACGGCGAAGAATTCGTCTACGTGCTGGAAGGCGAGGTCGAGCTCTACACCGAATTCTACGAACCGGCCCGCCTGAAAGCCGGCGAAAGCTTCTATATCGACAGCCGCATGGGCCACCGGGTCATCAGCCTGAGCAAGAAAGATGCCCTGGTGCTGTGGGTGTCCACGCACGCGGATATCGGCGAAGAATAACGACGGGCAATGCCGCGGAACCCTCCGGCTCGCGGCGCGGCGTGGCGCCATGCCCCCGCGGTATCCCGCAACAGGGTAAAATGCTGCGCCCGGACCGGTTCCGGGCGTATGCACACCGCGCGGCAGTAGCTCAGCTGGATAGAGCACGGGCCTTCTAAGCCCGGGGTCGGGGGTTCGAGCCCCTCCTGCCGCGCCACGGATGCACGACGCAGCAATCCGTGCTTTTAAGAAAGTTCCAATAGGCACCTACGTGCCGTCTTCATAAATTACCTGTTCCGCGCACCCCCGGCTTTCGGGCGTGCGACAGGCGGACAGCGTTGCCTTCGAACTTGCCTTCTTCCCGTTGAAATGGCCACCGTGCCGGTCAGGGCTGGGGTTCGCATGGGCGCGCAGGATCACTTCAGGGAAATCTTATGTTGAACAGGAAAATTGCGGCCAGGCTGTTGCTGGCATTGGCGCTGAGCACGGGCGCGGCTGGGGCATGGGCCCAGGACGCGGCGGCGCCCGCCCAGCGCAATGCCTCGTCGCAAGTGGTATTGGGCGGACTGGCAAAGATTGCCCTTCCAGACGGGTTCGAACAGGCAGAGGCATTCGAGAACGGTGGGATGGCGGTCACCCGGTACCAGAATCCGCAGGCCAGGCAAGCGATTCTGTTGACTGACGGGGCCGTCGCCGTGGATATCGACAGCACTGTCTTGCGAGGAATGACGAGCGGTTACGAGACGGACCAGCAACGCACCATGGAGGCATACCGCGGCACCGGCAAGAAAAATCTGAAGATCGCCGGGTTTGATGCCGCGCAGATCGATGCACAGACCAAGATTGGGGGCAATGCAGTTCTGCAGACGTCGACATTCGTTGTGTCGGGCAAGCATATGCTCTTGATCGTGGTGGTCTCGCGTCCGGACGACAGCGCCAATCATAAGAAACTTGTCGTGGCCCTTCAGCAGGCCATATCCGCCAATCGCTAGGACAGAAACGGCCAGTTTTCCACGGCGACCTTGAACAGCGCCGTGGCCGCGAGAATGCCGGCTACGCTACAGGCGAAATAGACCGCCGCGAAACGCCGTGCCGAGCGCGGGTCGCGGCCGGTGGTCCGTTTGAACAGCCCGTGGCGCAGATGCCAATAGGGGATGGGCAGCGCGAGCACCGTGACGGCCAGTACCAACCATACCGATGACGGACAGATGCCCAGGTAGCACACCAGGGCGCGGCAGGAGCGTATCCAGACCAGATGTGCGGCGAGTTCGCAGGCCAGCGTGACCAGGAAATAAAAGACCAGCCAGCGCCAAGGGCGTGCTTTGGGCTGTGAATGAAGGCGCATGGGAAGGATCGACCCGGGATTTCTGAAGGAAAAGGTGGCTTTCCCTGGGGAATCGGGCGATGACCGACCGGCGTCCAGGCAAGCTTGTTCAGCTTGCCCGCCGTGACGGGCGGCGGCTATTGGAACTTTCTGAATTTTCGGGCGAAACGCCTTAGAGCAGGCGCAGGTCGCGCAGGGCGGCGTGCAGTTCGGAGTCGTTCTTGACGCCCAGCTTGCGCATGGCGGATACCTTGTGGGCGCTGGCGGTCTTGACGGTGCGGTTGACCTTGTTGGCGACTTCGGTCATGGACATGCCGGCGGCAAACAGGCGCAGCACTTCGATTTCCCGCCCGCTCAGCGTGCCGCCAGCCACGGCGTGGCGGCTTTCGCCGAGCAGCGACTGCATCGTCGGTGACTGGTAGGTCAAGCCGCCGCGCAGGCTTTGCAGCGCAATGGAAATATGGTTCAAGGGATCGCGCTTGCTGACCAGCGCGGCCACGCCGCTGTTCATGATGACGCGGATGACCGCGGCGTTGTCCAGCATGGTCAGCACGATGATTTTCAGGTCGGGATATTGCCGCTGGATCTGGCGCAGCAGCGACAGGCCGTCGGCGGCGTCTTCGCGGGGCAGGGAATAGTCGGCGATCAGGACGTCGCAAGCAGTGGTGGCCAGCAGGTCGCGTAGTTCGGCGATGGTCGATGCGCGCCCGACCAAACGGGTGTCGGGCTGGTCGTTGACGAGTTGCTCGATCCCGGCGAGGATCAGAGGGTGGTCGTCGATGGCAATGACTCGCATGGTGGGCTTGCCTTTCAGGGTGCGTTATCCAGCGTCATTATGCCGGTCGCCGTGCCCGCGTCGGATTCTTTTTTCATGCGTGCCATGATCTGCCGGCATTCGGCGATGAAGGCGGCGCCGATGGCTTCACGGGCCGTGGCGTCGGCAGGCCGGATGGCGCTGGAGAACGCGGCGACGCAATCGACCAGCCCAGGATGCTGAACGGCGTGGGTCGAGCCCCGGGCCCGGTGGATCCAGTCGTGCAGCCTGCCGTCATCGTGCAGGGGCAACAAACGGGCCAGATCGTCCAGGTCCTGGTCGAACAGTTCAAGAAAGGTGGCGACGAACTGACGCGCCTTGTCGTGGGTGCCGAACACCGCGATCAGATCGTCCAGGTATTCGCTGGACGGGGCCGCCTCGGGTTCCGGGGCGGGCAGGGTGGGTGCATTGAACGGCAACGCGGCCGCCGCAGCGATGGGAGGGCTGGGCGCCCTGAGCAGGGCTGCGCGCAAGGTATCGAGTTCCACGGGTTTGACCAGCAGGCCGAGCATGCCGGATTCCAGGCAACGCCGGTAGGCGGTGGAGGTGCCGTCGGCCGAATAGCCGATGACGGGAGGGCGGGGTACTTTCCAAGCTGCCGCGCCGGCGGTGATTTCCCGGGTCAGGGTATAGCCGTCCATGCCCGGCATGGTGCAATCGGTGATGACCGCGGCGATGCCGCCAGCGCCATGGTCGTTTTTCCAGTCGTGGTGCAGGGCGTCGAGCGCTTCGGTGCCGGACGCGGCCGAAATGACCTGCAGGCCCAATAACCGCAATTGCGTTTCCAGCAACATCCGGTTGGAAGGGTGGTCGTCGACGATCAGCACGGTACTGGTGGGCGGCAGGCTCAAGGCCGGGAATTGTTCCGCCGTGCCGGATTCGGCCTCGATGGGGGCGGACCAGGTATTGCCATAGCGCATCGGCAACGTCACGGTGACGGTGGTGCCGCTGCCTTCGGCGCTTTGCAAGGCGATTTCGCCGCCAAAGAGTTCGGCCAGTTTCTTGCTGATGGCCAGGCCCATGCCGGTGCCGCCGTAGCGCTCATAGATGCCGGCGGTGGCTTGCTGGAAGGGGCTGAACAGGTGTGGCACGGCATCGGCCGCGATGCCGATGCCGGTGTCCCGCACCGTGATGCGCACGACGCACAGGTCCTGGTCCTGGCGCAGGACGTCGGCGGTGACGGTCACCGCGCCACGCGGGGTGAATTTGATGGCATTGGCCACCAGGTTATTGATGATCTGGCGCAGGCGGCCTGCGTCGAACACCAGGTCGGCCGGCACGGCAGGGTCGACCTTGACGTCCAGGCTGATGCCCTTGGCCTGGGCGGACCGGTTGAAGGCGGTGACCCAGCGCGGCAGGGCCTCGGTCAGGTCGCCGGCGGAATAGTGCAGGGACAGCTCGCCGGCCTCGATCTTGGAGTAGTGCAGGATGTCGTTGAGCAGCAGCAGCAGCGCGGTGGCGGAATCGTAGGCCAGCGCCGCCTGTTGCTGGGCGGGCAGCGAGACATCGCCGGCCTTGCCTTCCTTGAGCAGTTCCAGCGCGCCCACCACGATGTTCATCGGCGTGCGGATTTCGTGGCTGATGGTGGCCAGGAACAATGTCTTGGCGCGGTTGGCGGCATCCGCGCGCTGGATGGCCAGTTGCAACGAACGTTCGGTGGCCTTGAGTTCGGTCAGGTCGACCCAGCCGCCGAGCAACGCCTGCAGTTCGCCGTTGGCGCCCAGCAGTGGCACCACCCAGTGCTGGCCGGTCAGTTCGCGCCCGCCCAGGGTGAGCGTCATTTCGGCGAAGTACGGCTGGTGCGTTGCCTTGACTTCGTCGTAAGCGCGGCGAACCTGCTGGCGGCTGGCGTCATCCAGGGTGGCGATGCCTTCGAGGGTCAGGTTCATATCCACCAGAGGGTCCTTGACCAGCTTTTCGAAGGCCTCGTTGCAGGCAATCATGATGCCGTCCGGATTCCAGACGTACATCGGGTTGGGATTGGCGTCGAGCATCTGGCGCTTGAGCGTCAGGCGTTCCTGCATCAGGCGTTGGTCGCGGCGCCTTTTCAGGAAGCGCACCAGCAGGATGAGCAGCCAGGCGGCCAGCAGGATGCCGGCGACACTGCCGCCGATGATCAGGCCGCGGATCAGCGGCCCGCGGGCGGCCCAGCGGAATTCAAGCTGTTCGGAGTACTGCCACTGCGCGATGGTGAAGTCCATCTGCTCGTCGGAAATGGCATTGAGCACCTTGTCGATGATCGAGGCCAGCAACGGATTGTGTTCGGAGACCGGGTAGACAAAGGGCACCATGTCCGGCTTGCCGATGCCGGTGATCTGCAACTGGCCTTGATAGAAGCGCGCAATCAGGTATTCGGCGGACGGATACAGCAACGTGGTGGCGTCGGCCTCGCCGGTGGCCACGGAATTCAGGGCCGCCAGGCCGGTGGACACTTCGACGATGGTGGGCAGCTTTTCGGGGCCGGCCGCCTGCAACAGGGTTTTGAGGGGAGAGGCGGTCACCAGCGCGACGCGCAGCGGTTGCAGTTCGGCGATGGTCTTGGGGTGCGGCCCGTCGACGCGGGAGATCAGCGCGTAGGTGCTGTAGAGGACCGGCCGGGTCAGCACAAGTCCGGAGAAGCCGGGGTAGTTGCCCTGCATGGTGCTGGCCATGTCGGCGCTGCCGTCGCGAACGGCCTGGATCTGGTCCAGCGCCGAATCGTAGAACTGGGGCGTGAACTGCAGGCCCGTCTGCGCCGTGACCATGTCCAGCACCGACGCTGAAATGCCGGCCGAACGGCCGAAGCTGTCGCGGAACGTGAACGGCACGACCAGCGATGACGTGGCGACCGTGACCTTGGGGTGATCCTTGATCCATTGCAGTTCGGCGTCGCTGAACGGCACTTTGCCGTCAAGGCGGCCTTGTTCGGCCTGTACCCAGCGCCGCTGCAGCGTGCGGTGCACCCGTGCGGGGAATTCGGCCAGCGCCTGGTCGAAGCTGCGCAGCAGTTCGGCCCGCTGCGGGTTGAAGGCAAAGGCGTATTGCGTGCGCAGGCCGGTGGTGGACGGGCGCGCCTTGAGCATGTAGAAAAGAATGGCGTTGTTGTAGGCGGAAATGGAAACCGTGTCGCCCAGGAAGGCCACGTCCTTGTGGGTGGCGACGCGTTCGAGGCCTTCGTAATAGCTGTCCACGCCATGCAGCGCGGTGTCGGGGATCAACCGGACCACGTCGTCCGTGTCCAGTTCACTGCGCAGGTAGCCCAGCGTGCCGGTGTCCAACGAACTGCCGTTGCGCACCTCGGAGCGAGTAATGACGATGGCGGCGGCGTTGAAGATGGGGGCCGAACGCGGAAAGCGGGCTTGCGGCAAGGCAGCGTCGGCGCCGACCGCCACGTCGATGTCGCCGGCCGCCAATGCGGCCGACAGGGCATCCAGGTTGTCGAAGAAGCGCACGGCGACGGTCAGGTTGCGGGCGCGGGCGATGATGTCCAGGTAATCGGCGGCCAGGCCTCGGGCGTTGCCGCTGCGGTCGCTGCGCGACAGCAGCGGGGCCATGCCTTCCATGACGCCAACCAGGATGCGGGCAGGCTGCGCCGCGCCATCGGGCAAGTCGGAGTGGGGCAGCACCACGCTGCTGGCTTCGGGGCTGCTTTCCAGGGCGGACAGCGGGGGGGAGGCAATGGGGCCGGCGTGAGCGTCGATGCTGCTCAGCGCCAGGGTCAGTGCGATGGAGACCAGACACAGCAGCCTGCCGGCTGCAGATACAAATAGGGTAGGCACAGTGCCGTGTCCTTCATTTCGGGCAGGCTTCAAGCCTTCGAAGCGGGTGGTTGCATTTTAGCCGCACAGCGAAGGGGGCGGCAGGATGTGTTCGGTGGGCGCAAGCATATCGCGAGCGTGGCAGAACGACACCAATTGCCATTCCGGCATGGGGGCGCCGTACAGATAGCCCTGCTCGCGGTCGCAACCCAGTTCACGGATGACCTTGCTATGGGCGTCGGTTTCCACGCCTTCGGCCACCGTGTGCATACCCAACCGGTGCGCCAGGCCGATCATGGATTCAACGATGGCGCGCTGGTGGGGGTGGTTGGACAGGCCTTCAAGGAACGAGCGGTCGATTTTCAATTCGGTGAAGGGAATGTCGCGCAACCGCGCCATCGACGAATAGCCGATGCCGAAGTCGTCGATGGCCAGGCCGAAGCCCGCCATGCGCAGCTCGGCCAGATTCTCGAACAGCGAGCCTTCGGCGGCGCTGTCGCTCAGTGTTTCGGTCAGTTCGAAGACGACGCTTTCGCGGCGCGCGGCGCGGGCGTCGGCGATATCGATCAGCGATTGCACGACGCTGTGGCGGGCCATCGCGGCGCTGCTCAGATTGATGGAAACCGAGACGGTCAGGCCGTTGTCCTGCCAGCGCTGTTGCGCCGCCAGGGACTGCTGCAGCATGGCGGCAGCCAGATGGCCGTCCAGGTTGCGGGCGGCGATGGTGGGCATGAAGGCGCTGGGCGCCAGAATGCCGTGCAGCGGCTCGTACCAGCGCGCCAGCGCCTCCACGCCCAGGATATGGCCTGTTCGGCAGCAGATCTGGGGCTGGAACCAGGGCTGTATGCGCCCATCCTGCAAGGCTTCGAGCGCGGCGCGCTCGGTCACCGGGAAACCTCGGCCTGGGGAGACGGCGGGCGGGTACGTCTGGGCGATGCGACCGCTGCCGGCCAGGATCTGGCGCAGGGCATCGACGGCCAGGGGCTTTTCGATCAGGCCGATGACCTCGACGCTGGAGCTGCGCGCCACCAGTTCGGCGGATCGCAAGAAACGTGGATCCAGGGTGGTGGTGAAGATGACCTGGGGCGGGGTGCTCAAGGCCGCCAGCTCGCGGACCAATGAAATGCCGTCCATGCCCGGCAGGCGCAGGTCGCACAGCAGCACATCCCAGCGTTGGGCGCGCAGGCGCCGCAGCGCGTCTTGCGCGTCGCTGACGACGCCAAACCCGGCCAGATCGCAGCGCGACAGGGCCGCCGACGCGTAGCGGGCCTGAATGGGGTCATCTTCCAGTACCAGCACTCGAAGAGTCATGTGCTTTCCTTTGTGAGGGGATCAAGACGGGCAGGAGGGTGCCGACGCCGACAGACGCGCTTTCCGGCACTGTGGAGGGAGGGCGGAGCAGGGCTGGGACGGGTCGGCAAACGGGCGTGGACCGGCGAAATCGCCGCGTGGGACCGCAAGGTCTGGTGAATTCTGCGCCGGCGCAAGCGGGATGGGCATTGGAAGTTTCTAATTTTTGTTACAGGAGCGAGTTTCTGAAATTTCGAGTGCGCTTTTCACTGCGATTTTCAGAAAGTTCCAATATCAGGGCGTCAAACCGCTGGGCACCATGGACGCATTCGCCGTTGTCGGCACGTGCATCAGGAATCGCCCGCAGGAATCGCCCGCATGACAAACATCCTTTCCGCTTTTCCAGGCCGCTTCGCTCGCCCGAGCCGGCTTGTTGCCATCGGGGCCGGCCTGGCGACCCTGCTGGCGGCGTTTGGCGCCGCGGCTACGCAGGCCGATGCAGCACCCGGCAGCGACGCCAGGCCGACGGTGCATGAGTTCACCGACAAGGTCCGGGAACAGCGGCGGGCGGTCAGGGAACGCCAGGAAATCCTGGACCGCGAACTGCGCAACGGAGATCCCAACCGCATCAGCCGGGCCAAGCAAAAGCTGGACAAAGCCGCGCAGGAGCTGCTTGCCGTCGAGGGAGAACAAGGAAACTGATTCGCCGGATCCCGTTCTGGCTCTGGGCCGGTCCGGACGGGATCTTTTGCGGCGCGCCCTTGCAGAGGGGCGCGCCTTTTTTTATTGCGCATGTTCGCGCGGTTCGCGTGCACCACGCGGCTCGCGGCGGGCCCGGCCGCGGCGTTTTGGCAGATCCTGGACAAGGTCGGGGCGGTGCGCCGGCGCATGCCAGACGATCGACCATTGGATGTCGAGCCGGGTTTCGAGAAACGGCGCGGTCCATTCGCATAACGGCACCATGCCGTTTTCGATCAGGCTGTAGGTGATGAGCGTGAGGTCGAGCCGGTTGGCGACTTCGACGCGGGAGAGTCCGTGGGCTTCGCGCCAGGCACGCAGGGCGGACCAGCCATGTTCACGCATCATGAGCAGAACGCTGTTGGGCGGCAGCTTGTGCCGCAGGTCGGCATGGCGAAAGAGGGATTCCTCGGCGACGTCGCTGAGCAAGGGCATGTTCATGGATATGTGGATGCGGTGGTGAAGGGCATCCCAGTGTGCGAGCCGCCAGGCGCCGCCGCCATTGGAAGTTTCTAATTTGTGGGGGGGGGGCGGCGCAAAGCGCGTATGCTGGGCGCTGTAAGGCGAAGCGGCGTATTGCCGCCTTGCCGCTGCCCAGGAACCGCCATGGAAAAGAAAGACACCCCTCCGGAACAGAAAGACAAGCCCGCCGCCACCCCGAAAAAGCCGGACGTGCCTGCTGCGGGCAAGGGCTGGCCGACGCCCAAGAACACCTATGCGCCCAAGGGACGGGCCATGGATCGCAAGCCGGGCAGCCGTGGGTCGGCCCGCGGCCGCTAGCGATCGGCGCGTCCGTCCGCTCGCGCCCCGCCTGAACCGAGGCACCATGCCGACCCCTGAAGAGATCATGCGGCACTACGACGCGGACCCGGACGAAAACCCGTGGGTCCTAGGCAAACCCGCGCCCGAAGTCATCGAGGTCGTGCCCTACGATGCCGCGTGGCCGGCGCAGTATGCGGCGCTGGCCGACGCCATCGCCGCCGCGCTGGGCAAGACGATGCTGGCCATCGACCATGTCGGGTCCACGGCGGTGCCTGGCTTGCCGGCCAAGCCGGTGATCGATATCGACGTGGCGGTGGCGGACCCCGCCGACGAAGCCGCCTATGTACCGGCGCTGTCGGCGACCGGTTATGTGTTGACGGTGCGCGAACCCTCGTGGCACCAGCATCGTTGCCTGCTGCGCCGGTTGCCTCGGGTGAATCTCCATGTATTCGGCCCGGACTGCCCCGAGAATATCCGCCACAGGATGTTCCGGGACTGGTTGCGCGGCCACCCTGACGACCGCGAACAATATGCCCACGCCAAGCGCGCCGCCGCGCAGGACGTGGACCAGGTGGCCGATTACAACTTGCGCAAACAGGCCGCGGTGCGCGAGATCTACGACCGCATGTTTCGCGCCGCCGGGTTTCTGTAACGGCTCGGCGCCGTTCGGCGGGCCTCAGGCCGGCCGGAACGCCCGTTCGTCGTGGCCCAGGGCGCGGCGGTAGGCGTCCAGCGTATGAGCCATCTGGTTGGCCAGGCGGAAATTCGATTCCGCATAATCTCGGGCCCGCGCCACGATGGCGGCGGCGCGGTCCGGATCGTGGCGGATGCTCAGGATGCGCTCGGCGAAGCCGGCGACATCGCCAGGGGCGGCGAGCCAGCCGGTGATGTCCGGCCTGACGATTTCCGGCAGTCCGCCCACCTGGCTGGCCACGACCGGGCAGCGCGCGGCAAACGCTTCCGGCACGACGCGCGACCAGGCTTCGGTGGCGGAAGGCACCAGCATCACGTCCGTGGCATGGATCATGTCGACCACGTCCAGACGATGCCCGGCAAACACGACGTGATCGGCGATGCCCAACTGCACGGCCAGCGTGCGCAGCTGCTGCGCGTAGGGCTGGGTCTCGGCGGTGGCCATGCCCACGACCAGCGCGACGGCGGGCACCGAATGGCGGCGCAGGCGCAGCACCACGCGCAACAGGTCGGCCTGGCGCTTTTCCGGGCGCAGCATGCCGATGGTGGAGACCACGAACGCGGCGGGATCCACATTCAGGGCGCGCCGCGCCCGTTCCCGCACGCCGATCTTGTCGACGACGCGAAAGAAGGCGTCGCCGGCCCATTCGCCCACGACGCTGATGCGTTCTGGCCGTGCAAAACGGGCGGTCAGCAGGGAATCGCGGCCGGCGTCGCTGGTGGCGATGACGTGGTCGCAGCCCAGCTTCCATTCCAGCCGGCGGCGGGCACTGGTGGGCATGGGCTTGGCGAAATGGCGCGTGCGGACCACGGCGCACAGGTCACGGCATAGCGCGGCCGTCTTGCCGTCGGCGCGGCTGTGGCTGTCGATGACGTCGACCCCCATCAGTTTGACGGTGCGGCGCAGCTTGAGAATGGCGCTGGGGGAATACGGCGAATCGAAATCGATGGGCACCGTCGGTATGTCGCGGCGGCAGGCGGCTTCGCTGATGGCGCTGGCCGCGGGGGCAGCGATGGCCGCGGCATGGCCGTGGCGGTTGAGCCAGGCAGCCTGTTCCAGGGTGCGGAATTCGAGTCCGCCCAGGCTTTTTTCGCCAAGAATATGCAGGATCCGCATCGGGTCTGAAAATGGGAGAAGGTAGGAAAACCGGGGCGCTCAGGCCCGGGCGGCGGGCGCGCTCGACAGGACCTCGACGCAGGCGCGCAGCACGTCGTCGGGCGTGATGGAATTGATGCCGTCGCGCGGTTCGCGCGGCACCACGTCGGCGGCGCCGCGGCGCCGCCAGAACCATTCGGGATTGGACTGGTTGAAGATGCCCACGTACGGCACGCCGGCGGCCTGCGCCACATGCGACGGGCCGCAATCATTGGCGACCACCAGGCGTGCGCGCAGCATGATGGCGCTCAGTTCGGACAGCGGTCGGCAATAGGCCACCTGGATGTCCGTGCGCCGCAGCGCGTCGAGCTCGGCGCGTTCACGGGCTTCCTGCTGGCCCAGCACGAAGGTGTAGCGGATGTCGGCGCCCAGCAGCGATTTGAGGCGGTCCGCCAGCCGCAGGTAGTGCGCCAGGCGCCAGCGCTTGAACGGTCCCGAGCCGCCGCCGGGGATGAAGACGACGTCGGCGCCAAGCTCGGTGTGCCGATGGCGCGTGGCCAGCTCGGCGAAGCAGCGGCGTGCGGCCGCTTCGGCATCGAGCGGCCGGTACGCGGCCAGCAGGCGTAGATTGGCCAGGCCGATGTATTCGGCTTCGTCCTTGCGGTGGCAATGCGTCCAGACCAGGTCGCTGAAGCGGGCGTTGCGAAAGCCCAGGCGAATCGCCGGCAAGCGCAGCAGATTGACCAGGCCGAAGCGTTCGCTGCTGTGGTGCAGGTTGACCGAGACCTGGGTGGCCGAGGTCAGGCTGCGGACATAGTCGCGCAGGCTGCGGGCGCGCTGGAATTCGTCGACCCAGGGCAGGTCGCGGTAGATGTGGCCGACGTCATCGCGCGCCACCACCTTGACCTGTCTGCCCGGCCACCACGCCTTGAGCTGGTAAAGCGTGGCAAAGGCGACGATCTGGTCGCCCAGCTGGGGTTGGCTTCTGACGTAGACGACGATGTCCGACACGCGCGCTCTCTCCGGGGTAGCCCATGCAATGGCTACGCAATCTACGGGAGGGGGCGGATAAATATTCCTCGATACATTTAAAGAATGTGAAGATTCGGACGGGCCGGCTGCATAGAAAAAAATATCTCGCCGGCCGCCGTTGACGTTAACTGAGGTTGTCCCAGGCGCGCATGTCGTCATCGGCCGGGCGATGCAGGGGCAGTGGATTGGTCAGGCGGCGGGTCAGGGCCACGGCCTCTTCCAGCGTTGCCACCGCCTCGTGCGGGATGCCGAAGGCTTTCTCGGCCATGTCGCCGTGCCGGGCGGCCGCGGCGCGGCGCGCGGCGTCCGGTTCCACGCTGATCTGGGCCTTGCACAGCCGGCCGAGCCGCGCCTTGTTGTGCTTGAGCCAGAGACCGCGCTGCTTGCGGTCTTCGTGCGATTCCTCGGGGTCCAATTCGACATAGGCGATGGTGAAGGGCCGGCCGGCGGCGAGCAGGGCTTCCATTTCGGCTTCCCATTGCGGCGCGTACCCGGCCTGGGCGTTGGCCGGATTGAAGACACACAGGGGGTGACGGCGCACGTCATGAATGCGAAAGGCGTCAGGGGACAGGGACATGGGTCAGGCTCCTTGGAGGTCAATGGGAGGAAGGGGGATGGGCGGCATCGGCCAGCGTCGGCGGCAGGGCCATCTCGGCCGGGGTTTGCCAGCCGGCGCCCAGCGCCTTGTACAGGCCGATGGCGTGGCGGGTGCGGGCCAACTGGCTGAGCGCCAGGGCGTCGCGTGATTGGTAGGTGGCGCGCTGGGCGGTCAGGACGGCCAGGTAGCCGGTCAGGCCGTTCCGATACAGCCGGGTGGCCCGGGCCAGGGCATCCTGGCTGTCGCGTACGGCGGCGGCCAGGGCCGTCTGGCGCGCCTGTTCGGCATGCAGGCCAGCCAGGGCGTCCTCGACGTCCTGGAACGCGCGCCGCACGGTCTGCGCATAGGCTAGGCGATGTGCCTGTGCCCGCGCCTGGGCGGCGCGCAGGTTGGCCGTGGCCCGGCCGCCGTCGTAGACCGACTGGCTGGCCGACGCGCTCAGCGACCAGATCACGCTGGCGTCGGTGAACAGGTCATGCAGGAGGCTGGCGGCACTGCCCAGCCCGAGCGGAATGACGAACCTGGGAAACCGCTCTGCCTGGGCCACGCCGATATCGGCGGTGGCCGCGGCCAGGCGGCGTTCGGCCGCGCGGAGGTCGGGCCGGTTGCGCACCACGTCGGAGGGCAATCCGGCGGGCAGGGCGGGCGGGACCGGCAGCGGCTGGCCGGCCGCCGTCAGCGCTGCGGTCCAGTCGGCGGGAAAGCCTCCGGTCAGGACGCCGATGGCGTGGGCCAGACGGGCCTGATCGCCTTGCAGCTCGGGCAGGCGCGCCTGGGCCAGTTCGCGTTCGGCGCGCGCCTGGGCCACGTCCGCGGTGGTACCCAGGCCATGGCGCGCGGCGCGCTCGGCCAGCTGTTCGGCGGCGGCCAGCGTGGCGATGGTGTCGCGGGCGATGGCGGCGCGCGCCTGGGTACTGCGCAAGGCGGCATAGTCCGCCGCCAGTTCGGCCAGCAGGCTGATGCGCAGGGCGTGGTCATCTGCTTCGATGGCCTGCACGTCGGCGTCGGCGCGTTCGACCGCGCGGCGACGCCCGCCGAACACATCGATCTCCCAGCTGGCGTCCAGCCCCAGGCGGTACGCGCGGGATTCGCCGATGCCGGGCGGGTAGCGCAGTGCGCGGGCCGAGCGCTGCGCCGTGGCATCGGCGCTCGCGCCGACCTCGGGGCCCAGGCGGCTGGCGACCTGGTCGCGTTCGGCGCGGGCCTGCACCCACCGCAGCCGGGCGATTTCCAGGTCCTGGTTCTGCGCCAGGGCCTGCTGCACCAGTTGATCGAGCAGCGGGTCGTTGAAGGCGCGCCACCAGGCCGCCAGCGTCTGCGCGTCGGCCGGTGCCGCGCCCGGTTGCGGGGTGGACCAGGCCGTTGGGTACGCGGGCGTTTCGGGCTGATAGTCGGGCCCGACGGCAGTGCAGGCAGCGAGCGCGGCAGACAGCGCGATTGCCAGGACGGTGCGGGAAAGGGGCTGTGCGTGGGTCATGGCGCGGGTCCTACATCAAGGCGCGCAGCCAGGTGGCCAACCGGCCCTGGGCCATGGCGGTCTGGCCGGGTTGGCCGACATCGACGCTGCACGTCATGCCGGCCGCCAGCGTGACGCCGTCCGGCAGCGCGTCCAGCTCGATGCGCACCGGGATGCGCTGGGCCAGCCGCACCCAGCTGAAGGTAGGCTTGACTGACGGCAGCCCATGCGCGTCGGGGCCGTCGTTGTCGTCGGCGATGCCGTGGCCGATCGAGGCCACGCGGCCGGCCAGCAGCGGTTCGAATCCCATCAGCTTGATGCGCGCCGGGGCGCCGGGCCGGATGCCGGCCAGCTTGGTTTCTTCGAAATAGCCGGTGACCCAGAAGCTGTGGGCGTCCAGGATGGCGATGTCCGGCTTGCCGGCCACCGCGTAGTCGCCGGCACGCAGCCGCAGCCGGGTCACGAAGCCGTCCACGGGGGCGCGCAGCACGCTGCGCGCCAGGTCCAGTTCGGCCACGTCCAACATGGCCCGGGCACGGCGCGCGTCGGCCTGAGCAATGGCAACCGCGCGGGCGGCGCGCTGGACGTCTTCGCGGGATACCAGATCGTCCAGCCCCGCGCGGCGGCGCGCCTCGTCCGTGCGCTGGCGCAGCGTTTCGTCGGCCGCGGCAGCCTGTGCGCGGGCCTGTTCGACGGCCAGCTCGAAGCGCCGGGGATCAATGCGGTACAGCACGTCGCCTTGCCTGACTGACTGGTTGTCGATCACGGCGACTTCGGTGACGGTGCCCGAGACTTCAGGGGCGATGCGCACGACGTGCGCGCTGACGCGGCCGTCGCGGGTCCAGGGGGCCAGTACGTAGGCATTCCACAGCGCGGCGACCAGTGCGCCGGCGATGGCAAGCGCGGCCAGCGTCAGTGCGGCACGGGAAAGGGTTTTCAAAGGCAGTGACATGGGGGACGGCAAAGGAAGGCAGCAAGAGAACGGGAGTCGGATGGGGAATCAGGCGACAAGGATCAGCAGCGACACCAGCGCAAGCGAGAGCGAGAACTCGAACAGGGCGGGATGCCAGACTCGGCGCAGCACGCCGCTACGAGCCAGGGCGGCGCGCAGCAGCCAGTACAGCGGCAGCGCAATGCAGACGTAGAGAAAGAAGGGCGGCACGTAGATGCCGGCGATGGCGAATTCACTCAGCACGGGATGGCTCCGAAGCGGCGGAGGCGTTGAAATAGGCGGCGTGGTCCTGGACTAGGCGATGGATATCGGCAAAGGCGGCCATGGCCTTTTGCACGACCTGGCGCGAGGCCGGGGCCTCGTCCAGGCGGCGTGCCAGCTGGCGGGCGGCGTGCTGCGCATACCGCGTGCGGCGCGAGAGGGGCCTGGCGGAGCCGGCCAGCCGGTCAAGGCCCTGCTGCGCCGCGCGCTGCGCGGCCGGCGGCAGCGTGCGGCTGGCGAGCAGGCGCTGGATACGCAAGACCTCGCGTCCGACATGGATCGCCGCCAGGCCCGGCGCCAGGGCATCTGCTTGCGCGGCCTGGCCTTTGACGTGGGCGCCCAGTTGCGCGAGACGATGCTGTTGGCGTTGCTGCCAACCGGCCGGGTCGACCCGCTTGCCGCGCAGCAACGCCAGCGCGTCGTCGCGCAGGGCACGCTGCAGCCGGGCGACGTCCTGGCGGGGATTGCGCGGCAGGATCACCTGGAAGGCCAGCAGGGCGAACGCGGTGGCGAGTACCCAGGCGACCGCGTTGTTGGCGAAGTCGAGCGGCGCATAGTGCATGGGGTTGTCTGCCGCAGCCAGCGTATTGAAGGCCACCAGGTAGGCCAGGCCGGTCAGTGCGTGGCGGGGCACGCTGGTGGCATAAATGCCTGGCAGCCAGAACAGTGCCAAGGCGATGACCAGCAGGGGAAAGCCGTCCACCTGCGGCAGCACGCCGAAGGCGCACAAGGCGGCGGCAGGCACAGCCAGCAGCGTGCCTTTGAGGAACTGGCGGGCCCCCGCGGGGGGATTGGGGGCGGTGGCCAGCAGGGCGCAATACGGGCCCAGCACCAATAGCATCATGTCGCCGTGGTCCCAGCCGGTCCAGAGCCAGAACAGGCCGGCCAGCACGATGGCCGTCATCGAGCGCAGCCCATTCTGCAGCGCGCCGGCGTAGTCGCGGTGAAAGCGCACCGGCGCACCGCCCGCCGCAGGCCGTGGCCGTGCCAGCGCGGCCAGGCCGTCGAGCGCGACCCGATAGGCGTGCAGCTGTTCGCGCAGCCGGTCGGCAGCGATGAGCACGGCCGCTTCATCGCGGGCATTGGCCAGGCGCAGTGGCGTCAGCGTTTCGCCCAGGCGCTGGTCGGCGTCACGCAGGATTCGCGCGGCCAGCGCGGCATTGTCATCGGCCACGGCGCGGGCGGCGTCTTCCCAGGCCTTGCGCAGGGGCGCTTGCAGGGCGGCCAATGCACGGTGCTGCGCCGATGGCGCCTGGTCACCCGGGACGGGAGGGGGCAGGACGGTCACGCCAACATCGACCAACGGCGCCACGCCGCCCACCAGGGCGCTGAACAATGCAGCCATGCCGTTGCGGACCGCGGCAGCGCGCTGCGCCAGGTCTTCGGATTCAGCTTTGCCCGCGGCCAGCAGATCGTCCATGCCATAAATGTCGGCGAGCAGGTCCTGCCGCGTTTGCCGGGCGTCGGCGGGGGCTGCCCCTTGTTGACGGGCGATCACGCCAGCCACCGCGGCGGCCAGGCGGGCGTATTGCGCCTGCAGTGTGGCGCGCAGGCCGCGCCTGCTGGCCAGGCTGCTGATCAGACCCAGGCAGACGACGCCGATGACCACGGTCGAGCCGCGGCCCATCACGTGTTCAAAGGTGGTTTGGGGATGGCCCATGGCGCCATAAGTGGCCAGTCCGATGGTATAGCCCGCCACCACCGCGCCGGACGCGCGAAAGTGGCGCAGCAGCGTCATGGCGGCGACGCACAGGCCCAGCCAGGCACCGAAGCCCAGGATGAACAGCAGGGGCATCTGGCCGGCAACCGCCATCAGGCACACGGCGGCCAGCATGCCTGCCAGCGTGCCGATGATGCGCCAGGCGCCCTTGCCGATGACGGCGCCTTGCACGGGGTGGATGACCAGCAGCACGGTGGAAGCGGCCGAGTAGGGCGTTTCCAGTTCCAGCAGGTAGGCCACCCCCAGCGCCAGCGCGGCGGCGGCGATCGAGCGCGCGATATAGGCGCTGCGCGGGGTGGCGGGATCGAAGCGGGCCAGGGCCGTCAATACGCGGCGGGTCCAGGCGCGTGGCGGGTTCGCGGGCGGTGCCGCAGGGCAAGACATATTCTGATCGCTCCTGAAAACTGGCGATAAGAAAGTCTAGGAGTGGAGCGACGCGAGGAGAAGTCGAAAGCCTGCACGGCTGGCGTGCGCGGCGCGCACGTGCCGGCGACGCAGGGCGGGGGCGTGTCAGGCGGGAGGGCGCGCGTCTTCGGTCAAGACGCGGATGGTCCGGCGCAGCCATTGATGGGCCGGCTCGTGCTGAAAACGCGGATGCCAGGCCTGGGTGATAAGGATCGGGTCCAGCGCCAGCGGCAGGTCGAACAGCCGCACCTTCATGCCCATCTGCACGGCGGCGCGCGCCAGTTGCTCGGGCAGCGGCAGGATCAGGTCGGACCCATGCAACGCCAGCAGCGCCGCGCTGGGCGTGGGCACGATGAGCGTGACCTGGCGGTCCAGCCCCTGCGCGGCCAGCGCGGTGTCGATGGGCCCGTGCGTCTTGCCGCGGCGCGAAACGCCGATGTGACCCCAGCGCGCGATCCGGCGGGCGGTGATGCCGTCCTTGAAGAGCGGATGATCGTCGCAGGCGACGCCGACGACGCGGGTGGTGAACAGCGGCTGCACACGGATCTCGTGGCCCAGCGGGCGCGCGGCGCTGATGAACAGGTCGACGCGGCCGCCGCGCAGCGCCTCATCGTCGATGTCGTCTTCTTCGGGGGTGAAGCACAGCGTGGCGCGCGGCATGTCGTTTTGCAGCGCATCGAGCAAGCGGCCGGCGTAGATGCCGATGAACAGGTCGTGGGCGCGCACGTTGAAGCGCGTGTCCAGCTGCTTCAGGTCGGCCTGTTCGCCCTTGGCCAGCACGCCGCTGGCCTGGCGGATGGCGTCCTGCAGCTGATCGCGCAGTTGAAGGGCGTGCGGCGTGGGCACCAGCGCGCGTCCGGACTGCACGAAGATCGGGTCGCCGGTGGTTTCGCGGATGCGGGCCAAGGTGCGGCTCATGGCCGGCGCGCTCAGGTTCATGCGGCGGGCGGCGCCCACCACGCTGCCTTCTTCCAGCAAGGCTTGCAGCGCGTACAGCAGGTTCAGGTCGGGGCGCATGAGACGGTTTGGTGCGTGGCGGAACCGTTCAATTATGCAACGTCTGGCGGTTTCATCCGCACCGGTTGGACGTGCGCGGTGCGCACGCCTGGCATGCGGCTGCGGTATCGTGGCAGGCCGCATCCGACCTTTTTTCTGACTACGAGCGCCCGCATGGTTCATCCTCTGTCGACCCCCGGCTATCGCAAGCTGCTTGACCTGCAGCGCCGCATTCATGAATTCACGCTTCTGGCCTGCGTCGACGACGACGTGGACATCCGCGCCCCGGACCTGCCGCTGTGGAGCCGGGCGTACCAGTATCTGTCCATCGCGCCCTTGCTCGGCGGCCTGCAGGTGGAATATTTCGGCGAACTGTGGGAAGAACCCTTTGCCTGGACGCTGGCCTGCCTGGCGGACCAGGAGGTCGCCGATGCGATCGTGGCGCTGTCGTTCACCGGACCGGACGAAGGCGCCAACGGCACGCGCGAATGGGAGTTCACGCCGCTCGTCGATTCGGCTGTGCGCTTTCCCGTGCTGAAGTCGCTGGCCATCCGCCCCAGCGGTCAGGCCGACCACAATGTCGTGCTGATTCAGCGGGCTGGCACCATCATGGAAGAGTCGGGCGAGATCGCCCGGTTCGCCGCCAAGGCGCCCGCCCTGACCCAGCTGACCGTGCCCAATGCGCCGGATGCGTCTTTCTTTGACGTGCCGTTGCCGTACTTGCAGACCCTGGTGGTCGAAAGCGGGTTCGATACGCAGGCCTTCATCGAGAACCTGGCGTCCTCGACCAATCTGACGGCGCTGCGGTCGCTGGATTTCACGGAATCCACCGAGCTGCACTCGACCTGGGCCGACGCGCGCGAAGCCGGCTGCATCACGCCGTTTTCGGCCTACGAACAGTTGCTCCGCAGCGAGGCCGGTGAGCGACTGCGGGCGCTCACCCTGCGCAATACCTGCCTGAGCCTGGAGCAGTTGCAGGCGCTGCAAGCGCTGCGGCCCAAGCTGGGGATGATGGTGGTGCAGTCGCCGCGCGGCGGCTATGTCAGCCACTTTCGCCAGGATGTCTTTCCTTGGCGCCACCTGGTGCAGCCCGACCCGGGCGTGCGGTAAGGCATCGAGCGAACGGCGCCCCGGATGGCGCCGAGCCGTACAAGATTCGGCATGTATGGACGTAATGCCTGTTTGTTGCCATACTCGTCGATTGATATCACCCCTACATTGCGACATTTTTTCGCAATATGACCCATGCATAACGACGAAATGTATGCATCCTGGCCGCTGAAGTTCGTGCGCGGCGCAGGCCCCCGCTACCGCCAGATCGCCGATTTCATCGCTGGCGCGGTGGCAGACAACCGCATGCAGCCCGGCGACCGCCTGCCCCCGCAGCGCGGCCTGGCGCAGCACCTGGGCGTGGACCTGACGACGGTGACACGCGCGTATGCCGAAGCCGGCCAGCGCGGGCTGATCGAACCGCGCGGCCCGCTGGGCACCTTCATCGCGCGGCCCACCGACGAACCCTTGTTGCAGATGCTGGACCTGGGCATGAACATGCCGCCGCTGCCGCTGGGGTGCGATCTGCAGGACCTGCTGCGGCGCGGCCTGGCCAAGGCGATGGAACGCCACGACGTCGGCGTGATGATGACCTACCACCAGGCGGGCGGCGGTCCAGCTGAACGCGAGGCGGGAGCCGAGTGGCTGGCGCAGTCGGTGGGCCGGGTGGACCCGGACCGGGTGCTGGTGTGCCCGGGCGCGCAGGCCGCGCTGGCCGCGGTGATGCTGGCCTACAGCCGACCCGGCGACGGCATCGTGGCCGAGCCGCTGGTGTACCCCGGCCTGCTGACGGCGGCCCAGCAGTTCGGCCGCCGGATACTGGTGGCCGACACCGATGCAGATGGCATGACGCCTGCCGGCCTGGAACGTGCCTGCCGCGAGGGTGGCCGCCTGGTCTATCTGAACCCCACGCTGCAGAATCCCACGGCGCACACCATGAGCGTCGCCCGTCGTCGCGACCTGCTGCGGGCGGCCGCGGCCTGTGGCGTGCGCATCATCGAAGACGACCCGTATTCGCTGTTCCTGCACGACGCGCCCCCCGCGCTGGCCAGCCTGGCGCCTGCGTCGGTGTTCTACATCGCCACGCTGGCCAAGACGCTGACGCCCGGGCTGCGCACGGCCTTTGTCTTGACGCCCGACCTGGACGGCCGCCGCAACGTGCTGGCCGCCATGCGGTCGTTCGCGGTGATGGCCGCGCCGTTGATGGGCGTGCTGACCACGCAATGGATCGCCAGCGGCATGGCGCAGCAGATCCTGGACGGCGTGCGCGCGGAAGCCCACGCACGCCAGCGCCTGGCGCGCCAATTGCTGCCGGGGCCGTTTCCGTCCGCCGCGGCGGGCATCCATCTGTGGCAGGCGCTGCCCGACCGCTGGACGGCATCGGACCTGGAACGGGTGGCGCGCGACGAAGGCCTGAGCGTGACGTCATCCGAGGTGTTCCACCAGGGGCCGGGCGCGCCCAACGCCATCCGCATTTCGCTGGGCAGCATTCCCGACCGCCAGGAACTGGGGCAGGCGCTGGAGCACCTGGCGGGCCTGGTGCGGCGCCGGCCGCGCGGGCTGCGCGATGTCATCGTCTAGGTGACGCGCGATGCTGTTCGAGACGTTCCATGCCTTGCAGGATTCGATGGTGGACTTCGCCAAGACCCACGCGAACTGGCTGGCGCCGATGGGCTTTGCCTTCGCCTTCCTGAAATCGCTGCCGCTGGTGGCGTTGGTGATCCCCGGCACGGCGCTGCTGCTGTCGATCGGCGCCATCCTGGGGCTGGGCGATGCCAACTTCGTGGCGGTATGGCTGGCGATCTCGGTGGGGGCAGCGTTGGGCGACTGGGTGCAGTTCGCGGCGGGCGTCTGGTTCGGGCCCAGCCTGATGCGCAGCAAGCCGCTGCGCAAGCGCCCCGAGCTACTGCATCGCAGTACGCTGTTCATCCAGAAATGGGGCGTACTGAGCATTGTGCTGTGCCGCTTTTTTGGGCCGCTGCGCGCCACCGTGCCGATGATCGCCGGCATCTGCGGCATGCGGGCGGCGGCGTTTCAGGCAGCGAACTGGGCCTCGGCTTTCTTGTGGGCGGCGGCGCTGCTGCTGCCCGGCTGGTGGGGAACGCGCACGTTCCTGTAGGCCGGGCGGCAAGCGGCGGCCGGCGCGCGGCACGCCGTGTGCCGCGTTGGATGCTGGCCTAGAACTGATGCCGTATGCCTACCGACGTTTGCAGCGTATGCGATTCGCGGATGTCGACGCGGTTGACGTAGGCATACAGATTGGTGCGCTTGGACAGATCGTACTGGTAGCCCAGCGCCCAACCGGTGATGTCCGACCCCGTGGCGCGCTGCGCCGATGCCAGCACCGATGACGCCTTGCCCGTGGGCACGGTGACGCCGACGATGAACGAATTGACCTTGTCGTAGCCGGCGGACGGCCCCGTGTTGGCGTTGCGCAGGTTGCCGTAGGTGCCGTGCAGCGTGATCCATTCGAAGTCGTACGAACCCGCCACTTGCAAGTTGCCGGTGGTTTTCTTGTTGGGCAGGCGCGCGTCGGGGTTCAGGCGGTCGTAGGTGAGTGCGGCGGCCACCGGGCCGCTGTTGTAGCGCAGGCCGGCGGTCATGACGCGGTCGTGTGCGTCGGTGGCGAAGGCGTCGTTGTCGTGCGCTTCGAAGCTATAACCCAGGCCGGCCTGCCAGCCGTTCATGCGCGGCGTGGCATAGAACACGGCGTTGTTGACGCGGCCGGCGGCGCCGAAGTCGCCGTCGTTGAACCCCAGGGTGACGTTGTTGGACGATTGTCCCCAGCCCGTGCCGAAGGGCGAGCCCACGCCGCTCCATTCGAAGCCGTAGATCCATTGGCGCCCCAGGCGCACTTCGCCGAAGCCGCCGGCCAGCCCCACGTAGGCCCAACGGCCGAACAGACGCCCCTGCGTCTGTGCGCCACTGTTGGCATTGAAGCCGTTTTCCAGGCGGAACACCGCCTTGTAGCCGTTGCCCAGGTCTTCCGCGCCGCGCAGGCCCCAGCGCGAGCCGGATTGGTTGCCGCTTTTCTGGCGCAGGCTGGATTCGCCATCGCGCCGCTCGTAGGTCGTGCCCAGGTCGATCAGGCCGTACAGCGTGACGCTGCTGGTTTCGGCGGCCGGGGCCGGGCTGACGCAACTGAGCGCCAGGGCGGCGCCCAGCGTGCGGCGGTGGCGGATGATTCTTTTCATGGTGCTATCCCCTCTATTGGTATTGCGTTGGACAAAAGCATCCCCGGCCGCCCGCGCAGTGCGGGCGGCTAAGGGTGGAACCGGGTGTGGCCTGACCAGCCGTTAACCGGTCAAGGCGATGTGGACGCTGACGCTGATGTGACCGCGTGCGGTGCGCCGGGCTAGCCCGGGGCGGCGGATGCGGGCAACGGTGTCAGGTCTTGGGGCGACGCCACGCAGAGCGTGACGCGGGACGGATACGCGGCCGAGGCATGCACGGTGTTCAGGGCAATACGCTTTTCGCGGGCATCGGCGGCGGACTCGCCGCTGTTGGGATTGACGTCGTATTTCGGGAAGTTGCTGCTGGAGATATCCAGCCGGATGCGGTGGCCTCGTTTGAACAGATTGCAGGTGGCAAAGGGTTCGATCATGATTTCGTAAACCTTGCCCGGGGTCAACGCATTGGCCTGATTCCAGGACTGATGGAAGCGGCAACGGAAGATGCCGTCGGTCAGGTTCAAGGCATAGCCCTGCGGGTAGTCGGCACTGGGCGGATAGACGTCCACCAGCTTGGCGGTGAAGTCGGTGTCGGGGCAGTCGGACGAGATGTGCAGCGTGACCGTGACCGGACCGATGACGGCCAGGTCCTGGTCCAGCGGCGCGGTCTGGAACACCACCACGTCGTCGCGCGATGCCAGCGGCAGGCCGGGCTGGCGCACGCCGAAAAAGCGCGGGTCTTCGCGCTGGTCGAAGCCGCCGCCTTCGAACACCGGCTGGCCGGACGTGAGCGCGCCGCCCAGCGTGGGCACCGGATTGCGCGGGTCGTACTGATACGTGATGCGGGCATCCGGGACGGTGGGCGGCTGCGTGTCCAGGCGGCCATCGGCGTGCAGGTGAAATGCGGTGGGGCGGGCTTCGCGCAGCGGCCAGGCGTCGGCCTGGATCCATGCGCCGCCGTGGTCGAAGCGGCCCGCGGCATTGCGTGTGCCGCTGCCTCCGCCCATGAGGAACAGGCGTGCGACCGGGTCGTGTGCCGGGGGTGAGGACGTCGGGCCTTGCGATGCCTCGCCTTGCTGCGTCATGCCCGCCTGCGCCTGGCCCGCGGGCGCATCCTGCAGCCAGCGCTGGAACCACGCCAGCCGGAATGCCAGCCAGTCGGACGCAAGGTTGCCGTCGAAGGTCGCGCGGGGGCCGAAGTCGGCATCGCCGCTGTGCACGGTATTGCGGTCACCGTGCAGCCAGGGCCCCATGATCAGCCGCACGGGCGATTGCCGGCCCTGGGTCAGCCCATCGTAGTTTTCCATGGTGGTGCGCACGTAGGCGTCATACCAGCTGGACATCAGCGCCACGGGAATGTCGGGAATCGCGTCGTAGTAGCCCTGGGCATAGATGCCCAGCTGGCGCCAGGAATCGTCGAAGGTGTCGGCGCGCCACTGCTCGAACAGATAGTCTTCGTATTCGGGCACGCTGGCCAGCGGCGAATGGCCGGGGCGCCACGGCATGCGGGTGAACCACTGGCGGATGTCTTCGGCTTCCAGCGCGGCCAGCACCAGCGGGTCTTGTTGGGCCGCCGGGCTGAGCTTGGCCTGCTTGTAGGCCCAGGTGGCCTGCTTCAGTTCGAAGGCGCCCGACTGGCGGATGCCGCACTGGTAGCCGTTGGAAAAGCCGCCCGAATCCAGCACCATGCAGGCCAGGCCCGGCGGGTTCAGGCAGGCCAGCGCCATCTGGGTGTGCGCGGCATACGACAGGCCCATGGTGCCGATGCGGCCATTGCACCACGGCTGCTGCATGATCCAGGCCAGCGTGTCGAAGCCGTCCGGCCCTTCGGACAGGTACTTGGTGAAGTGGCCTTCGGAACCATACCGGCCGCGGCAGTCCTGGAACACCACGGCAAAGCCATGCGCCACGAGGTGTCGGGCCACTTCCGGGCGCGGCACGCCCAGCTTGCCGCCGATCTGTTCGGACCGCGACACCTCGGTCTTGCCGTAGGGCGTGCGTTCCAGGATGACGGGCAGCGGCGCATCGACGCCGGGGCGGTAACCCGCGGGCAGGTGCACGTCGGTGGCAAGGTGGATGCCGTCGCGCATGCGTACCCGCTGGTCTGCCAATACGTGGGCAGCGGCGGGGGCGGGGATAGAAGCGTCGGGAGCAGTCATTTGGCTTCCTGGATGTAGAGCATTGAAGTGCGTTCGAGTTTGTTGGCGCGCAGCACCGTGCCGTCGCGGGCGGCCCAGAAGGCCACGGGGAAATACAGGGGCACGATGCCGACGTCGTTGAATCCCGCTTCGGCGGCCTGGCGCAGCAGCGCGTTGCGCACGTCGGGGTCGAATTCCACGGCGGCCTGCGCCAGCAGGCGGTCAAGTTCGGGGTTGGAATAGCGCGCGCGATTGAAGGCGCCCGTGCCGGCGGCCTTGTCGTAGGTGGCCATCACGTTGGTCAGGCCGCCGGCCGAATCGCCGGTGCTGTTGCCGTACGAAAAGATGAAGGCGCTGTACTGCTGCTTGCCGCTGGCGCCGGCATAGACGTTGTAGGGCTGCGTCACCACGCCGTTGATGCGCAGGCCGGCGCGCGCCATCATCTGCGCCAGCGCCTGGGCCAGGTCGCTGTCGCCAGCAAAGCGGTCATTGGAGGAATGCAGCGTCAGGCCGAAGCCGTGGGGGTAGCCGGCCTGGGCCAGCAGGGCGCGCGCACCGTCCAGGTCGTAGGCGGGCGCCGGCAGGTTGGGGCTGTAGCCGCCCAGCCCCTCGGGCACCATCTGGCCGGCCGGCACGCCGGCGCCGCTCAAGAGGCGCTCGGTGATGGGGCCGCGCATGAACATCCTGGATATCGCCTGGCGCACGCGCACGTCTTTCAGGGGATTGACGGGCAGGGGCTTGCCCTGCGCGTCGGTGATGAACGGGCTGATGTCACGGGCCGAGTCCAGCGCCAGGTAGATCAGGCGGGCCGACGGCGAGCTGTAGAGCGTGTAGCCGGGCTTGCCTTTGATGTTGCGCGCGTCGGTCGGCGGCACGCTGTCGATCAGGTCCACCGAACCGGACAGCAGCGCCGAGATGCGCGCGGCGTCGTTGGCGATGTAGCGAATGACGACGCGGTCGAAATCGGGGCGGCGGCCCCAGTAGTGGTCGTTGCGTTCAAGCTCCAGGCTGTCGCCGGGCTGCCAGCGCTTGAACTTGTAGGGGCCGGTGCCGATGGCGGCCACGCCGGAATTGAAGTCTTCCGACCGCTTGCCCTCGGCGGCATGGCGCGACACGATGTAGACCTGACCGATCTGTTCCATGAAGTCGGGCGTGGGTTCCTTGGTGCGGATGCGCAGCGTCAGCGGATCAATCACCTGCACATCGGCGATGGACCGCACCGCCCCGCTGAAGGGCGCCGGGCTGTTGGGCACCTTGGGCGCCCGGGCCAGCGAGAACACCACGTCGTCGGCCGTGAACGGCGTGCCGTCATGAAAGTGCACGCCAGGGCGCAAGCGGATTTCCCAGGTATCAGGGGCCACGACGCGCCAGGACAGCGCCAGACTGGGCTGGCTCTGCATGTTTTCGTCGGTGGACATCAGGCGTTCGAAGATGTTTTCGGCGGCCGCCTGGTTGTTGCCGGTGCGCGAGAACAGCGGGTCCATCGACGACGGCTCGCTGGAATGGCCGATGGTCAGCAGCGGCCGGGCGGCGGCCGGGGCGGGCAGCAACGCCGCCAGCGCCAGGGACAGGGTGAGCGTTGCGGCCAGCGCCAATGCGGGCAAGCCGCGCCGCGCGCCGTGCATCGAGAATGAAGAGGCAGTCATGACGCGCGGGTTCCTTGTTGTGCGGCGGGGGGCGTGTTCGGCGGGGCAGGCAACGGGTTAACCCCGGGCGCGTTCGGCGAGGTGGGCATCGGGGTGTCCAACAAGTGGCAGGCCGCCTGATGCCCGTCGGCCGTGGCTTGCAGCGCGGGCGCTTCGGTCTTGCAACGCGCCATCGCCTGCGGGCAGCGCGGGTGGAAGTGGCAGCCGGACGGTGGATGCAGCGGCGACGGGATCTCGCCCTGGATGGCATGGAAGCGCCGCTTGCGGTTCGACAGGCGCGGCACTTCGTCCAGCAGCGCCTGGGTGTACGGATGGCGCGGCGCGCGGAAGACCTCGGCCGTGGGGCCGGATTCGACCACGCGGCCCAGGTACATGATGACGGTGCGGTCGCTGATGCGCCGCACCACGCCCAGGTCGTGGCTGATGAACAGATAGGTCAGGCCCAGGTCTTGGCGCAGGTCCATGAAGAGGTTCAGGATCTGCGCCTGGATCGACACGTCCAGCGCCGCGATCGATTCGTCGCAGATCAGGAACTGGGGCTTCACGGCCAGGGCGCGGCCGATGCCCACGCGCTGGCGCTGGCCGCCCGAGAACTGGTGCGGGAAGCGGTTGCGGTAGTCGGGGTCCAGCCCCACGCGGCGCATCACCTGCACCACGTAGTCGTCGTAGTCGCGGCGCGCGATGATGCCGTTGGCCAAGGGCGCTTCGCCGATGATGTCGCGCACCCGCTTGCGCGGATTGAGCGAGGACATCGGGTCCTGGAAGATCATCTGCGTGGCCATGCGCTGTGCATGCGCGGCCTGGCCGGTCAGCGTGGACAGTTCGCCGGCCGGCGTCTGGATGGTGCCGGACGTGGCGGGCAGAATGCCGGCCAGCACGCGGCCCAGCGTGGACTTGCCACAGCCGGATTCGCCCACCAGCCCCACGACTTCGCCCTGGCGGATGGTCAGGTCGATCCTGTCCACCGCGTGCACGGTCTGCGTGCCGACCTTGGCGCCCAGCAGGCCGGCCAGGCGTTCGGCGTAGTCGGGCCGCTTGACGAACAGGCGCGACACCTGGTTGGCCTGCATCAGGATCGGCGGGTTCACGAGAAGGCTCCTGTCTGGGGATGAAAGCATCGGTGGCTGCGGCTGCCGGCGGCGTCGATGGGCGGCTGTTCGGTGCGGCAGCGGTCGGATGCATGGCCGCAGCGCGGGCTGAAGGCGCAGCCGGCGGGCAAGGCCAGCGGCGACGGCGCCATGCCGGGAATCTGGTACAGGCGGTCGCCCGTGTGTTCGTTGCTGGGCACCGATCCGATCAGGCCGATGGTGTACGGGTGGCGGGGGCGATCCAGGATGTCGTCGGTGGGGCCGGATTCGACGACCCGCCCGGCATACATCACGCAGACGCGGTCGGCCAGCCCGGCCACCACGGCCAGGTCGTGGCTGACCCAGACCATGGCGGTGCCCGTTTCGGCGCACAGCTTCTGCATTTCGGCCAGGATCTGCGCCTGGATCGTGACGTCCAGCGCGGTGGTGGGTTCGTCGGCGATGATCAGGTCGGGCTTGTGCAGCATGGCAATCGCGATGGCCACGCGCTGGCGCATGCCGCCGGACAACTGATGCGGATAGGCCTTCAGGCGTTCGTCGGGCGACGGGATGCCCACGGCCGCCAGCGTGTCGCGGGCGCGAGCCCAGGCCGCTTTGCGGCTGCAGCGTTCGTGCGTCTGCACCGTTTCGACCATCTGGGTCTCGATGCGGAACACCGGGTTCAGCGTCATCATCGGGTCCTGGAACACCATGGCGATGCGGTTGCCGCGCAGCTGCCGCAGTTCTTCGCGCGACAGCGTCGCCAGGTCGGTGCCCTTGAACAGGATCTGGCCGCCGTCGATGCGTCCCGGCGGGTCGATCAGGCCCAGGATGGAAAAGCCGGTGATGGACTTGCCCGAACCGGACTCGCCGACCAGGCCCAGGATTTCGCCGGGATGCACGTCGAAGCTGACGTCGTCCACCGCCCGCACCAGGCCGGCGCGGGTATGGAACCAGGTGCGCAGGTTGCGCACGGAAAGAGTGGGGGTGCTTGTCATGGGACGAGTCCTATTTCTGCAGGCGCGGGTTGAGCGCCTCGCGGACCCGGTCGCCCACGATGTTCATGGTGAAGACCACCGTCAGCAGCAGCACGCCGGGAAATACGCTGATCCAGTACAGGCCGGCCAGCATCTGCTGATAGCCGTTGGCGATGAGCAGGCCCAGCGACGGCTCGGTGACGGGCAGGCCGATGCCCAGGAAACTGAGCGTGGCCTCGGCGGCGATGGCGTTGGCGGTCTGGATCATGGCGATGACGATGACCGGCGGTATGCAGTTGGGCAGCAGCTGGCTGAACAGCGCGCGGCGATGGCTCAGGCCCAGGCACAGGGCGGCCTCCATGTATTCCTTGCGCCGCTCGACCACGGCGGTGGCGCGCACGGCGCGGGCGAAGTAGGCCCACTGCACCACCACCAGCGCCAGGATTACCTTGTCCACGCCCTGGCCCAATATGGCCAGCATCATCAGCGCCACGAGAATGGTGGGAAAGCCCAGCATCAGGTCCACCAGCCGCATGATCAGCGCGTCGATGCGGCCGCCGAAGTACGCGGCCACCAGCCCCAGCACCGTGCCCACGGCCATGGCGAACAGGCCGCTCAGCACGCCCACGCTGAGGCTGGTGCGCAGGCCATACATCATGGCCGACAGCATGTCGCGGCCCTGGGCATCGGTGCCGGCCCAGTAGACATCGCCATAGATGCCGTGGCTGCCGGGCGGCATGCGCCCGTCCAGAATGGTGATGGCGGCCAGGTCATAGGGGTTCTGCGGCGCGATCCATGGCGCCAGCAGCGCGGCCAGCACCAGCAGCAGGAACACGACCGCGGCGATCGTGGCGGGGCGGCTGTCCAGCACGCCGTGCAGCGCCTGGCCCAGCGTGGTGTCGCGGCTGGGCAGCCAGGTCTTGGAAACGGAGGCGGTCATTGCGAGGCTCCCACGCGGACACGGGGATCCAGGATGGAGTAAAGGATGTCGACCAGCAGGTTGAGCACGATGAACATCGTGACGACGATCAGCAGGTAGGCCACCACCACCGGGCGGTCCAGCTTCATGATGCTGTCGATGATGAGCTTGCCCACGCCGGGCCACGCGAAGATGGTCTCGGTGACGGTGGCAAAGGCAATCAGCGAACCGAATTCCATGCCCACCACGGTGACGATGGGAATCAGGATGTTCTTGAGCACGTGCATGCCGATCACGCGCGATTCGCGCAGGCCCTTGGCACGCGCGAATTTCACGTAGTCCAGCGGCATGGTTTCGCGCACGCCGCTGCGGGTCAGGCGCACGATCAGCGCGATCTTGAACAGCGCCAGGTTCAGCGCCGGCAGGATCAGGTGGCGGATGCCGTCCCACGAGGCCAGGCTGGTGCGTATGCCCAGGAATTCGCCGGTGGGGCCGCGCCCGGTGGAAGGCAGCCAGCCCAGCGTGACCGAGAAGATCAGCACCAGCATGATGCCCTGCCAGAAGTTGGGCAGGCTGAAGCCCAGGATCGACCCGGTCATGATGCCGCGGTCCAGCACCGAATCGGGCTTCAGGCCCGCCACCAGCCCCAGGGGCAGTCCGATGGCCAGCGCCAGCAGCAGCGCCACGCAGGCCAGTTCCAGCGTGGCCGGCAGGCGTTGCAGGATCAGCTGGATGGCGGGCTGGTTGAAGACGAACGAATTGCCCAGGTCGCCATGCAGCGCGTTGGCGACGAACTTCAGGTACTGCTGGTACAGCGGCAGGTCCAGGCCCAGCGACTGCACGGCCTGCGCGATTTCGGCGGGCGTGGCGTCGGCGGGCACCAGGATTTCAATGGGGTCGCCGATGGCGTAGACGCCGGCGAACACGATCAGCGACGTGATGGCCAGGATCACCACGCTTTGGCACAACCGGCGGATGATGAAGGCGGTCATGATGTGCCGTGGCGACAGGAATCGGGGAAGGGGGCGGCGCGCATCGGGGGCTCCTTGCCGGAAAAATCGGCGATATCGCGTATTGATTACGGATTCATGAATGGCGAGAATCCTTGATGGGCGGAATGTTCGATCCATCCCACCGCGCTGGCAACCGTATGCCAAGCCGGCATGCGGCTATGTGATTTACGAGAAATTTGGTGTTAACCCTAGGCCGCGCGCATTGCGGGCGGCCGCAATGCGGACCGTGCACGACAGGATGAACTTCAAGCAGCTAGAGGCATTTCTGGCCTTCATGACCACGGGCTCGACGATCGAGGCGGCCCAGCGGCTGGGTGCGTCCCAGCCCGCCGTCAGCCGTCTTCTGAGCCAGTTCGAAGCCGACCTGGGGCTGGCGCTGTTCGTGCGGCGCAAGGGGCGCCTGCATCCCACTGCCGAAGCCGATTCGCTGCTGCCCGATGTGCAGAACATGATCTCGGATGCCGAGTCGCTGCACCGCCACGTCAACCAGCTGCGGCTGGGCGGGCAGCGGCGCACGCTGATCCGGGTGCAGCTGCCCAGCACGGTGGCGCAGTCGGTCATGCCGTCGGTGGCCGACGCGTTTCTGGCCGACCATCCCGACGTGGCGCTGGAAGTGCTGGTGGGCACCTATGAAGCCAGCGAGGTCGCGGTGCTGGGCCGCGAGGCCGACCTGGCGCTGGTGCGTTCGCCGCCCGTCAATTCGGGGCTGTCGATGATCTTGCGGCTGGCTACCGAAGCCGTCTGCGTGATGCCGCCGGGCCACGCGTTGCAGGCGCTGGACGAGGTCACCTCGGCCGACCTGATCGGCGTCGACCTGGTGCTGCTGGGCCGCCAGCGTTCGCTGCGCCAGCAGATCGACCAGGCCTTTCGCGCCGGGCGCATGATGCCGCAGATCAAGGCCGAGGTGCACTCGGTGGAAATGGCCTGCCGGCTGGCCGCGCAGGGCGTGGGCGTGTCGATCGTGAACGGCCTGTTTGCCGGCCTGTGCCTGGACATGGGCATCGAGCGCCGGCCGTTTCGCCCGCGCATCGATTACTACGTGGGCATGGCCACGCTGGCGGGGCAGCCGCCGCATGCGCTGGTGCCGGAATTGGCCGCGCGCATTCTCGCTGCGATGACGCAACGCGCCGGGCCCGGCGCGTTCTCGGTGGTGCCGCCCGAACCGGGCGACGCGCCGCTTACGGCATCAGCTTGAGCAGCGCGGCAATCAACGCCCAGCGCCGCGTGACATAGACGCGCCGCTTGCGCAGCCGGATGGCGTGGGCGATCTGTTTGGCGGCCTTTTCAGGTGACGCCACCCAGAACAGGCCGCTGCCTTGCGCCATGGCGGTGGCCACGAACCCGGGGCGCACGTCGGTCACCGCGATCGGCAGCTTCAAATGCCTGACCTTCTGCCGCAATCCGTCCAGGTAGTTCGACACGAACGCCTTGGAGGCGTTGTAGGCCGGCGCCGCGCCGCTGCCGCGCAGCGCCGCCACCGACGAAATGCCCACCAGGTGCCCCTTGCGATGCAGGATGAAATGCCGCAGCGCGACGTTGGCCATGGCCGCGAAGCCGTGCACGTTGATGCCGATGGTGTCTGATTCTTTGTCCCAGTCCAGGTCCGTGTTCAGAAAGCCCACGCCCGCGCTGATGATGCACAGGTCCAGGCCTTCCATGCGGGCGATCAGGTCGCGCAGCGCGGCCATGGCGTCGGCGTCGCGGGCCACGTCCAGCACCTGGGTGTGCACCGTCGTGCCCGGCAGTTCCGCGCGCAGGCTGTCCAGCAGTTCGCCGCGGCGGCCCGTGAGGCCCAGGGCGTAGCCTTCGTTGGCCAGCTGTTTGGCCAGGGCGCGGCCGATGCCGGAGGTGGCGCCGATGATGATCGCTCGTTTCATGGGGTGGGTTGGCGGGACGGGAATAGGGGCGCCGATACAGTACGACGCAAACTCCGCTGGGTGCGGACACATGCAGGATACAGCGGCTTGTTGGAATGCAGGCTCTCAGTTTGCACGACGCCGTGCCTTTCCCCTGCATGTCCCACAAGGAGCCCCTCATGGCCAAACCGCTGGAAACCGTTCTGTACACCGCCCGCACCCACACCACCGGCGGGCGCGATGGCGCCGGCCGCACCGACGACGGCGCGTTGACGCTGCCGCTCAGCCCGCCGGGCTCGGGCCGCCCGGGCACCAACCCCGAGCAATTGTTCGGCATCGGCTATTCGGCCTGCTTCATCGGCGCCATGCAATTGGCCGGCGCCAAGCTGGGCATCCCCGTGCCGCGCGAGGTGGCGGTGGATGCCGAAGTGTCGCTGGGCAAAACCGATGGCGGCGCGACCTACGCACTGGGCGTCAACCTGCACATCTCGCTGCCGGGCCTGCCTGCCGAGCAGCAGCGCCAGCTGGTGGAAACGGCACATCAGACCTGCCCGTATTCGGGCGCCATCCGCGGCAATATCGACGTGGAATTCTCGATCGCCTGATCGAAGGCTCAAGCCGACGGCTTGAGCCGTATTTCCGCTTCCAACCCGCCGCCCTCGCGGTTCCTCAAGCGCAGTTCGCCATCCAGGATGCCCACCAGCTGCTGCGCGATGGCCAGCCCCAGGCCGGTGCCGCCGCTGTCGCGATTGCGCGAGCCTTCCAGCCGGTAAAACGGCTGCAGCACTGCCTGCAATTGATCATCGGGAATGCCGGGGCCGCGGTCCAGCACGCGGATCGACACGCCGCCGCCTTCGGCCGGACCCATGACCACCTCGGCCGCGCCGCCGAATTTCAGGGCGTTGTCGATCAGGTTGCCCAGCACCCGGCGCAAGGCGCGCGGCCGCGTCTGCCAGGGCGCGGAGCAGTGGCCTTGCAGCGTGACCGGCTTGCCGATGTCGGCGTAGTCGCACACCAGGCTGTCCAGGAAGGCATCCAGATCGATGCGTACGGCGGGTTCGGTGGCCGCGCCTGCGCTGCGGGCATAGGCCAGTCCGTCACGCACCAGCTGTTCGACTTCCTGCAGATCGTGCGTGAGCTTGTCGCGGTCGATCGAATCGTCCATGAACTCGGATCGCAGTTTCATGCGGGTGATCGGCGTTTGCAGGTCGTGCGAGATGGCGCCCAGGATCTGCATGCGTTCGGCCAGGTGGGCGGCGATGCGGTCCTGCATGGCGTTGAACGCGGCGGACGCCTGCGCCACTTCGGCCGGCCCGTCTTCGGCCAGGCGCGGGCTCTGGCGGTCGGGGCTCATGGCGTCGGCCGCGCCGGCCAGGTGGGTCAGCGGGCGTATGGCCAGGCGCACGGCCAGCCACGCGCACAGGATCAGCAGCGCCAGTTGCGCCGCCAGCACCACCGGCAGCCATACCGCCAGCGGCATGATGGCCATGTGGATGTCCAGCGTGACCGGCTGCTCGTCGGCCAGCAGGGCGCGTACCTGGATGTGCTTGGGATCGTCGCCCACGGTGCCGAACGTCAGCGGGTAGGCGCCGTTCAGCGCCGTTTGGATCGAATCGCGCACGCCTTCGGCGGCCGGCGTCTGCAAGGGTCGGTCGAAATCGCCGGGACCCAGCAGGTACTGGCGGTTGCTGCTGGCCAGGCGCGGCAGCCAGTCGGCGCGCTCGGCAGCGGGCAGGCGGTTCAGGATGGCCAGCGCCACCACCACGTCGCGTTCCAGGTTGTCCAGCATGACGCTCTTGGCGGACTGGTAGCGTTCGTAGAACAGCAGCGAGAACGACAGCGCGTGGGCCAGCACCAGGCCCACCAGGAAAATCAGGAACAGCCGGCTGGCCAGGGTGCGAGGCCAGCGGCGCAGCGCCGGGACCCAGGCCATCTACGGCGCCTCGGACACATCGACCTGCGCGGCGAACACATAGCCTTCGCTGCGCACGGTCTTGATGTACAGGGGCTCGCGCGCGTCTTCGCGCAGGCGCTGGCGCAGCCGGCTGACCAGCAGGTCGATCGAGCGGCCGAAGAAGTCGGCGTCGCGCCCTTGCGTCAGGTTCAGCAGCTGGTCGCGGTTGAGCACGCGCTGCGGGTGGTCCAGGAACACGCGCAGCAGCCGGTATTCGGCGCCGCTGAGCGACACGATGGTGCCTTCGGCGTCGAGCAGGTGGCGCGCGGTGGTGTCCAGCGTCCAGGTGCCGAAGCGGACTTCGCGGCCGGGCTCGGTGACCTGGAAATTGGGCGGCAGCATGCGGGTGCGGCGCAGGATGGCCTTGATGCGCGCCAGCAGTTCGCGCGCCACGAAGGGCTTGACCAGGTAGTCGTCGGCGCCCATTTCCAGGCCAAGCACGCGGTCCATGTCTTCGTCGCGCGCGGTCAGCAGCAGGATGGGGGTGCGGCGGTGCTTGCCGGCGCGCAGCTCGCGGCACAGCACAAGGCCGTCGTCGCCGGGCATCATGATGTCCAGCACGATCAGGTCGACGGTCAGGCTTTCGAGCAGCGAGCGCATCTGGCGGCCGTCGGCGGCCAGGGTGACGTTCAGGCCGTTCTTCTTGAGGAAATTGCCGGCCAGTTCGCGGATCTCGCGGTCGTCGTCGACGATCAGGATGTGGTCTATGGGGTCCATGGCTTACCCGTGCGGATGAAACGGAAGGGCCGTCTGACGGCCTTTCGACAGTGGGCTCATTCTACTCATCGGGTTGCTCGCGGCGGCGGGCCTGGCTGTTGTGGATCAGCTGGCAGGGGCCGGGCTGCACGGCTTCGGCGCCCAGGCCGCCGGCCAGCAATGCCAGCACGGCGAACAGGCGGCACAGGCGCTTGCCGGCGGGCGGCTTTTTCGTGGAATCCAGGGGGAGGGGGGCGGCGGTCATGGGGCGGCTCGGGCAGTGGTGTCCGGCACGTTATAGCGCCGCCCGCGGGGCCAAGTGTGTCGTAGTGTATGCAGGCCGGGGGGCGATACAAAACCGGTGCAAAAAGCCCGCTTGCCGGCACAGGACGGATACGCACGGCGCGTCCAATGCGGTCATCGACATCGAACGGACCGCGGCATCATGACCCTGATCAACACCCCTCTTGCGCTGGGCGCCGGCATGCTGACGGTGGCCTCGCCCTGCGTGCTGCCGCTGTTGCCCATTCTGCTGGGCAGTGCCGTCGAGCGGTCGGGCCGGTGGCGGCCCCTGTGCATCGTGCTGGGTTTCGTGCTGGCGTTTTCGGGGCTGGGCATTGCGCTCAGCCTGCTGACCCATGCCGTCGAATCGGCCCAGGAAGCGGTGCGTTCGGTGTCGGTGGCGCTGTTGGCGCTATTCGGCCTGGCGCGCATCTGGCCGCGGCCCTATGACCGGTTGGCGGCGCGGCTGGCGGGGCCGTTGCAGGGCCTGATCGGCCTGGGCGGCAAGGGCGGTGACGGCAATGCCGGCGGCTTCGTGCTGGGCATGTCGCTGGGCGCCGTGTGGACGCCCTGCGCCGGCCCGGTGCTGGCGTCGATCCTGGTGCTGGCCGCGCGTGCCGAAGACCTGGGGCAGTCCAGCCTGTTGCTGCTGGCCTATGGGCTGGGCGCGGGCATTCCCATGCTGGCGATCGCCTACGGCGGCAGCTTTGCCGCCGGGCGTGTGCGCGCCATCGCCCGCCATGCCGTGCGTTTGCAGCGTGCCTTCGGCGTGCTGCTGGTGGCCTCGGCCGCCGCCATCTATTTCCAGTATGACGTGCTGGCCTATGCCTGGATCAGCCGTCTGTTTTCCTGACCCGACCGGGTCTTCGCTTCCCCACCGAGTCCTCGCGTCCCCCGGGGGCTCGCGACCCTGCAAGGAGAGTCACCATGATGTCCATACGCTTGCCCGCCCGCCGGGCCCTCGTTTCCGTCAAGCTGGCGCTGGCCGGCCTGTTGATCGGCTCGGCCGCCCAGGCCGCAGCCCCGGCGTCGGCCCCCGCGCCGGAATTCACCGGCATCCAGACCTGGCTGAACAGCGAACCGGCGACGCAGGCGGGCCTGCGCGGCAAGGTGGTGCTGGTGGACTTCTGGACCTACACCTGCATCAACTGCATCAACACCCTGCCGTACGTGAAGCAGTGGCACCAGAAGTACAAGGACCAGGGCCTGGTGGTGGTGGGCGTGCACACGCCGGAATTTCCGTTCGAGCGCAGCACCAAGAACGTGGCGGATGCCATCAAGCGTTTCGGCATCGAATACCCGGTGGCGCAGGATAACCAGTACAAGACCTGGGACGCCTACCGCAACCAGTACTGGCCGGCGTTCTACCTGATCGACAAGCAGGGCAACGTCGTCTATCGCCATTTCGGCGAGGGGCGCTATGCCGAGACCGAGGCCGAGATCCAGCGTTTGCTGGCGCAACCGTAAGCGGTGGCGGGGGCAGGGGCGGCAAGGCAACGGTGGCCCTGGCTATCCGGGTCAGCCCGGCGCGATGCCGCTAGCCACCCGCCAGCGCCAGGGCCAGCAAGGCACCCAGCAGCGCGGGCGGCATCACCAGCGCGCCCAGCTTCAGGAAACTCAGGCCGCTGACGTGCTGGCCTTCGCGCCGCACGGCGATCAGCCACAGCAGCGTGGCCAGCGAGCCGGTGATGGACAGGTTGGGCCCCAGGTCCACGCCGATCAGCAGCGCGCCGGTGGTCTGCGCGGGCAGGTGGGCGATCTGGCCGACCGAGCCGGCGATCAGGCCCGCGGGCAAGTTGTTGATCAGGTTGCTGGCCAGTGCGGACACGATGCCGGCGCCCCACAGCGACTGCCCGGCGGACTGGCTGGCCAGTTGCACCAGCGCGCGCGACAGCGCGTCGATCGCGCCGCTTTCGGCCAAGCCTTCGACCAGCACGAACAGGCCCGCCACCATCGGCAGCACGCCCCAGGCCACATGGCGCAGCACCGGCATCGGGCTGATGCGCTGGCGCAGATGGATGCCCGCCGCGGTGGCCAGGCCGGCGATGAAGGTGGGCAGGCCCAGGTCGGCATTGAAGGCCGACGCCAGCATCAGCACCACGGCGGTCAAGAGGATGCCCAGGCCCGTCAGGCGGGCCCCGGCGCCCAGTGGCTGCGCGGCGATGTCGGCCCGCAACGGCTGGCGCAGCGCGTCGCGCTGGGTAAAGCGCAGCACCAGGTAGGTCAGGGCGATGGCAGCCACCGAGGGCAGGGTGAACTGCCGCAGCCAGTCGAGCAGCGGCGGCATCTGGCTGCCGTACACCACCAGGTTGGCGGGGTTGGAGATCGGCAGCACGAAGCTGGCAGCGTTGGCAATGAAGGCGCAGATGAACAGGTAGGGCAGGGGCCGTGCGCCGGCCGCCTTGGCCGCCGCGTACACCGCCGGGGTCAGCACCACGGCGGTGGCGTCGTTGGACAGGAACACGGTGACCAGGATGCCCACCAGGAACACCAGGTCGAACAGCCGCCGCGCCGAGCCGCGGGCGTGGCGCGCGGCCACCATGGCCAGCCAGTCGAACAGCCCCTGCTGGCGGGCCAGTTCGGCCAGCACCATCATGCCGATCAGGAACAGGTAGACGTCCAGCCCCTTGCCGACCGCGCCCAGCGCCGCCTGCCAGGGAATCAGGCCGGTCGCCGTGACCAGCAGGGCCGCGCCGCCGGCCCAGACGTACTCGGGCAGGTTGCCGGGGCGCAGCAGGATGCCGACGATCGCCAGGGCGGAAATGGCCCAGAGGGCAAGGGTGGCGTCGGAAAAGGGCATCGGAACGGCAACGGCAGGACGGGGAAGCCCGGATTATCGCCCGCCCGGGCGCTCAAGCGTGAGCCGGCCGACCGGCAGCCAGGCGGCTCGTTGCCGCCGTACGACGGTCGGCGCTAGTTGATCTGCAAGGTGTACATGGCCTGGCCGCGCACCAGCGTCAGCAGCAGGGGCTGCCCCGGTGCCGCGCCCGCCAGCAGCCCGCGCAGGTCGGCGAGCCGGCTGACCGGGCGCTGGTTGACGCCGATGATGACGTCGCCGCGCTGCATCCGCGCGGCGACCGGGCCGCGGTCGGGGTAGGTGGCGCTGACGGCCACGCCGTCGTTGCCCTTCAAGCGCTGTTCGCGGCCGATCTCGGTGAACTCCACGCCGTTCAGCCGCGCATCCAGCGAGCCGCCGTGCAGCCGTTCGTTCTTTTCCGGCTCGATGCGCAGCACGGCTTCGGTGCGCTGGCCGGCGCGCAGCAGCGTCAGCCGCACCTGCTTGCCCACCGGCAGCAGCCCTTCGGCATTGCGCAGCTGGGCGCTGGTGCCGATGGACTTGCCATCCACCGCCAGGATCTGGTCGCGCGCCTGCACGCCGGCCTGCTGCGCGGGCGAGCCGTCCGCCACGCGCGCCACCGCCACGCCCGTCGTGCCCGGCGCCAGGCCCAGCTGGCGAGCGTTGCGCGGCGTGACATCAACCGTGTCCAGCCCCAGCCCGCCGCGCTGCACCTGGCCATGTTGCAGCAACTGGCGCATGACTTCGCCGGCCAGGTTGGACGGAATGGCGAAGCCGATGCCGACGTTGCCGCCGGACGGCGTGTAGATCATGGTGTTGATGCCGACCAGTTCACCATTCAGGTTGACCAGCGCGCCGCCCGAGTTGCCGGGGTTGATGGACGCGTCGGTCTGGATGAAGTTCTGGTAGCCGGCCGCGCGCAGGCTGGAGCGTTCCAGCGCCGACACGATGCCCGACGAGGCCGACTGGCCCAGGCCGTAGGGGTCGCCGATGGCGACCACGAAATCGCCCACCCGCAGGTCGCTGGAATCCGACAGGGTCAGCGCCTGCAACTTGTCGGGCGGAATGCGCAGCACGGCCAGGTCGGTGTCGGGGTCGCTGCCGACCACCGTGGCGGTGAAGCTGCGGCCGTCCTGGAGCGATACGCGAATGGATGTGGCGCCGCGCACTACGTGGTGATTGGTCAGGATGTTGCCCTGGGTGGCATCGACGATGACGCCCGAGCCGATGCTCTGGCGTCCGGCCCCGGCGGCCTGGCCGAGGCCCGGCGCCTGGCGGCTGTCGCCCTGGGCGGAAATGTTGACGACGGCGGGGGTGACGCGTTCCAGCATCGGCGCCAGTGATGGCAGCGGCTGGCCGTCCACGGCCATGGGCAGGGCGGCCCAGGCGGGCAAGGTGGCGGCGAGTGCGGCGGCCAGCGCCAGGTGTCGGCAAGCGCGGATGGCCTGCCGTGTGATGCCGCAGGCGGGTGAAAGCAACGTCATGGAACCGGCAGGCAGCGCCTGTGTGGGGATCAGCGCGCCAGTATCGCCGCGCGCCGAGTCGCCCATATGACCGATAAAGCCCGCTTCGTGGCCGGTATCGCTGCCTTCCGTTTTAGAACCCGACCGCCTGTCCGTCGCGACGCGAGTCCGACGCTGCCAGGTAGCCGCCCTGCGGCAGCCGGCAGATCAGCTGGGCCGAGCCGAATTCCAGGCTGTCGGCAGGCGCCACCGCCACGTTGTGGCCGCGTTGGCGCAGCGTCTGCACCACGTCGTCCGGCAGGTGCGCTTCGACGTTGACCACCGGCCCCTTCTCGACCCGGAAGCGCGGCGCATCGCTCATGGCCTGCGGGTTCTGGCCGAAGGCCGCCAGGCGCGTCACCATCTGCAGGTGGCCTTGCGCCTGCATCGATCCGCCCATGACGCCGAACGACATCACCGGTTCGCCGCCGCGCGTGACGAAGGCGGGGATGATGGTGTGCATCGGCTTCTTGCGCGGCGCGACCTGGTTGGCGTGGCCGGGCGTCAGCACGAAGTTCAGGCCACGGTTGTGCAGGCTGATGCCGGTGCCCGGCACCACCACACCCGACCCGAAGCCGTGGTAGTTGGACTGGATGAACGACACCATGGTGCCGCTGGCATCGGCGGCGGTCAGGTAGACCGTGCCGCCGGTGGCGGGCGTGCCGGCCACCGGCACGGCGGCGCGGTCCATCGAGATCAGGCGGGCGCGCTCGGCCAGGTAGGCCGGGTCGAGCAGGGCGCGCGCGTCGGTGCGCATGTGGCGCGGGTCGGCGACGTGATGGTGCAGGTCGGCGAACGCCAGCTTCATGGCCTCGATGCTGACGTGGTAGTAGTCGGCGCTGTCGCGGCCCATCGATTCCAGGTCGAACTGTTCCAGCATGCCCAGCGCCATCAGCGCCGAGATGCCCTGGCCGCTGGGCGGGATTTCGTGCAGCGTGTAGTCGCGGAACGATTGCGAGATCGGCTCGACCCATTCCGGGCGATGTTCGGCCAGGTCGTCGGCCGTCAGCGCGCCGCCCGAGCGGGCCGCGAAGTCGGCGATCCTGGCGGCCAGCGCGCCGCGGTAGAAGCTGTCGCCGCCGCTTTCGGCGATCTCGCGCAAGGTGCGGGCCTGGTCGGGAAAGCGCCACCATTCGCCGGGCAACGGCGCCCGGCCTTGCGGCAGGAAGGCCTCTGCAAAGCCCGGCTCATTCGCCAGCTTGGGCATCTGGTTGGCCCATTGGCGGGCAATGGTGGGGCTGACGCGAAAGCCGTTCTCGGCGTAGGCGATGGCCGGTTCGAACAGCGTGGCGAACGGCAGCTTGCCGAAGCGGTCCGACAGGGCTTTCCAGCCCGCCACCTGGCCCGGCACGGTGACCGTGCCCCAGCCCGTGGCCGGCATGGCCTCGCGTCCGGCGAAGTACTCGGGCGTCCAGGCGGCCGGCGCGCAGCCGCTGGAATTCAAGCCATGCAACCGCCCTTCGTGCCAGACCAGCGCGAACATGTCGCCGCCGATACCGTTCATCACGGGTTCGACGACGGTCAGCGCGATGGCGGTGGCGATGGCGCTGTCCACGGCATTGCCGCCCGCCAGCAGCATGCGCAGCCCGGCTTGCGCCGCCAGCGGCTGGCTGGTGGCGACCGCGTTGGCGGCCAGCACCGGCATTTTTCGGGAGGCGTAGGGGAAAGACCAATCGAAGGGGGAAGACATGGGCAAGGTTTTTTAAGAAGGTTTACTGCGGCGTGATGCCGGCCTGGTCGATCAGTTGCTTGGTGCGCGGGATTTCGGCCTTGATGAAGGCGGCGAATTCCTCACGGCTGCCGCCCCGGGGCTCGGCGCCGGCTTCGGCCAGCTTACCGCGCAGCACGGGGTCTGCAAGCACCTTGTTGACGGCGCGGTTCAGCTTGTCCAGCACGGGGGCCGGGGTGCCTTCCGGCGCCACCAGGCCGTACCAGGGGGCGATGTCGTAGCCGGCGTAGCCTTGCTCGGCGATGGTGGGAATGTCGGGCGCCAGCGCCGAGCGCTGCGAATTCGACATGCCCAGCGCCAGCAGCGCGCCGCTCTTGACCTGCGGCAGGCCGGTCATGATGGTGTCGAAGTACATCGACACCTGGCCGCTCAGCAGCGCCGGAATAGCTTCGCCGGCGCCCTTGTACGGTACGTGCAGGATGTCGATGCCAGCCACCGACTTGAGCATTTCGCCGGCCATGTGCGACGTGGTGCCCGTGCCGAACGAGGCATAGGTCAGCTTGCCGGGGTTGGCGCGGGCGTAGGCCACCATTTCGGGCAGCGTCTTGAACGGCTGCTGCGGATTGGCCAGCAGGATGTTGGGCGTGTAGGCCACCATCGAGACCAGCGCGAAGGCGTCCGGGTCGTAGGCCAGGCGTTTTTGCAGGAAGCGGTTGGTGACGATGGCGGCCGGGCCGCCCATCAGCAGCGTGTAGCCGTCGGGGGCCGAACGCGCCACCGACGCGCTGCCGATCGCGGCGGCGGCGCCGGGGCGCGCTTCCACCACAAAGGGCTGTCCCAGTTCGGTGGACAGCGCCGCGCCCAGCTGGCGCGAAATCAGGTCGGTGGCCGACCCGGCCTGGAACGGCACCACGATGCGCACCGGATGCTGCGGCCAGTCGGTGGCGGCGGGGGCGCTTTGGGCGCCCGCCTGGGCGGTGAGGGCCAGGGCGGCGGCGCAGCCCAAGGCCCGGATGAGACGAAATTGCATGGATTCCCCTTGATCGCTGTGTAGTCAGGCTATCTGGTCAGGCGGTTGCGCCGGACGGGTCTGTCGCCCGTTGCGGTTGCGGCGGGCGCGCACGGCCGGCGCGCCAGGACTGGATTTGACGCGACCCGGCCGGCTGCGGCCATAGGGATTTGCATCCATGGATCACTGGATCCAATTTGTGTTATTTTTGCGTTTATCTATCATGGCGGCTTTGCAAAACCCCGGGGACGAAGATGCTGCAATTCCAGAAGACAGCCGTCAGCGCCGAAGAAGAGGCGTACCTGCACCTGCAGCGTGAAATCCGGCTGGGCAATTACCCGCCCGGGCACCGGCTCGTCCCGGACGTCATCGCCAGCGAAATCGGCACCAGCCGCATGCCGGTACGCGGCGCCTTGCGCCGGCTGGCATCCGAAGGCCTGGTGGACATCCGCGCCAACCGCGGCGCCGTGGTGCGCGGCCTGAACCAGCAGGAAATGCGGGAAGTCTTCGAAATGCGTTCGGTGCTCGAAGGCCTGGCCATGCGCAACGCCGTGCTGAACATGAGCGCCGAACACGTGCGCCGCCTGGCCAGCATGCTGGATCAGCTGGAACAAGGGTCGGGCGACTACCTGGACTGGACCACCGCACATCGCGATTTCCACGAATACCTGTGCAGCTTCTGCCAGCAGCCGCGCCTGCTGCGCCAGATTTCAGAACTGCATTCGGTGGTCGAACCCTATATGCGCCTGTGGGCCGCCCAGCCGGGCCGCGTGCTGCGGGTGCGCGAGTCGCACCAGGAACTGATCGACGCGCTGAAAACGCGTGATCCCGACCAGTGCGAAGCGGCGATGCGCCAGCATGTGTTGAATACCGTGCCGGCGTTGCAGGCGTTCCTGGAACAGGCGGGCTGATCGGACAGGGGCGACGGCCCCGGCGCCAAGATCCCGGCGCCAGACCTCGGCCCCAAGCTCGTCGCCGCCACCATCACGCTTCGCGCAGCTTGCGTTTCGGCTTGCGCTTGAACTTCACTTCACTGGCCAGCACCCCGGCCACGATCAGCGCGGCGCCCGCCAGCGCCAGCGCGGGCAGGCGGTCGCCCGCCAGCCGGCCCACGATGCCGCCCCACACCGGCTCGCCCGCATAGATCACGGTGGCGCGGGTGGGCGATACCGACTTCTGCGCCCAGTTCATCGTCAGCTGGATCACCGCGCTGGCCAGACCCAGGCCGATGGCCGCACCGGCCCACAGCCACGAGAACGCGGGCACGCCTTCGCCCAGCACCGGCATCAGGGCAAACGACACCATTCCCGCCGTCAGCAACTGCACGGCGGTGACGCGGCGGCTGTCCACCGATTGGGCGAAATGGCCGATCAGGATGATCTCGGCGGCAATGGCTGCGGCGCCGGCCAGGGTGGCGATTTCGCCGGGGCTGAAATGCAGCGACCCGGCCTGGGGCCCGGCCAGCAGCACCAGGCCGGCGAAGGCCAGCGTCACGCCGACCCAGCTCATCAGGCCGGGCGGGCGCTTCTGCACCGCCCATTGCAACAGCGGCACGATGGGCACGTACAGCGCCGTGATGAACGCCGACTGACTGCTGCTGATGGTGCGCAGTCCGACTGTCTGCAGGTAATAGCCCAGGAACAGCGCGCAGCCGATCGCGATGCCCGCGCCAGCCTCGTGCCGCGTCAGGCCCGCCATATGCTTGCGAAACAGCAGCATCGACAGCGCGCCGGCAATGGTGAAGCGCAGCCCCACGAAGAACAGCGGTCCGCTATGCTGCATGGCGATATGGATAATGAGGAAGGTGCTTCCCCACAGCATGGTGACCAGCACCAGGGCGATTTCCTGGCGCGACAGGGCGAACATCGATTTGGGCTTCACGGCAGACTTCAGGGCGTCACTAATTTGAGCAATATACTGCACATCACGAATTCCGACAGCGATGTCCTCACCCACGTCGGGGCCAATCTGAAACGGTTGCGCAAGGCGGCGGGCCTGAGCCAGACCGCGCTGGCCGACGCGTCCGGCATCAGCCGCCGCATGATCGCGGGGCTGGAAGCCGGTACGGCCAACATCAGCCTGTCCAGCCTGGACAAGCTGGCGCATGCGTTGGGAGTGGGGTTCGTGGACCTGGTCAGCGATCCGGCGCGAGAACGCCGCCGCATCGAGGCCCGCGCCTGGCGCGGCAAGCGGGCGGGTAGCCAGGCGGTGCTGCTGGGCGCGGCGCCGGCCAGTTGCGAAGCGCAGTTGTGGCTATGGGTGCTGGCGCCGGGCGAGACCTACGTGGCCGAGCCCGATCCGCCCGGCTGGCACGAAATGGTCTACGTCATGGAAGGCACGCTGCAGCTGGAACTGTCGGGCGTGGCCCAGCAGGTGGCGGCCAACGATTTCGTCATCTACAGCAGCGCCCAGCCGTACGTGTACCGCAACGACGGCGAGTCGCCGCTGCGGTTCGTGCGCAATGTCTTGAGGTAGCGCGGCGCGGGCCCAGGCCGGGATTCGCGCCTGGAAACCTGCTGGCGATCGCTACGCCAGTTCCGGCCGCGCGAAGCGGCGGTTCTTCAGCACCGGCAGTACCTCGCGCGCATGGCGGATGCGCTCGGGGTCCAGGTCGGCGAACAGCAGCGTGGCCTGCTCGCCCGCCTGGGCGATCACCACCCCCAGCGGGTCCACCACCATGCTCGCACCGATGTTGCGCGGCCCGCATTCGCCCACCGCGGCCACGTAGCAGGTGTTCTCCAGCGCCCGCGCAGTGCTCAGTACCGCCCAGTGCGCCTCCTTCAGCGGCCCCTTGACCCAGGCCGACGGCACCACCAGCACGTCGGCGCCGTCCAGCGCCAGGCGGCGCGCCAGCTCGGGAAAGCGCAGGTCGTAGCAGGTCATCATGCCGACCTGCATGCCGGCCACCGGCACCAGCGGCGGCACGTCCGACCCCGGCACCACGTTGACGGACTCCTGCATCGAAAATGCGTCGTACAGGTGCAGCTTGCGGTACTGGGCGATGATCTCGCCGCGGCGCAGCGCCACCTGCGTGTTCCAGACGCGGCCACCGTCGGCCGGCGTGTGCACGGTCATGATGACGGTCAGGTCCAGCGCACGCGAGACGTCCAGCAGTTGCGACAGGAACGGGCCGTCCAGCGGCTGGGCGGCGCGGCGCACCAGGTCGGGGTCGGCGATGTCTCGGGCCAGGATGCCTTCGGGCAGCACCAGCAGGTCGGCGCCGGCGGCGGCCGCGCGGCGGATCAGGTCCTGGCAAAGGCGGGCATTGTCTTCCCAGGTCGGATGGACGGCGAATTGCCCCAGGGCGATTTTCATGGCGATTCCTTGGCGGTGATGGGTTGAAGCGTCGGTACGCGTTCAGGACGCATGCGGGAACAGTTCGGCCGGCGTCATGACGCGGTCGGCCAGTTGCTGCGCATGCAATTCAGTGGCGAAGTCGGCGATCATCTTGCGGTTCGGTTCCAGCCCGTTGCGGTTCCAGCCGGCGGGCAGGTCGCGCGAGGTCTGGATCAGTTCGTCCAGCATCCAGGGCGTGGTGTCGGCGTACTTGCGGCGCTTGTCCAGCCACATCGTGGCGGACGCGTCCAGGGCTTCGCTCAGTGCCTGCGCCACCCACGGGTGGGCCTCGGCCAGCGCGGGCTTGATGCCCAGCAGGTGAATGCCCGGCACGTAACCGACCTGATGGAAGTAATCCACCTCGCTGTCGCGGCAGGCCGGCAGCAGTTGGCGCAGGTCCGACCCGGCATCGAAGAAGCCGTCGGGCATGAACGGCGTGAACACCGCGTCCAGTTCACCTGCGCGCAGCAGGTCCACCAGCGGCCGCTCGCCGGGCGCCGCCTCGATCACGCCGGGTCGGCCAAAGCCGCCCAGCCGGTCGGTGACGGGATGCGCCTCGGTCAGGCGGCCCACTTGCCAGAGGGCGTCGTCCACGCCGATGCCTACGCGCCGCAGCAGCGCGCGGGTCCAGGTGTTGCCCGAATCCTGCCAGCCCGTCATGCCGATGCGCGCGCCGGCCAGCTGGTCCAGCCGGGTGATGCCGCTGGACCGCGCGGTGATGATGCAGCGGTGGCGAAAGCCGCGCATCAGGAAATGCGGCACGCCGACGATGTCGTGGCGGCCCCGCGCGCGGCCCAGGCTGTAGCGGCTCATCGACATCTCGCCCGCATCGAAGCGCGGGTCGCTGGCCAGGTCGTCGGGCAAAGTGCCGACGCGATGCACGTCCAGGTCGATGCCGGGGGCGGTGACGTCGCCGAGGGCGAGCGGCACGATGTAATCCCAGTCGCGCACGGCGAGCCGGATCTTGATCTTCATGGGAGCAGTCCTCGCGGCCGGACGGCCGCGGTTCAGGGTAGGGAAACGGGGCCGTTCAATCCAGGCGGATGCCGCGGGCCTTGACGATGTCGCGCCAGAAAGTCTGCATGCCGACCTGCATCTTGAGCAGGTCATCGCCATACAGGTCCAGGATGTCGTTGCCCGAATTCAGGATGAACTCGCGCAGCGCCGGGGTCTTGAGCGCCTGCCGCAGGGCGCCCTGCAGCTTTTCCACCACCGCGGGCGGCGTGCCGGCCGGCGCATACAGCGCCGTCCAGCCGTACAGCGTCAGGCTGGGATAGCCCAGCTCGGCCACGGTCGGCACGTCCGGCGCGTCGGCCACGCGGGCGTCGCTGGTGGCGGCGATGGCCACCGTCTTGCCCGACTTCACGTAGGGCAGGGCGGACGACGGGGTATCGAACAGAATGTCGATGGTGCCGCCGATCAGGTCGGATTCGGCCGCCGCCGGCCCCTTGTACGGAATGTGCGACAGCTGGATGCCCGCCAGCTGGCTCAGCAGTTCGCCCAGCAGGTGCGGATTGGTGCCGGGGCCGGCGCTGCCGTAGGTGAGCTTGCCCGGTTCGGCCTTGGCGCGGGCGATCAGGTCCTGCACGCTGCGGATGCCCGACGCCTTGCTGGCCACCAGCACGAACGGCGAGCGCGAAATGATGCCGATCGGCGCGAAGTCCTTGTTCTCGTCGTACGGCAGCTTGCGGCTCAGCACGATGGGCAGCATCACCATCGCGCTGGACGCGCCGGCCAGCAGCGTATAGCCGTCGGGCGCCGCCTTGGCCACGGCATCCACGCCAATGGCACCCCCTGCGCCCGAACGGTTTTCCACCACGAAAGACTGCCCCAGCTGCTCGCCCATGGCCTTGCTGACGGCGCGCGCCAGCACGTCGGACGACGCACCGGGCAAGGTGTGGACGATCACCTTGACGGGTTTGGACGGGTAGGCGTCGGCGGCTTGCACCCCGCCAGCCAGTCCTAGGCAAAGCGCGGCCGCGGCGGCCAGTCGGTGTACTGCGTTCATGGAATTCCCCTTGCTGTTTTTACGACGGCGCCATCATCGAGCGCCATCGGCAGGGCCATTGTCAGGACGAGGGGTAATGTGCGTCAATGTCGAAATTCGGCGTAAAACTTGCATATGTCGCAACTGTCTGGAGGCGCATCTTGAACTTCATGGCCCTGGAGGCGCTGCGCGCCTTTGTCGAAGGCGGCAGCATTGCCGAGGCGTCGCTGCGCATCCATCGCAGCGCGTCGCAGGTCAGCCGCCTGCTGGCGACGCTGGAAGAAGAAGCGGGCTTTCCGCTGCTGGTCAAGGAAGGGCGGCGGCTGTCCCTGACCGAGCAGGGCCAGGGCTTTTACCAGCGCATCGACGAGATGCTGCGGGCCGGCGACGCCGTCACCGAATACGCCCGCGGCGCGCGGCGCAAGAACCGCACCCACGTCAACGTGCTGGTGGCCCAGCACCTGATCGAAGGCCTGCTGGTCGAGGCCGTGGCCCGTGCGGTGCAGGAAGACAACGCCTTCGGCGTCACCATCAATGCGCGCATGCCGCCCAATGTGGATGCCTGGATCAGCCAGCAGCATTTCGACCTGGCGTTGGCGCAGTTGCCGGTCGAACACGCGCTGCTTACCACCGAAGTGCTGGCCGAATCGCGCGCCGTCGCCATTCTGGGGCCCGACGATCCACGTGCGGCGCAGGCGGTGATCACGCCGCAGATCCTGGGGCAGGGCCGCTTCATCGGGCTGCCGCTGCGCGGCGCGCTGTACCACCGCTACGCGCGCGCCTTTGCCAAGGTCGGCTACCAGCCCGAGGCCCAGTTCGATGTGTCGTTCGGCTTCATTGCCTGCCAGTTGGCGGTGCGCGGCTGCGGCGCGGCGCTGAGCGATCCGCTTACCGCGCTGACCCAGACGCACCTGGGGGCGCAGATACGGCGCTTCGAACCCGAAACGCCGTTGCAGTACGGGCTGATCTACCCCAAGGCGCGCCCGCCGTCGCCCGCCGCGCAATTGCTGATCCGGCATCTGCGGGCGGTGGCGGCGGAAAAGCTGCAAAGCGTGGATGCGCTGCTTGCCGCCGCGCCGGGGCAGGCCAGGCCCAAAGCGCCACGCGGCGCACGGCGCGGGGCCGCTGCCTCAGGTTCCGTGCGCTAGAACTCGTATTTCAGCGTCGCCACGACATTGCGTTCTTCGCCGTAGTAGCAGTAGTTCAGGCTGGCGCACGAGGCCACGTAGGTCTTGTCCAGCAGGTTGTTGGCCGCGACCCGCACGCTCATGCCCTTGAGCGAGGACGACAGCCGGCCCAGGTCGTAGCGCACCGACATGTCCAGCAGCGTGTACGCCGGCACCTTCAGCGTGTTGGCGTTGTCGGCCCAGCTGGTGCCCACGTAGCGCACGCCGGCGCCCACGCCCAGGCCGTTGTCGAACTGATAGTCGCCCCACAGCGACGCCATGTGGCGCGGCGCCTGATAGGGCGTCTTGCCCGCCAGGCCTTCGGCCGACTCGCGATAGCTCATGTCGGTGAAGGTATAGGCGGCCAGCATCGTCAGGTTGTCGGTCAGGCGGGTCTTGCCTTCCAGCTCGATCCCGCGTGAACGCACCTTGCCCGCCGCGGTGTAGTAGGTCTGCGCCAGCACGCGGTTGGCGACGTTGTCCTGCGTCAGGTCGAAGACAGCCAGCGTCACCATGTTCTCGGTGCCGGGCTGCTGGTATTTCACGCCCACTTCGTATTGCTTGCTCTGGGTCGGGGGCAGCAGGTTGCCCTGGCGGTCGACATAGGCGTTGGGGTTGAACGATTCGCTGTAGCTCACATACGGCGACACGCCGTTGTCGAACAGATAGACCAGCCCGCCGCGCTTGGTGAACTTCGAGCCGTTCCAGTTCTTGTCCGACAGGTAGGCGCCGGTGCGGCTCGAATCCGTGGTGCGCACCTCGTCCTGGCGGCCGCTCAGCGTCAGGCGCCAGCGGTCGTAGGCCAGTTGGTCCTGTAGGTAAAAGCCCGTTTGCTCCAGCTTGCGGTCAAAGAACGTGCGGCTGGTGATCTGCACGTCGCCATTGGCATAGTCGGGGTGGAACGCATCCAGGTTCGACGCCGAACCCGAATCCCAGCGGCCATCGGCGTGGCGATGCTGGTAGTCCATGCCCAGCAGCAGCGTGTGCTTGACCGCGCCGGTTTCAAAGCTGCCCTGCAACTGGTTGTCGATGGCGAAGGCGCTGAGCGTTTCGCGGGCGCCCGAGTAATAGCGCGTCAGCTCGGTATCGTTGGCCCAGCCATAGCCGTAGACCTGCTTGAGGCGTACGTCGGACGACACGTAGCGCGCGTTCTGGCGGAACGTCCAGCGATCATTGAAGCGATGGTCGAACTGGTAGCCGAAGATGCGCTCGTTGCGCTTGAACTGATTGTCGTCCGGGTCCGAATCCACGAAGTGGCGCGAAATGCGCTGGCCGGCGTGGTCGTTGGTGATGCTGGCGTCAGCCGGCACGCCGCTATGGAAGCCGCCGCTGGGGTCGCGCTGCAAGTAGGCCTGCAGCAGCAGGCTGGTGTCGGGCGTGAACTTGAACATCACCTGCGGCGCGATCGCGTAACGCTCTTCGCGAGTGTTGTCGAACTGCGTGTCGGTGGACCGGCCCAGGCCGGTCACGCGGTAGGCCACCTTGCCGTTGTCGTCCACCGGGCCGGCCAGGTCGAAGCCCGCGCTTTTCTGGCCCTGCGTGCCGTACGACACTTCAACGGAGCGATACGGCTCGAACAGCGGGCGCTTGCTGGTCAGCTGCACCAGGCCGCCCGGCGCGCTGCGGCCGAACAGCACCGACGACGGGCCGCGGAACACGTCGATGCGCTCGACGAAGTACGGGTCGATCTGGATCGAACTGAACGTGCCCGAATCGCTCAGCAGTTTCAGGCCGTCGTAGATGGTGTTGTCGGTGCTGTTCTCGATGAAGCCGCGCAATGCCACGTAGTCGTAGCGGTCGGCGGCGCCCACCAGGCCGGTGAAGGCGCCCGGCGTGTATCGCAGCGCTTCGGACACGCTGCGCGGCTTCTGTTCGTCCAGCTGTTCGCGGGTGATGATCGACACCGATTGCGGCGTTTCGATCAGGGCCGTGTCGGTCTTGGTGGCGCTGGAACTGGTCGAGGCCAGCAGACCCGTGGTCGGGTCCAGCGCGCCGGGCACGCCCTGGCCGCTGACGCGCACCGCCGGCAGCGTAGTGGCGCCGGGCTGCGGCTGCGAGGTCAGCACATAGCCGCCCGCGCTGCGGGTGGCGGCGAAACCGCTGCCGGCCAGCAGCGCGCGAAAACCTTCGTCCACCCGATAGCGGCCACGCAGGCCCGGCGTGGTCAGGCCCTGGATGCGGCTGGCGTCCACCGAGATCGCCACGCCCGCCTGCTGGGCATAGCGGTTCAGTGCCGGCGCCAGCGGCCCGGCGGGTATGTCGTACTGCAACGCGGCGTCGGTCTGCTGCTGCGCGTGGGCGGGCAGGGCGGTGGCGCCTCCCAGGGCAGCAAGCGCCAGGCAAAGCGCCAGCGGGGTCAGGCGGTGGGTCAGGGTCGGCAAGGGCATAGCGGGTTCCGTGTGCGTGAGTGTCCTGATTGCTATGACGCGCCACGCGGAAAAAGCGGAACCGTTGCAGCGAAAAAAAAGTGAAAAAGTCAGCGGGCGGGCGCCACCCGGTCGATCATCACCAGCCAGGGTGTCAAGGTGCGCACCCGGATCGGGAAGCTGCTGGCCAGCAATTGCAGCGCGCGCTCCGGGTCGTCCAGCGGCAGCACGGCATTGACCTGCAAGCCGGCCAGCGCCTCGCGGTCGATGCGCATGACGCCCGGCCGATAGCGCGCCAGGGTATCGAGCACGTCGGCCAGCGGCTGGTCCTGCACCACCAGGCGGCGGTATTTCCAGGCGTCTTCCAGCGCGGCCGCGTCCACGGCCGTCGGTTCGCCCAGGCCCTGCGCGGTGATGCGCAAGGCCTGTCCGGCCGACACCTCGCGCCCCGCGCCGCCCGCCGCTTGCCGCGGGGTGGCCAGCACCCTGGATTCCAGCATGGTCAGCACGGTCACGCCGGCCTCGGCGTGCACCACGAAGCGGGTGCCCAGCGCGCGCACCGTGCCCTCGGCGGTGCGCACCGTGAAGGGTCGGGCGGCATCCTTGGCGACTTCCACCAGAATGTCGCCGCGCACCAGTTCCACCTCGCGGCGCTGCGGATCGAAATGCAGGTTGAGCGCCGTGCCCGGTTCGAGCGTCACGCGGCTCTGGTCCGACAGGACGTGCGTCTGCCACTGGCCGGCGCCGCTGCGCATGTCGGCCAGCAGATACGAAGAAGGATAGAAATGCAGGAACACCGCCAGCGGCGCGGCCAGCACGCCCGCCAGCGCCAGGGCGGCCATGGCGCGGCGCACGCGGCGCCGCCGACCGGCTGCCCAGCCCGCCTTCAAGCCCGCGTGCAGCGGCTGCGTCTGCCCCGCTGCGTCGTCGCGCAGCGCACCCAGCTGCGCCAGCACGGATTCCATGCGTCGCGCGGCAGCTTCGTGCTGCGGATGCTCGCGCTTCCAGGCGTCAAAGTCCGCCCGCAGCCGTTCGCGTTCGGCCGGACTGGCGTCGTCTTCGGTCAGGCGCAGCAGCCACTGGGCCGCTTCGTGCGCGATGGACGGCGTGCCGGCCGCGCTCATGCCTGCACCTGCTCGTGGCAATGCACCAGCGCCGCCACCAGGTACTTGCGCACCATGCGGTCAGACACGCCCAGCGTCGCCGCAATCGTGGCGTGGGTCTCGCCATCCAGGTAGTGCAGCAGGAACGCCTGGCGCGGCCGTTCGGCCAGCCCGTCCAGGATGGCGCTGATCTGCGCCAGCGCCTGCGAGGTCATCAGGATCTGTTCGGGTGTCGGCGCGCCCGGCTGGTCGCGCAGCGCCAGGCTCAGCTCGGCCAGGTAGGCGGCTTCGACCTCGCGGCGGCGGGCCTGGTCGATGATCAGCCGGCTGGCCGTGACCGATAGATAGGCGCGCGGTTCGTTGACGGCGGCCAGCGCATCGCGCGACGCCAGGATGCGTGCAAACGTGTCGTGCGCCAGGTCGGCGGCGTTGTGCGGGCAGCCCAGCTTCTTCTTCAGCCAGCCCAGCAGCCAGCCGCCGTGGTCGACATACCAGGCATGCAGGTCGGGATCGGGGCGGGACGCGGCCGTGGGCATCGAAAACGCGCAGAGGCGGGTGGGAAAAGAGCCGCCAGGGCAGCCGTTCGGGAAGGGGTTTGGTAATGAAAATAACACTCAATTATATTTGGTCCGCCGAAAATTGCGAACCCGGCGCCCGCCGACCGGTCACCGGACAGCTTGTTGCCGCCGCCGCCCGCAGCCCATATAGCCGGGAGTAATATGGCGCGTCTGGCGGCCGGCTTCCGTTTGCGCGCATCCCCTGCGATGTCTGAAATCTTGAAGCGCCCCGGGCGACAAGAATTCACCAATAAAAAGACATCAAGGAGCGAGGCAAGTGGAGAAGCAAGAATCAGGCGGCTGGTATTTCGGCTGGAACATCGTCGGTGCCGCCACGGTGCTCACCCTGTTGACGGTGGGCCTGCGCATGGGCATCGGGCCGTTTTTCCTGCCCATGGCCGACGGCCTGGGTTTTTCGCGCAGCCTGCTGTCGGGCATCGTCGCGGTCGGCATGCTGTGCTATGGCCTGGGCATGCCGCTGGCCGGCTACCTGGTCAGCACGCGCGGCACCCGCTTCGTGCTCTTGACCGGCACGGCCATCGTGGTGGCCTCGTCCATCTGGACCGTGTTCGCGCGCGGCCCCATCGAATTCCTGCTCGCCTTCGGCGTGGCGCTGTCGATCGGCCTGGCGTTCACCAGCCCTGTCGCGCTGACCCCCGTGATCAGCCGCTGGTTCACGCGCCAGCGCGGCATGGCGCTGTTCTTCCTGTCCACCGGATCCATGGCGGGCATCGCGTTGATGACGCCCACGCTCACCTTTGCGATCTCGGCCGTGGGCTGGCAGGAAACCCTGCTGGGCTTTGCCGTGCTGTTCGCGCTGCTGAACGTGCCCGTGGCGCTGTTCGTCATGCGCGACCAGGCGCCTGAACACACCGACCTGCTGCCGCACCAGATCGTCGAGAAAAAGGCCTCGGCCAAAGCAGCCGCCAAGGCGCCCGACGCCAAGGTCCGCGACGCCGTGCGCACGCTGCCGTTCTGGCAGGTGGCGCTGGGCCTGTTCGCCTGTGGCTTCAGCATGAACCTGCTCGGCACGCATGGCATGCCCATGCTGATGGATCATGGCTTTGACGCCACCACCAGTTCGCTGGGCATAGGCCTCATCGGACTGGTCGCGATCTTCAGCACGCTGGTGCTGGGCCGCATGTCGGATCAGGTCGAGCGCCGCAACATCCTGGCCACCATCTACCTGGTGCGCGGGCTGGGCTTCTTTGCGCTGGTCATGGTGGGCGCGCACTGGGAACTGTACCTGGCCGCCACCATCGGCGGCGTGGTCTGGGCGGGCAGTATCGCGCTGTCGTCCGCCATCCTCGCCGACGTCTACGGCGTGCGGCTGGTGGGCGTGCTGTATGGCCTGACCTACCTGGGCCACCAGGTCGGCGGCATGATCAGTTCGTGGCTGGGCGGGTGGGCCTTTGAACGGTTCCACACGCACTGGGTGGCGTTCGGCGCGGCCGGCGCCTTGCTGCTGCTGGCCGCGATCATCTCGATGCAACTGCCGCGCCGCGGCGCCTTGCGCGTGGTGCCGGCGATGGCGGCGGGTCGGCCCTAGGCGGGCCCTGTCCGGGCTTTGACCCATAGGCCGGCGTTCAGCCGGCATGCAGGCCCGGTCGATGACCGGGCCCGTTCTTTTCCGCTTAGCGGTCTTTCAGCAACGACACCAGTTCCGGCACGTAGCGGTCGCCACCGCCCTGGTCCACCGCCTGGTCATAGGTGTGCAGCACGGCCGCGCCGATCTCGCGCACCGCGCCGGTTTCCGCGGCCATGGTGTTGTAGTAAGACAGGTCCTTCTGCGCGTTCGACATGAAAAAGCGCAGCGACGACGGGTCTTGTTCCAGCAGGTAGGGCTTCAGGCGCTCCAGCGCCACCCCGCCGCCGCCGCCCTTGGTCAGCACCTCGGCGAACACGGCCGGGTCGATGTCCGCGCGCAGCGCGCAGGCGGCCGCTTCGGACAGCAGCGCAATTGCGCCCAGCGACACGTAGTTGTGCAGCAGCTTCATGCGGTGGCCGGCGCCGATGGGGCCGGCATGCGTGATGTTTTCGGCAAAGCACGCCAGGATCGGCCGGCATTCCGCGAACAGCGCGGCATCGCCGCCCACCAGCAGGTTCAACCGGCCTTCGGCGGCCTCTTTCGGCGTGCGCGTCATGGGCGCGTCCAGGAAGCGGCCGCCGCGTTCCGTCACCGCCTCGGCCACCTTCAGGGTGGACGACGGGATGGCGGTCGAGCAATCAATGATGACGGTACCCGGGCGCAGCCCTTCCAGCACGCCGCCCGGCGACAGCAGCACGGCTTCGACCTGCGGGCTGCCCGTGACGCACAGGATGATCACGTCCGCCTGCACCGCCAGCGCCGCGCCGTCGGCGCAACTGGTGGCGCCCGCGGCCTTCAGGGCATCCAGGGGCTGGTTGCCCGGGTGTTCCAGCACGGTCAGCGCGTGACCGTGCTTGACCAGATTGCTTGCAATGCCATGGCCCATCAGGCCGATGCCAACCATACCGATTTTCGCCATCTTCCACTGCTCCTGCCTCACGGGCGTTTGTTATGGCGTAAATCTTACTCTCAGATTTGCGGCGGCAGCGGCAGGGATGCCGATACGCGAGGCGGCTGGCGGGCCGCCCGCACCGCCTGCGCGTCAGACGATACGGATGCTCAGTTCCGGCAGGCCGTCCACATGCGCGCGGATCACGTCGCCACGCACCACCGGCCCCACGTTCTCGGGCGTGCCCGAATAGATCAGGTCGCCAGGGAACAGCTCGAACGCTTGCGACAGCCGCGAAATCTGCTCGGCCACCGACCAGATCATGTGGCTCAGCGTGGCCTGCTGCTTGCGTTCGCCGTTCACCGACAGCCAGATCTCGCCTTCCCGGTAGTGGCCCGTCTGGGCCACGGGGTGGATCGGCCCGATGGGGGCGGCATGGTCGAAGCTCTTGCCGATTTCCCACGGCTTCTTCTGGTCGCCCATGCCGCGCTGCAGGTCGCGCCGCGTCATGTCCAGGCCCAGCGCGTAGCCGTACACGCATTGCAGCGCGTCTTCCGGCGCGATGTCGCGGCCGCCCTTGGACAGCGCCGCCACCAGTTCCACCTCGTAGTGGTAATTCTGGGTCAGGGGCGGGTAGGGGTGGTCCGTCACGCTGTCGGGCAGCACCACCTGGATCGCGTCCGTCGGCTTCTGGAAAAAGAACGGCGGCTCGCGCGTCGGGTCCGAACCCATCTCGATGGCGTGGGCCGCGTAGTTGCGGCCGATGCAGTAGATGCGCCGCACCGGAAAGCGCTGCGCGCTGCCGGCGATGGGCACCGTGGTCTGGGCCACGGCAAAAGGGGTCTGGACGGGCGGGTTCATCGCGGGTCTCCTGAAGGTTGCGAGGGTTGCAGCCACTTTACGGTGGCCGCGCCCCGGCGCACTGGAGACGATTACGCAATCCCTGGACGATTCCGTGATTTGCAGGGCGGCGCCGTCCGAGTCCGCGTGAGGCCACGCTTGGCGCGGCCGTCCGGCTCACCCGTCCGCGTTGCCCGCCCGCAGGCGTTCGCGGTATTCGGTGGGGCTGATGCCTTCCAGCTGGCGAAAACGGCGCGAGAAGTACGCCTCGTCCGCGAAGCCCGCCGCGTGCGCCACCTGGCTGACCTTGCGCGCCGAATGCGCCAGCAGGTCGCGGGCCAGCGCCATGCGGCGTTCGGCCACCAGTTCGGTGAAGGTCTTGCCGGTTTCCTTCTTCAGCAGATGCGCCAGGTAATTGGGCGATAGGAAAGCGGCCGCGGCTGCATCGTTCAGCGTCAGGTTCTCGGTGATGTGCGCGCCGATGTGCGCCAGCACGCGCTTGACGCTGCCGCGGCGGCTGCTGCCCGCGTGATGGCGCGCCATGTGCAGCAGGTCGGTTTCATGGCGCTCGCACACCAGGCCGATCAATTGCAGGATCAGCCCGCGAATCGTCGTCAGCGACCCAAAACCGCGGCGCTGGTTTTCTTCGGTCAGGCGCTGGATCAGGTCCTGCACCTGCGCAAAACCGGCGTCGTCCAGCTCGAAATCCAGGTATTCCTGGAACAGAAAGGGTGCCAGCGCCGGCGCCTGCGATACGGGCACCTCTTCCAGGTCCAGCGGGTCCACCGTCAGTTCCGGCCACAGGAAACGCTGCGCGAAATTGATGATCACGTAACGCGCGCCCGGCGGATGCGGCACCAGGTGCACCCGGTACGGCAGCACAAAGCTCAAGGAACCGCGCTTGAACGGGCGCACCGTGCCGCTGATGGTCTGGCGGGTATCGCCGTCCAGGTTCACCTGGATCTGGAAGTACTCGTGGCGGTGCGGCTGCTCGAGCGGCTCGCGCACCTGCTGCGCGCGGATATCGAAATCGAAATAGTCCGCGCGCTCGGCCATGCCGTAGGTCTTGATGGAGTTCATGCGTAAAACTGGGTGCCGGGCGGTTGATGGCCAGACTGTAGCGCCGGCGCGACGGCCGCGCCAGCCGGCGGCGATATTGTCCGTTCACCGGTCGCCCGGCCGCCGCGCCTGCGCGGCACGGCCGGTTTGCGCTACCGTTGCAGGTTCCGCAGCGGATTTCCCCCTTTGCCATGACCGATTCCATTCCTACCGGCTTTGCGCCCTGGCGCCCCAGCAGCGCCTTCATGCAGCACCTGGACGATCTCAGCGGCTTCTACCGGCGCGCGGCCGACGACGTGCTGGCCCTGCGCGTGGGCCAGGTCCACGGCAACATGCACGGCATGGCGCACGGCGGCTTTCTGGCCACCCTGGCCGACAGCGCCCTGGGATTCGTCATTGCCCACCAGTGCCAGGCCTCGGTCGTGACCGCCCAGATGTCGGTGGAATACCTTAACGCCGTCATGCCCGGCGACTGGCTCGAAGCCCACGTCACCATCGACAAGCGCGGCAAGCGGCTGATCTACGCCACCTGCCGGCTGCAGGTCGACGACCGCCTGGTGCTCAAGGCCAGCGCGGTCTTTGCCGTGCGTCAGGCGGCCACGCCGACGTCGGACGGTTGATCGGGCACGCCTACAGATACGGCGTGGCCAGCCAGATCACCTTGTTGCGCAGGCGCTTGGCGAATGGCGCCTGCTGCAGGGCTTCCAGTGTTTCGCGGCGCGCGTTGCCCACCAGCGCGTCGATCTTCGCGCCGATCCAGCGCGCCACGGCGGGGTCGTAGATTTCCGTATCCAGCTCGAAATTGAGCCGCAGGCTGCGCGGGTCCAGGTTCGACGAACCCACATAGGCCCAGCCGTCGTCCACCGTCATCAGTTTCGAATGGTCGAACATGCCTTGCGAGCGCCACACGCGGCACCCAGTGCGCACCACCTGGTCCAGCTGCGCCGTCATGGCGTAGTCCACCAGCCGCAGGTTGTTCTTGCCGGGAATCACGATGTCCACCACTACCCCGCGCCGCGCCGCCGTGGCCAGTGCGCCGATCAGCGGCTGGTCGGGCAGGAAGTAGGGCGACTGGATGCGCACGTGCCGCTGCGCCACCGCCAGCGCACCCAGCAGGATGCTGTGGGCGCTGCCCATCGCCCGGTCCGGACCCGACGGCACGCAGCGCATGGGCACGTTGCCGTGCGGCGGCTGCGCGCTGGGGTCGAACCAGGGCGCGGCCGGCAGCGATTCGTGCGTCGTGAAATTCCAGTCGTGGGCAAACACCGACATCAGCTGCGTCACAATCGGCCCTTCCACCCGGAAATGCGTGTCCACATTGGTCGCCGCGCCCGACAGCGCCGTCACGAACGCCGCCCGTACATTCATGCCGCCGGTAAAGCCGATGCGCCCGTCCACTACCAGCACCTTGCGGTGGCTGCGCAGATTGGCATAGGGCATGCGCAGCACGCCCAGCGGGTTGGTCATGAAGCGCGCCACCGGTACCCCGCCGCGCGCCAGCATCCGCACGATCGGCGGGTGCGAATACTTGGACCCGATCGCATCGATCAGCACCCGCACCTGCACCCCGCGCGCCTGCGCCTCGATCAGCGCCTGTCCCATCTCGCGGCCGATCGCGTCGTTGTCGAAAATGTAGCTCTGCATCGCCACCGCATGGCGGGCGCCGCGGATGGCCTGCAGCATCGCCGGATAGGCCTCGTCGCCGCCGGCCAGCGGCTGCACGGTATTGCCACCCAGCAACCGGAAGCGGCTGACCTGGTCGCCCAGTACCTTCAGCGACGCGAACTGCGGCCCCGAGATCGGCGCCACATCCACGCTGGGCGTCTCCACCAGGGCGGCATCCACCAGCATCGCCTCGTCGCGCTGCTGCGTCATCCGGGTCTTGCGGATCCGGTTGATCCCCGCCACGAAATAGGCCAGCGCGCCAAACAGCGGTGAAAACAGCGCCAGCCCGACCCAGCCGATGGCCGAGCGCACATCCTGCTTGGTCATGGCCGCATGCACCGCCGCGCCGGCCCCGGCAACCAGGCTGACGCCGAACACCATGTGCGGCCAGTAGGCGATCAGTAATTCGTGTATGCGATCCATAGCGCCAGCGCGGGCGGGCCTCCGAAGGGTTGGTCCAAGGGGTGTTCCAAGCGGCAAGGATAGCAAGGCTGGCGGGCCCGCAACGGGGGGCCTGGCGGGAGTGCAGGGGCACAGAACAGGTATTCAAACAGCCCGTTTTACACACGCGAAAAAAACGTGCTAGAATTCGGCCTCTTCGCTGTTGAACACATTGAAGCCGCAGGAAAAACACTCGCAAGGTGGGTGCTTTGAAAGCGAAGGCAGCAATGATTCAGCAGTAAAGAAACCAGTGGTGGCTGTAGCTCAGTTGGTAGAGTCCTGGATTGTGATTCCAGTTGTCGTGGGTTCGAGTCCCATCAGCCACCCCACCGAATTCAAATGAAATCAGGCACTTACGCGAAAGCGGGGTGCCTTTTTTCATTTCCGAATGGTGGCAAGAACCGGGATTGGTGGCAACCGTCAGGCGCTGCCCTTGATCTTGACCACGCGCCGGCGGTCATAGACGCGCCTGGTCGTTGCTGGGTTGGCATGCGTTTCCGGGTTCTCATCCCGGCCCACCAACACCGTGACGTAATAGGCGCGCAGGTCGTGAAACGTAAAGCGCTCTCGACCTGGCACAGCCATCCAATCCTTCATGATCTTCGACCACAGGGCCTTAAAGCCTTGCTCGGAATACGGTTGCCCGTCACGGTTGGTGAACACGAACATGGATTCCGGGATGGCCGACTTTCCATCCCGAGCGCGACGATCCATCTGGGCGAGCTCAGCGAAGAGTTGGCGCAATGCCGGTGTCCATTCGATCAAGCCCCTGCGTAGCGCGTCGCCGGCTTTGGCCTTGGCAAAGCCCACTGTGATGCCGGCCGGCCCCATGTCGACCTTTCGCAGCTCCAGAAATTCCACGCGGCGGCGCCCGGTGAGCGCGATGAACTTGGCCATAAGGCCAATGACGTGCGAGGACGGCCCTTTTTTTGCCGCTGTGGCGCAGAAAGACTCGATCTCTTCCCAGGACGGACAGCGCGATCGCGGGCGCTCCTTGTTCCTGCGCACCTGGCGGCAGGGATTGGCGGTTGCATAGCCCTGCTCGATTCCAAACTGAAACGCTGACGCCAAGAACGCCATTTCACGGTTGGCTCGCACCGGCGCTGACGCGCGTTCCACACGCAGATAGCGCGCAATGTGCGGCGGCTTCATGTCATCGACCTGCATGGCCGAGAAGCGCTCCAGGACCTGCTTGCTGGCTGTGATGTAGTCGTCCTGAGTCTTCGGCGCCAGGTCGTTCTTGAAGCTGCCGCTGGCCATGTACTCGCGGATCAGCTCGCCGACGGTGCCGGTGTCCGGTGCGCGGCGTTCCATCTCCAGCACGCGCTTGATGGCCTCGGCGCGGTCGTGCCCCAGGTTGATGTATTTCCGGTCATAGGTGTAATACCGAAAAGTCCAACCGCCTTTGGCGCGCGGCCGCGCCTCCATACGAGGCAAGAGGCCCAGTTTCAGGTTCTTTGTTCGCTTGGCAATCATGCCGCGCATCTCCAATTCGGCTCGGCGCCGCTTTTCGGTCGCCGCTTCTCTTCGCCCGATAGCCGGGCATCATGGTACTCGCGCAGGATGCGCGGCCAGCCGTCGCCAGCGGCGCGGGCGAAGGGCCAGCCGTTGCGCTCAAGCCACCGGCAGGCCGCGGCGCGCGTGACATAGCCGGTCAGCGCCTTGACCTCATCCGGCGTGAGGTACGGGGAAGCCATCACATCTCCTTCTTGTCGGTGTCGGCCGGCTTCATGAACGTCAGCCAGTGGGTCTTTTCGCGCTTGCCGGACTTGTGGCCAAACAGTGGCCGATGTTCGGTCAGGGCCAGGATCTGGCTGACCGGGATCTGGACCTCGGCCCACTTGAAGATCAGCACGCCGGCAGGTTTCAGCACGCGGAAGCACTCGGCCAGGCCCTGGCGCAGATCCTGCTGCCAGTCGTCACCCAGGATTCCGTACTTGGCGCGGAGCCAGGAATCTCGGCCGGCGCGGCGAAGGTGCGGCGGGTCGAACACCACCAGGCTGAACGAGTCGGCGGTGAAAGGCATGGCGCGGAAGTCCATGTTCAGGTCGGGCGTGATGTTGAAGGCCCGGCCGTCGCATAGGGTGTGTTCCTCGCTGCGGATGTCGCCAAAGAGCGCGCGCTGGTCCTGGCGGTCAAACCACATCATGCGGCCGCCGCAGCAAGGATCGAGGATCGCTGAATCACGCATCCCGCTCTCCTTGTTCGGTCTGGGTGGCAGAAAGGGCGGCGCGCCAGCCGTGCAAGAAGAAACCGTGATAGTTGATCGTCTCGGACACGGTCCATCCTCCCGTGCCGACGTCGGCGCGGCATTCCGCCCACGCTGCCTCGACATTCCTGGCGTGCTGCTGCCCGCCGTCCTTGTCCGCCTGGGGCTGCTTGAGGGCGCGGATATGTTTGGCGATCAGTTCAGAGACCCACATCGGATAGCCAGCCCAGCAGGTTCCACCGACAATCCCCGCCGCCAGCTCCAGGGCTGCGTTGCGCACCGCCTGGCTGGCCTGGGGCTGCTTGATAGCCTGATCCCATCCTGCCGCCCAGCCGGCAGCATGGCCGCGCTCGTACTCGCTGGTCTGGGGCGGCACGTCGATGACATCGCCGGCACCGAACTTGCGCACCTTTTCCCGCCAGGCGCCGATTTCTTCGGCGGTGGTGAAGGTCGGCAGCAGCGCACCGGCCTCACGCAGCAGGTACATCGCTTCGATGCGATAGGCGTCGATCTTATCCAGTCGTGCCACGGTGGCAGCCGCATCCCCGAGTGGCGGTTTCCACTGTTCGCCGCCGTGGTAGGTGTAACACTTGGCTTGCAGCGTGCGCACGGCCGCCGCCGCCTCGCTGGCCTGGGGCGCGGCATAGAGCGTATTCAGGCCGGGGCGCAACGGCGTGTCGTTAGGCAAAAGCGCACTCGCCAGATACCGATTGCCCTCTCGATACACGTAGACCTCAACGGTCACAAGCTCCCCGGCTACAGGGGCGCCCATGGCATCCAGCACGGCCAGGATGCGCGCCGGGTATTCTTCCAGCGGCACGTCCTGATTGTCGGCGGCGGCCAAGTTCTCGTACACGCGGCGGGAAAATTCCCCGCGCCAACTTCCGGCCGACGGGCCACGCAGGCTCCATCCGGCTACAGGGGCGCTTGCCAGGGTGGCGCTGGCAATCTCGTCCACGAAGGCCGCTCTGGTGTCGTGGTCGGCCTCGCTGATGAAGCTGGCGCGGCGAATGAATTCTTTCCGCTGCTCCGTCGTCAGCGCCCGCTCATCGGCAGTGGCGCTTGCCACGGGAGCGGCGCCGGTCGCTCGATCACGTTCAGCGATTTCCCCTGCCCTGTAGCCCCGCTGGAAGGAAGGCCCGTCGTAGGCGATGCCGTCGCAGTCGCTGGCGCTGATCCAGCATTCCGAGATTGCTTCATCGTCCGGGGCTATCGGCGGGGGCACTACCTCATCGTCCACCGGCACGCCCTCCGCGCGCAGCTTGGACAGCAGGGCGGCGGCGCCGGCAGCGATGTATTCGTGCGGACCGGCATTGGCTAGTCCCTGTTCTTTGGCGTCACGAATCGCTGCCTTCGCGGCAGTCCTGATTTCGTCATCCGTCAGCACGGGCTGGGTGGCGTTGTTTTGGTCGGTCATGTCTTTCCATTCCTTTTCGGACGCCGCTTCTCGGCGGCCAGTTCTCGGCGGAGACGCTTGATTTCGTCCCGGGCTTCACGCATAACGGGGGCAAGCCAGCCAGGGGCTTCCTGGTGAGCGCACTTGATAGCAGCTTGCAGGCGAGCCAGCAGGGGTGCAGGCTTTGGGGCGATCATGCTCACCTCCCCGCGCCCTGCTGGCGCAAGTCGTCTCGCCGTTCGAGGTAAGCCTTGATGAAGGTGACAGCCGAGCAGTAAGCGCAGCCGACACCGAAGCCAATGGCGAAGTGCAGCCAGTTCATGATTTGCTCCCCGCGCCCTGGCCGCTCGATTGGATGGGGCGGTGCCGAGAATTAGGCTTCAACGGTTCGCGGCTTAGAACTCGCTCAATCGGATGGCCGCCTCTTATGCGGTCCCTGATTGTGGTCACGTCAAAGCCAAGTTCATCCGCCCATTCCTTGACCGTCATCTTCTTTCCCTGGTATTCAAGGAAAAGGACTTGCCGGCGCTTGTTGTGGCTTTGTTCCCTGTGCGTAGCCCAGCGGCAGTTTCCAGGCTCATAGTTGCCATAGTTGTCGATCCGATCAAGCGTTGTGCCCAACGGCCTGTCTCCCATGTCTGCGTGGAAGTTTGCGAAATCCAACCAGCGCTCGCATACCGTTATGCCCCGCGCGCCGTAATACTTGTATACAGCGCACGTGCTGACTAGGCAGCGGCGCTTCATGGATTCATGGGTGGCGTATGCGCGCTTCTTTCCATCCGACCATTCTGGCTGCTGGATACCCCTCCAGCGTTTGTCCACCATGAGCTTGTTCTTGTGTGACTGGACCGCATCAACAGGCGTCTCCAACGCAGCTCGCAATGACATGCCGCGCTTGATTCTGCCGTGCAGTGTGGCTTCGTGGATGCCATACACTCGGGCAAAGTGGCGCAAGGGCATGCGGATGCCATCCAGTTCAAGAAGGTGCACCCCGGTTTTAGTGATCGCCATCTTTTCCTCCGGATTGGGCTGCAATGGCGGCGTCACGCAGGCCCATCCAGGATTGAGCGGCGCCCCATACATCAGCCGGGCCGGCATCCTCGACATAGCCCAAGACGTCGCGCAACAGGGGGTGGTCGAGCAGCGCCAGGCCGGCGGCCAAAGCAGCGTCGGCCCGTGCCATGTTCCAGAATGGTTCCAGCCAATGGCCTACGGGCGGCGGGTTCACACCCTGGGCGCCGAATCCCAGCGCGCCGGTGATTGCGTCGCCGAACAGCTTCTGCAACGCAGGATCGGCCAGCGCATCGCCAGCAGCGGGGGCGGCGCCGGGATCAGCCGGCAAGCGCTGCCACTTCGTGGGCACCTCGCTGCCATCCAGGCGGGTGGCGTCGGGCCACTGCGTGAACCAATCCTTTTGGAACAGCGTGTCTTCGTCGTAGGCGTCAAGTTCGGCTTGCGTCAGCGGGAACCCGTCCGCCGACGTGTAGCTGGCGATGAACTGGCCGCAATCTTCGCGCCACGCCAAAATATGGGTTCCATCCTTCGGCGCGCTCTCGATGGGCAGCCAGCCATCGGCCGGCGCAGCAGGGGCTGCGGCAAGCATGGCGGCGTAGACGCGCGGCGGGAAGTCATCGTTGCCGGTGCAGTTTCTGATGGTACGCACCGCGGCAACATGCATCGGCTCGGTCGGCTCAATGGGCACCAGCTTCCAGCCGGCGGGTATGGTGGTCATGTCAGGCTCCAGTGGCGCGCGCGGCGTCCAATTCAGCAAGGATTTGGGTCTGGCGCAGCAGGTCGGACGCGTCAGCCTGGGTCAGGCCGGCGCCGATGCGGCGAAGGGCGGGTATCTCGGCCTGCAGGGCGGCCATCAGGGGCCCGTCGATGGGCATGCCCACGTCCAGGCGGTTGGCCAGCTGGCGCAGCGCCGCGGCCTTGAACGGGCTGCCGTGGCGGGTGGCCCACATATCGAAGAAGTCGGCCATGCCCGAGATAGCCGGCGCGCTGGCGTACCATTCGCCGTCGGCGACGCAGTGGAAAATCGGCGTGCCGCGGGCGTCGGTGGTGATCGTGCCGTCGCGCTCGATCTGGTCAATGATCGCTTCCAGCGGCGCCAGGGTCTGCTGGGCCTTGATCAGCATCGGCAGGCGGGCCGGGCGGTCCGGCCTGCGAGTGGCGCGCACGCGGGCCTGCTGCTTTTCGAGCATGCGACGCTGCTGGCGGTTCATGGCGGGGATCATGGTCAACGTCCTTTCAGGTGGACGGCGAGCAAATTGGCCAGGGCTTTGGCGATAGGCCCGTGCAGCGTGGCGGCAAGTGCCTCGCGGGGCATCTGTGCGAAGGCTCGCTCGTCAATCGCATAGGCCACGTGGCCGTCATCTAGCTTCACGTGGAAGTGCAAGGCGCCGCGGTAGTCCTGATAATCCAGGCTAGCCAAGAGCTGCCGCATCTGGATAACTTTCATGTCGAGGGTCAGCGGCATCGACTCGTCGCCAAGGTAGGGGAGCGCGTTGATAGCGGTCGGCTGTGCCAGCACAAAGTCGCCACCCAGCGGATTCGGGTGATCGCCGCGCATGACCGGCGGCAGCGCCACGTCATGGCCGAGAACGCTTCTTGCGTGGTCGATCACTGCTTCCGCCTCTGCAAGCCTGCGGTGAGCTTGCTCAAGCAAGCCCTGGCCCATGCTGTTCGATAGCTCCAGCTGCGCGACGCGTTCGCGTGCGCGGCGCCGCTGATTCCTTCCGTACCGTTTGCTCATCGTGTGCTCTGTATAGGTGGCCGGCGGGCAGCGCCGCGCCGGCCGTGGGGTTACGCCGCTTCGGGTTCCAGGTTCAGGCCCAGCGATCCCTGCTTGTCGACGGCGGGCGTGACGCTGATATCGACCTCGCCACCCAGGACCTCGTACAGGCGCTTGATCTGCTCGCCCGTGGGGTTGCACTTGACGCGGAAGCCATAGCGAGCGCTGCCGCCTTCCATCAGGTCCACCGAGAAGTGGTCAACGTCGGCCGTCTCGAAGTCGATGTCGGACGCGCCGCCCAGGCCAAAGCCGATCACGACCTGCGCACCCTTCAGTTCGTGCTTGAGGCGCAGCGCGCCGATCAGGTCGCCGAACTTGCGCACGGTCAGCGCATCAGCCGGGCTGCCTTCGAAGATTTCTTCCTGTTCAGGCGGCGTCTCTTCGCGGCGATACAGCGCATCGCGCAGCACAGGGTGGAACATGGCCAGCAGGCCATTGCTCTCTGTGAAGGCGATCTTCAGGTCCGCGCCGCCGACTTTCTCGTCGCCGTGGTTCTCGGGGCGCACGTTCAGGTGCGCGAGGGTGACTTTCTGGCTTTCCAGGCTGAACATTCGTCAGTCTCCTAGGTTGTGCTGCTGGGGAAGGGTTAGGCTTCGGGATGGATTTCGTAGAAGTCGACGCTCTCGCTGTAGTAGCCGTTGGAAGAGCCGTACCAGCGGATGTCGACGTAGCCCTTGCGGGTCGCGAGCTTGTAGAAGGTCCACGTAAAAGACTCGGGCCCACCCCATTCGCTGACTTCGCTTTCGGGCGGCGGCACGCCTTCGCTGCTGACTTCCTCGGCCACCAGAATTGGTTCGCCGATCAGGTCTTTCAGGTCGCCAACGATGGATTCGATGGAGACGCTTTCGCAGCAGTCCTGGTTGTGAAACATGCGGTACTGCTTGCCATCGGTGGTCGTGAAGTCGATTTGCTTATCGGTCGCGACGACTTCGAGCAGAACCTGCCCGATCAAGACGGACAGCTCGCGTTCGTTTTCGTAGGGTATGTACACAGGTTTCTCCGTCAGGCGGCCTTGCGGCGCAGGGTGGTTTCGTATTGGTCGACCAGCCCGGCGAACTGCATCAGGTCGTCAACGAGGCGGTCGATGTAGTCGTCGTCGCGCTTGAATTCGCGCAGCCAAAGCTGCTTGCCGATCGGCGCCAGGGCGGGGCAGTACAGGCCCAGGTGCCACCAGGCGCGGCCGGTGATCCACATGCAGCCCTGTACCTGGTCCATTACTTCGCTGGGATCGTTGTCGATGTGGAAGGCGCGCAGCTTGTCCGGAGCGAGGAAGCACTTGTATTCGCTGCCGCCGGGGTCGCCGATCAGGCCGTCCGCGCTGGCGCCGAAAAGGCGGTCGTCGGTAAGCACGAAGCCGGCACGCTCGACCAGCAGGCCGGTCTGCATTTCGTGTTCCATGCGGGCCTCGGGCTCCAGTTCGTGCCCACGGCGCATGGCCCAATTCTGGTAGCCCTCGTCCAGCGGCTGGCCAGCGATGCGCTCGACCGCGAGGCGGAACGCGTAGTCCTTGGCCTCGCCCGAGAAGTTACCCACCGGCAGGCCGGCCAGGGCGCGCTCGACGCCTTCGGCACGCGGCGCCGACTTGTAGCCGGCCTTCGCCGCCGCTTCCTTGGTGTCCATGCCGGCCCTCACATAGGCCACGTACAGCGCCTGGCGCTCGTCCAGCACGCCCACGCGCTTGCGGGCCACCGAGAACATGCTGGCGGTGATCACTCCAGCGCGCGCGGCGTGCCATTCCTCGCTGCCCTGCTCGCAGTTGACGATCAGCATCATTCGCTCCTGTTGTCGTCACGGCCGAAGCCGTCGTCTGCCGGCGCGGTGGTGGCCGGCGCTTCGTCGATGGTCTTGCCGTCGTCCGGCGGCGTTTCGGTGGGAACGGCCTCGCCGCGCAGCACCGCGCCGCGCGCTGCCACGGCGGCCTTGAACGCGTTGTAGATGCCCATGTCCTTGGTGGCGCGCACCTCGGCCAACCCGTCCTTCCAGACCTGTTCCAGGGCGACGGCATCCCGGGCGGCGTCGACGGCCTTGCGCAGGCGCGGCAGCAGGTCGGGGTCGGCCGGCGCGCTGGCGGTGGTGGCCAGGCCTTCGCCGCCGTCCGTGTTCAGGTGGTGGATCGCTTCCGACAGGCGGTCGTTCTTCGGCCAGTACTTGTAGGCGCGCTTCACGACCGTCTTTTTGGCCATCTCGCCGTAGTCGGTCTTCCAGGGCGACGACTTGCCGGACTTCACCGACTGCGACCGGTTCATGATCCCGTCGATTTCGTCTTTGCTCATGGGCGTGGTCAGGTAGTCGCCGTCGGCGGTCTTGACCACAACGTAGGCGCCGACGATCTCGCCGCGGTCCTTGCTGAACGGGTTGAAAACGTGCGTGGGCGGACCGTCGAAGCCGTTCAGCGCGAAGTTGTCGCCAGCGCGCACCAGTTCGGCCTGGGCCCAGCGGATCGAGCCGGTGGCCACGGCCAGGTCGATCAGGCCCATATAGCTGATGTCCAGGCAGATGCGCCCATCGCGCGGCACCAGGTACGCCTGGCGCTTCGCTGGGTTCAGGCTGATGCCGATCGCGGCCACGTTCGTCACCGCGTTGATCACCGACTGGCGGTTGCCGGTGGCGACCTTCAGCGCGAAGTCGTTGTTCTGCAGCACCTGGATGGCGAACCCGGCTTCCTTCTCGAAGTTGATCGAAGGATCGGTCAGCACCGCGGCGAAGGTCGCACGGCTGTCGTAGATGTCCTGGGTGATGACTTGTAGGTTGTTCATGCTGATTCCTGGGGGATGCCCGACCGCAACCGCAGCTCGCGGATGGTGTCGGCAGTGAATTGGCTGTCCGGCGAGTGGCCGAACCATTCGCATGCGGCGACGACGCCGAACGCGCGGATGGCGTTCTCGAAGACGTCGGCGGGGACACGCTCGTCAATGGGCGGAATCTCGCCGGGACCGCCGTGGTAGATGCGGAGCATGGTCATTCCTTGGCGGTCACGGCGGTCTTGCCGCAGCCTTCGCAGGTGGGGTAGGGGGTGGACTGGGCGTCGGTCTGCTGGCGCTCGCCATAGCCGAAGATCAGCGCGGTCAGCAGGCCGGCCACCACGTAGGCGGCGACGCGGTTGTCGCGGTCGCTCAGCAGGCGGCGGATCATTGGGCACCTCGCGCGGCCAATCAAGTAGGCGGCGCACAGGCCGGCCAGGATGAAAAGGGCGGTGGTCATTTGCGGGTCTTCCACAGGTCGTAGAGGGCGTCCGCCACCACCACAGCGCCAAGGATCACGAGGACGATCACAGGTAGGCCTCGGCTTCGTCAGGGTCCATTTCGGCCAGCAGGCGGTTGGCCTCGGCCTCAATGCAGTTGCCCAGGTGCCCGGCCAGGAACGCGCCCACGCTCGGCACGGTCGAGCCGATCAGCAGCACCAGCAGCACCGCGCCCTGGTTGTCGGCCAGCTCGTCCATCAGGTATTCCGCCCACTGGGCAGCCGTCAGGCCGAAGGCGGTCGGCTCGTCATTGCCCAGGCAGGCCGCCACGGCGGCGACGGCCTGCGCCTTCGTTACCGTCGGCGCGTCCTGGTCCACCTCGTGCGGCAGGGAGAAGGGCGGCGCCACGCGCAGCAGGTCGTCCATCAGTTCAGCGTGATAGGCACCCATGGTCAGTTCCTCCCCGCCAGTTCAGCCTCACGCGCCAGGCCCTGGTAATGCGCCAGGGCCGCGGCATCCACGCGGTAACGGTCGAATTCCGGCCGGAACGCCTCCGCCACGCGGGCTTGATTGATCGGGTCAGCCGTCAGCCACAACTGCGCCAACTGCTTGATGAACGAACCGCCGTACTGACGCATGACGTGCACGGCTTCGCCATCGGTCGCCGTCGGCTTGGTTTGCTGTTCCATGGTGGTCTCCTTGCCCCGGCACCCGGGGCGGGTGGGGAAGGTCAGGCGGCTTCTTGCTGCTCGGCCGGCTTCTCGCCGCCAGGCACGGCCGGCGACATCGTCACGATCGTGTGCAGCACCGGCTTCCACTTCTGCCACCACGCCAGCGCCGACGAATCCATCCGGCCGATCTGCTCATCGGTGAACGACCACCAGCGCTCCAGTTCGTGGAATTGGCAGCCGATCTGCATATGCGTCGCGGTGTAGGTGACCGGCCACGTATCGCACTGGATGGCCTTGATTTCGCGCAGGTTGCCTCTGGCGCCCCAGAGGCCGGCAAGGTCGCGCAGGTCGGCACCGCCCAGGTCGGCACCGCTCAGGTCGGCACCGCTCAGGTAGGCATCGCGCAGGTAGGCACCGCCCAGGTCGGCACCGCTCAGGTC